>NZ_JBSFIH010000015.1:9599-167729 GCF_053597455.1 Streptomyces sp. NPDC001393
CGGTGGTGTCGGTCACCGTGTCGTTCGGTCCCCGGTCCCCGGTGGTGTCGGTCACCGTGTCGTTCGGTCCCCGGTCCCCGGTGGTGTCGGTCACCGTGTCGTTCGGTCCCCGGTCCCCGGTGGTGTCGGTCACCGACTCGTCGGTCCCCGGTCCCCGGTGCCATTCAGGGCGTTGTGCAGGCACTTCATCGACCAGGAGGCCGGTCCCCGAGCGGCTCTCGTGCTCCTCACCGGGCTCCGCGTTCACTGCCTTGGTCCCCGGCTCGTGGGTCCCGTGAATCGAGCCTCGGTCCTCGGTCCCCGCTGCCCGGTCCTCGGTCCCGGGGTGCTGCTTGGCGTTCTCGGTGTTTGGTCCCCGGTGAGGTTGCAGTCCCCGGTCCCCGTTCCGAGTGACGACGATGTGGGGACCGTCGTTGGCCGAGCTGCTCTCGGTGCTAGCGGCGGGGACCGTGGTCGCCATCTCGCCGGAGCGCGGTGGGGACCATGGGGAGGGCAGCGGGACGGTGGCGAGCGCGAGCGCGTGTCGGCGGGCGGCAAGCTGGGCCAGTAGCTCGGCTCGCTGGGCGGGGACGGTGGCGACCGAGGCCCGGCCGATCGCTATCGACAGCCGCCGGGTCAGGCGCCGACCCCGTCGACTCTGCCGCTGCTCGGCTGTGAGTTCGGCAAGCCGGGTGGCCAGGGCCACGGCGCGGGCGGTGGCGCGGTCACGGGTGATCTGCGCAGCGTTGCGGTCCCGGGCGGCGATGCCAAGTCGGGACAGCAGGCGCTCGCGTGCTTCTCGCCCGAGAGTGGCGATCAGGCCGTGGGAGGCGGCACCAGGGGTGCGCAGGCGCAGCTCGATGCCCATGGCCAGGTGCCAGAGCATCGCCGCCATCACCGGTCCGACGAAGGCGCGGACAGTGCCTCCTACGGGACCGCTCTCGGCGTAAGCGGGGATCACTTGTACTCCGGTGATGAGCCACACCAAGGTGCCCGGCAGTCCAGGAGCGCCCTGGGTGTTCAGGTTCTGCCGGGCCATCAGGGCGGTGGCGAACAGGCCCAGTTCCGCGGCGGCGAACATGCTGGCGCGTTCGGCCGTGCCGGCGATGTTGAGATAGTCGGCGGCGAAGCGCCAGCTGGTGTCGGCGCTGTAGGCGGTGCAGCCGAGCGCGGCCAGGGCGGCGACCACGACCGCGGCATTGCCGAGTCGTTTCTGCGGGTTCTGTGCCCGTCGCCGGAACGCCCAGCCGACCAGGGCCAGGGCCAGCGCGGCGGCGGGGACGCCGAGGGCGAGCAGGTGGGAGAGGTCGGGGCTCGCACCGAGGGACAGGGAAGGGTGGGTCATGCGGCCCTACCTTCTTTCGCACGGCCCGGTCGTTCGCGACGATGGGGTCGCGCGAGCGGGGCAGGGATGGGTTTCATGCTGGCTGCCGTCGATGGCTGGAGAGGCTGTTCCCCCTGCCCCGCCACTTCTTCCGGACTGCTGATTAGGCTCTGCGGACCATCGCTTAGTAGGGCGAGGACAGGCGGAAGAGGTCGCGCCGCACATTGCACGGCGAGGGGAGCGTCATGACCGCCACCGCAGGCTTCGACATCGGCAAGGACTTCCACTGGCTGGCCGCCATCGACGACCGCGGCCGGCCACTGCTCAGCCACCGGGTCGGCAACGACCCGGAATCGATCGAGCAGGCCGCCGGTGAACTGCTCACCGTCCAGGCCGAACACGACGGCCTCACTGTCGGGCTGGACCTGTTGGGCGGCATCGCCGGACTGCTGACCGCCATGCTGCTGGCCGCGGACCTGCGCTGCGTCCACCTCCCCGGCCTGGCCGTCAACCGCGCCCGGCGTGGCACCCGGGGCGGAGAGAACAAGTCCGACCCGCGTGATGCCAAGGTGATCGCCGAACAGGTCATGCTCCGCGACGACCTGCGGCCCATCACCCTGCCCGAGGAGGCCACCGTCGAACTGCGGCTCCTGGTCAGCCACCGCACCGTGATGGCCAAGGAGACCACCGCCCGCATCAGCCGCCTGCGCGACCTGCTGGCCGGCATCCACCCCGGCCTGGAACGCATGGTCGACCCGACCCGGAAGACGAGCCTGCTGCTGCTTTCGCGCTACGTCACCCCTGCCGAGATCCGGCAGGCCGGCGCAGCGCGGATCAACAGCTACCTGAGCCGGCACGGCGCCTACCGCCCCACCGCCCAGAAACTGACCGAGGCAGCCGTCGCGGCCGCTCACGCCCAGAGCACCAGCGTGGTCGGCGAACGCCGCACCGCCCAGCTCATCCGCGAACTCGCCACCGACCTCATGGTCGCCAAGGACCGCGTCAAGGCCCTGGAGGCCGAGATCGAGGAGCTGGTGGCCGAGCACCCTGACGGGGCCCTCATCCGCAGTCTGCCGGGGATGGGGGCCGTCCTCACCGCGGAGTTCATCGCGCTGGTCGGCGGCATCGACCGGTTCACCAGCCCCGACGCCCTGGCCGCTGCGGCCGGCCTGGCCCCGGTCCTGTCCCAGTCTGGAAGGATCCGCTACTCGCGCAGCGCCACCGGCGGCGACAAGGCCCTCAAACGCGTCTTCTACCAGTCCGCTTTCTGCGCCATCCAGCGCGATCCCGTCTCCAGGACCTACTACGACCGCAAGAGAAGCGAAGGCAAGCGGCACCACCAGGCCCTGATCGCCCTCGCCCGACGCCGCGTCAACGTCGTCTACGCCATGCTCCGCGATCGCAAGCCCTACGAAGGACGTCCCCAACTCCGCCTCATCGCTTGACATCAGCATTAGGCAGCCTTTCCGAGAGGGGCGTGCGCCGAGGCCGGCGCCACCGGGCGGGTGACGGGCTGCTGTGTGGCGGGCCGGGCGGACCCAGGTCGGCTGGCCTTGCTGGGTGCGGCCTTCCTCTTTGCGTCCTTGCGACGAGGTACGCCGAGGGTGCGGTCGCGGTCGAAGACCTTGTTGGCCGCCTGCCGCAGCAGGTCCCGGGCGTGCTTGGTGCCGATCTGCAGGGCGACGGCGAGCCGGTCGGGTCGCCATCCGCGGACATAGGCGTGGTCGATGACGACCTGCCGCTCGGCCTCGGTGAGGTGGACGTCGCGGCCGTTGAAGAAGGCGATCACGCGGCTGTAGTCGAGGCGATGGGGCAGTCCCTTGTGCCAGGGTTCGCGTTCTTCAGCGGTCAGCCCGCCCCAGACGCCCTCCTTGAGGTCGTTCTCCAAGGCGTAGTTGAGGCAGTCGCGGCGCACGGGGCACATGGCGCAGAGTTCCTTCGCGTCGGCGATGGCCTCGTAGTCCCGGGGCAGGGGAAAGAAGGTGGCGTCGGCGTCGTCGGGGTCCATGCCGTGGCAGGCGCCGTGGGGCTGCCAGCTGGTGTCGCCGATGCCGCGCAGGCCGGTGGCCGGCGTGGTGTGGGTGGTGATGTGGCGCAAGGTGGTCTCCGGTGTGCTGCCGCGCCGGCCGACAGCAGGTCGGCGTGGGTGGACGCGGCGTCGGGCGCCTGCTGCGGCGCGGGACAGGGGCGCGGCAGCAGGGGCGGGACGGTGGTGTTGCGCGGGTGCACCGGACGGTGCACCGTCGTGCGAGTCGGTCAGGCCAAGGCCGCGTGCTTGGCGGCGGCGAGGTCCAGTCGGCAGTGATGCGGGGTGGCCCGCGGGGCGCTACCGCGTGCGAAACCGTCGGGGTCGACGCGCCGGCGACGGCACGGCTCGCCGACCGGTGCCTCGCACCAATCGCAGCGCACCGAGAGAGCGTCGGGCTGGCCCTGGGCGAGGGCTGCCTCGCGGGCGGCGCGGGCGCGACGGAAGGGCGCGAGGGCAGCCCTGGCCTCCGGCGGAATGCAGGAGCCGACTTCCTTCAGCCGGGCTTCCAGCCTCGGGCTGACACGGCTTGCGGCCAGCTGCCGGTACATCACCGGCTGGGCGGAGCCGGTGGCGACCGCACGGCGGGTGCCGACCAGTTCAGCGGTCCATGCCGCCTGATCGTCGGGGTCGGCCGACGGGGTGGGGTCGGTGTGCCGGTGCAGGCGGTCGCGCTTGTAGCTCTCCCACGGGCGGGCGATGTCCGCGGGCAGGATCTGGTACGGCGAAACGCGGATGTGGCGGCGGGCGACGACGCAGGCGTCCCAGCCGTGCGGCGTGGCCAGCGGTACCTCGTCCAGCAGCTCGTGCCACTGGGCGAGCTGGTCGCGGGCTTCGCCCTGGTCCGTGCGGATGGTGCGGGGGTCGAGTCGGCCGATGTAGGCCAGCAGGGCGGCAGTTTCGCGGCGGTCCATGGGCTACTCCGTTCCGGTCGGCGTCGGCTCGTTGAGGGCGGCGAGGAGAGCGGCTGTGTGGGCCTCGGCGCGGGTCATGCCGCCCGTCGGGGCGTGTCCGCTGCCGGGTATGGCGTAGAGCTTCGGGCGGGCCGGAGCGTGTTCCCGGGCGATCCAGGAGCGCCAGTCGGCAGCCCAGGCAGCGGGCGGTCGGGGGGTGTGCCCGGCGCGGTGGGCGCGCCACTTCGCGTCGGCTGCTCGCAGGCCCTCCTCGCCGAGGCGGTCGAGGTGGCCTTGCTGGCGGGCCCAGGTGTGGCTGGCTGCGTCGACCTGCCAGTCGGCAGCCGAGGTGACGGCAGCACCACTACTGCTGCCTTTCCGGTTCAACTTAGGTTCTCTACGGTTCTGTGTGTCGGATTCCGTACCGTGCTGGGGTCGGATTCCGGCAAATCGAGGGGTCGGAATCCGATGCGAGGGGCCGGATTCCGTACCGGCCGGATTCCGGCGGGAGGGGCCGGATTCCGCACCCTTCTTGAGCCAGATCCCGTACCGCCGCAGGCCCTTCTCTGCCTCCTCATCCAGCTCCGGCACCGGGTCGGAGCCGGCCGGCGGCTCGACGTACGCGTCCGGGTCCTCGCGTCGAGCGTCGGCGACCTTCGCCAGCCACGCGGCAGCCCGGGGCAGCCGGTACACCGTGGTCCGTTGCGGGCCCTCCAGGTGCCCCAGCACCCGCAGCTCGCCGCTCTTGTCGAGCGTGACCAGCGCGTCCCGTACCGCCGTCCGGCTGGCGTTCGTTCGCTCCACCAGACTCGTCAGCGAGGCCCAGGCGACGCACTTGTCGTCGGCCACCCGGTCGGCGATCGACAGCAGAACCAGCCGCGCGGTGCCCCGGCTGGAGCTGTGCTCCCACACCCACTCGCGTGCGTTGACGCTCATCGGACACCCCCGGCCGCGACGCCCGGCTGGCTGTTCGCCGAGGCCGGGCTGGCGTGAAGCGTGCCCAAGCGATGCGACGCCAGGGCGAGGGCGGATGCCGCGCAGGCCGGATGACGGGGCCTTTTGCGTATGGCGGGAGGCATGGAAGAATCCCCTTTGCAGTGTTGCCACGCTGAAGCGCCCGTCGGAAAGGGATCAGCGTGGTGATGGTGGGCAATCTCCGCCCTCTCGGGCCTAGCCGGGCCAGATCGGGGCGGTACGTGCCGCTACGCGTTCGGCGTCCAGGAGTAGCCGCTCCTGGGCGCCGTCGCTGTATACGGACCTGCGCGAGTCGTTGGGTTCCTGCCCTCCTCCTCACGCTCTCTGGGCCCCAGGCGGGGTGCCCGGGGGACGACGAACATACGCACGGACCCGTGTCAAGATCCAGAGTTGGCTCTAAAACTCTGTACTAGTCGCAGAGAGTGATGGGGTCGCACGTCAGGTCGGCTGGTGGCGATCGGCCAAGCACTGCTGAGCCGCCGTGGGGCGGCTGCCGCGATTACCCGCAACGCCTGTAGACGCGGCAGTGCAATTCGAGGCACTAAAATCTGCGTCGATAATATTGCGTCAATTGCGGCGCATGCGTCGCCTTCGGAGTGTCGAATGACGAACCACTAAGCGTCGCGCTGCGAGTACTGCTATCCGGCCGTGTGGTCCTCGACGGATGTTCCAGCTGGCATCGATGTCGGCAGGCAACCGACTAAGTGGTGGGCGCAGGCCGAACGGTCCGAGCGTCCCGGCATGTTCCTCACTGCGAACCCCCTTGTGTCTCATGCCACATTGCTGGTCGGAACTGCTGGCCAGAGCGATTTAAGTCAAGCCCGTCCGAGCACGTCAACGGCAACTATTTGTCCAGTTTGGTATAGTACGTCGCTAGGGTTGCGTGGTAGTTGGTTCATACCTACGCTGCCGTAACTCGAGCCTGAAATAAGGCAAATGCTTGCAACGGAGCCAACTGGATGCCCGGTCGTGAGTGTGGTCTAGACCGCCCACTGCTTCGCTCAACGAAAAGCGGCAACGTTTTGCCGATTTGCCGGCCGCCTGCATGGGTGGATCTTGAGTTGTGTCCGTTTGGGGCATGAACGTGCCACCATGTCGCGCCTCGTTTGTTCGACGTTGAACCATGGGGCCGTCTTCCATGGCGACCCACCCGGATCAAGATCACTTAGGGATTGCGTATGGTTCTTCCGGGAGGCGAAGGGTGGGCCCAGCGGATTCGCTGCCGCTTGGGTCCTTACGTGCGCCCGGAAAGAAGCGTCTCCTGATAGTCAAAGGCAGGATTTTCGTGGTCACGCAGGAACAAAAGCCCAGCGGCAATGACGCTCTGGAAGAGGAGATTTCGGAGCGCGGTGACAGCGGACAGCAATTGGCCGGCCACTACATGGGCTTCGGTGCCCTCCTGCGCAGGTGGCGCAAAGCGGCAGGGGTAACGCAGTACCGGACGGCCAGGGCTCTGGGCATGAGTGAGCGCACGTATCGCAAGATCGAACGTGGCGCGACGCCACCCCGGCTGTCCCGCACGCAGTGCGAGGCCCTCTCCGAGCTACTTCGGCTGGACCGCGACGAGCGCCACGCGCTGCTGCTCTACAACGTCGGCTCGATGCTCGTTCCGCCGAGCGGGTCCGGCCAGCCGGAGCTGCAACAGGCTTTGCGTCTGCTCATCGACCGGCAGATGCCCAGCCCCGCGTACTTGTGTGACCAGCACTGGAACATTCTGGCCTTCAACACGGCCATGGCGGAGTGGTGGCCGTGGGTGATGGAGCCGGGCGCGAATCTCATTCGGTGGGCTCTGACAACGCCGGAGGCCCGCGCTCAGTACCAGGACTGGGACAAGCACGCCTCGGCGTATGTGAAGATCCTCAAGTTCGCCCAGGCCACCAGGCCGAATGATGCCGAGCTGCGCCGGCTGATCGAGGACGTCAAGAAGGACCCCGATGTGCGGCACGTCTGGGAGACCGAGCACGACATGGGGGAGACCCGCGATGGCCATGTCTTCCGGATGAACGTGCCGACGCTGGACTGGGAGACGATCGAGGTCGTCAGCCACGTCCTCTATCCGGCGTCGATGCCCGACTGTCGCTTCGTCGTGATCACCTGGATTGAAGGCCACGGCGACGACGAGCGCGACGCGCTCGGCGGCGTCCGCGACGCTTGGGCAACAATGACCGCGAACGAAAACGACGTGGCGACGGCACAGCGGCACGCGCAGAACCGTGCGGCCGAGGACGCCGCCACCCGTTGGCGAAGGGAAGCGGCAACCCTCGCGGCCCGCATGGTTGTCGCCACTGCAGACGAAGCAGCAGCACTAGCGGGGGACAACGGCGTCCCCCTGCCGGCCATCAGCGGGACCGTGGGTTCCGACGTCCACCTGACGCTTGCGCCGGACAAGCGCACCGTGGTCTGGGCCACCGAAGAGACGACCGGTAGTTGGTCCGTCACCCATGTCTCGCCGGCCACCGTTATCGCTCGCGTGCCCAGGCACGCGGTAGAGGGCGCGTGCCTCCTTGAGATGCGTCAGCTGGTGCGCGCTGCGCTGCCGGCCGATCCTGCGGCGGCAAGCGTTCGCATCGGACAGCTCCTCGACGAGCGCGACACCGAGCAGCGTGTGCTCCGCGATGTCCTGCAGCAGGTTCAGGAAGGCAATGCCGAGTCGCCGAAGAGCTGCATGGCAGGCTGAGGGACCGCGATGGACGGCCTTGCTCAGAGCCGCCCGCCGACAGCATCAGTGGCCCCCATGCCATCTGCCCCCCCACACACACAGGAAGACCTTTCTCGTGAAGAAGTACACCTATGCCCTCCCGTTGCGCTGGGCCGACGCGGACGCGTACGGGCACGTCAATAACGCTCTCTTCCCCCGGTACATGGAGGAGGCGAGGACCCGGATGTTCCAGGAGATGCTGCCTACCGACGAGGCCGGACGCCGCCAGCACGCGTTCGTGGTCAGCCGTTCCATCGTGGACTATCGCGCTCCCCTGTCCTACCGCGAGGAGCCCGTGGACGTGGACGTCTGGGTCGTCGCCTGCCGGGGGGCGAGGCTGGAACTTGCCTACGAAATCCGTGACGCGGACCATCTGTATGCCGAAGCCACGACCTTGATGGCCGCGTACAACCTGGAGACCGGCAGGCCGCGGCGGATCTCTCAAGCCGAGCTGGACTTCCTCGCTCGCTACACCGAGTCCTGAACCGCTGCGCTGTCTCTGCATGCATGCAGGCCCCGGCTGACGACGTCCAGCCGGGGCCCATGCGTCTCCGGCCGCATCCGTCACTGCCGGGAGAGGCGGTTGAGCACGTCGAGAAGCGGGAGCACGTGGCAGGGCTACGTCAGCGAAGCAGCTCGTCGCCGGAATCCTGTGACGGAAGGAACTTCGCGGCTTTTCGGGCCAGAACGGCAGTGAAGTATTCACGTGCGTCGGGACGCAGTCGTGCGAGGGCGACCATGCCAGTGATGACAGCGTCGGCCACCTCGTCTTGGACGTCTGTCCACGTGTGGCTGTGCCCTTTTCTCGGGTTGGTGCCCCGGGCTCCGATGACGGCCTGCGCAGCCTCGCCAACCTCTTCCGCGAGCTTGAGCACTTGCAGGGTCCATTGCTCCTCTGGCGCGAGTCCGTTCTCAGCATCGAGACGGCTGAACGTGTCAGCCAGACGCTGGATCGTGTCCCAGTCGTCGGTCAGAGCGCCGCACCTGTGCTGACCGCGGGATTGCGGAGGTAGTGCGGTTCTGCGCATCAGTGCTGGA
This sequence comes from Streptomyces sp. NPDC001393, assembly GCF_053597455.1. Lineage (NCBI taxonomy): Bacteria > Bacillati > Actinomycetota > Actinomycetes > Kitasatosporales > Streptomycetaceae > Streptomyces > Streptomyces sp. NPDC001393. Next base: position 18,533 of record NZ_JBSFIH010000015.1, read on the forward strand.
TCGCTGACGAATCCGAGCCCCTCGTACAGAGACCTGGATTCATCACTGGCGTGCAGTTCGAAAAGGGTGATGTCTTCCTGCTCCAGGTCGTTGAGGAGCGCGGTGAGGGCGGCTTTGGCGTAGCCGCGACGTCGGTACCCGGGCCGGGTGGCCACGGCTTGGATGCGTGCGGCCAGTCCCTTGGGATACCGGGGTGCGGGCAGTACGGGGCTGACGAGTGCCAGGGCGCAGGTGACGAGTCCTCCCTCGGGTGCTTCGACGACGTAGGCCCGGGCATCGCCGTGAGCCTCGAGGCGTTCGGTCAGTTGGTCTCGGCACAGGGCCAGCCAGTCAGGGGTGAGCGGCTGGGAGAGGATCAGTTCGGACCGCAGGCGGGTGATGCCTTCGGCATCGGCGGGCGTGGCACGGCGTGGAGTGGTCACGGGATCGGTCCTGTTGATTCGGCGATGGGTGAGGCGGTAGGGGGTTCACCGGGCGAGGCCCGCCTCAGTCAGGGCTGGGATGACGCGGAGGCGGTGGTGTGCGGGTCGGTGATGGGCGAGAAGCAGCGGGCGGGGGCGTGGTCGATGGGGAGGTCCGGGCGCCAGGCTGTGAGGATCTGGGCGCTGCATTCGAACAGGTCCGGCGGCAGGGCATCCAGCGGCCACCAGCGCCAGTCTCCGACACTCTCGCCAGGTTGGTCGGCCGGCTCGCCTTGCCAGTGGGTGACGAGCGCGCCGAAGGTGATGCGGACGACGTCGCCGATCTGGTCGAGGAACATGCCGAGAAGACGGACGTCGGCCGGGTCGGCGCACAGACCGGTCTCCTCGGCGAGTTCGCGCACGACTGTCTCTTGCAGTGACTCGCCCGGCTCCACGGTCCCGCCGGGCAGCTCCCGTGTGCCCAGCCGGTGTCGGCCGAGGAGGAGGCCCTCGGGTCCGAGGAGCACTGCCCCGACGCCGACGGCCGCATGGGCGACGGGTGGCTTCGCGGTGCGGGGCCGGGCGGTGATCCGGGCTGGCCGGTGGACCTTGAACAGTCGGTAGGAGGCGTGGTTGTTCTTCTCCGGCGCGTCGAGGACGGTGATGCCCTGCACGCGGAACCCGTAGTGCACGAGCAGGTCTTCCCACAACTCGGGTGTGAGCACCCACATGTGCACGGTGAGATCGTCGCCGCCGGCCAGGCGCAGGATCTCCGGGCGTGGGGTGACGGTCGAGGTGGGGCCGTCGCCATCGGAGTTGGTGTGCAGCACGGTGAAGTACAGCCGTCCGCCCGGTTTGACGGCGGTCGACAGGGCGGCCAAGAGCCGGTGCGGGTCGAGGAAGTGGAAGGTGCTGAGGGAGTAGATCACGTCGTACGGGGCTGTCGTGCCCAGGTACTCGACAGCGTCGGCGTGCACCAGCCGCAGGTCCGGTACATCGGCGTAGCGGGCACGCGCTCTCTCGATTTGGCTGAGGGAAGCATCGACGCCGTCCACCTGCGCTCGGGTAGGTGCGGGCCAGGTGGGCGGCGTGCCGACCAGGGCCGCAGCCGATGTCCAGGACCCGCAGGCCCTCGACGTCCCCGAGGAGGGCGTCCCCGGGCCCGTTCGCTGCAGGGCCCCAGCTGATCCGTTCCACTTCCGGCAGGGGAGTGGCGCGCTCCAGGTGGTGCTTTCCATAGGTGTCCCAGGCGAGGCGGGTCTGATGCTCGATGTCCAACACGTCGACCTCCGTGCTCAGTTCAGGGGCGGAGTGCATAGCAGCGCAGCACGTCGAGATCGGCGGTGCGTACTACGGACCAGCTCGCGGTGAGGATTTCGGCCTCGGCGGGTGTGATACCGAGGTGCCTGTACGGATCGTCCTCCTCGCGGCGGCCGGCGAGTTCGGTGACGACCCAGAAGGTCCCGCCGGGCGCCAGGACCTGTCGGACGCGGTCGAGGAAGGCCGCCTTGTCGTCGATCCACCGGTAGACCAGGCGGCAGGTGACGATCGCATACGCGGCATCCGGCAGGGCGCTGAGGTCGTCGGAGACGAAGTCCATCAGGTGCCAGGCCGGCCCGTCGCCCCGCTGGGTGTTGCGGGCCGCGGCGATGGCGCTGGGCGCGAAGTCGATGCCGATGGTGCGGTAACCGAGCTGGTGAAGGTGGCGGGCGAGTGAACCCTCGCCGGTGCCGATGTCGAGTGCCGGGCGTCCGTGGCCCGGTCCGACATGGTCGGCCAGCATCGCTGCCTCGGTGCTGGTGACCTCGCGATACCGGCGTCCGCCGGCCCAGAGCGGCTCCCAGTAGTCGGCGGTGGCCGGCACGGTCGCCACTCGGCCGCTTTGCGAGCGGGCAGGACAGCAGGGCTCATGGTCTTGGGCGTCGGCAAGGGCTGCAGGCGCTGCTTCGCCGGGAATGACGGGCCAGTCGATCTTGATCCGAGTGTGTTTCTTATGGAACACGTGCAGGCCGTCGGTATAGGCGCCGGTCGGTCCGGTGGCGTTCTTGGGCTGGACCGTGATGTGCGGGCAGGGTGCGGCGCGGTGGTTGCGCTGCCAGTGCCGGACGTGCTCGGCCATTTCTGTGGCCGCCAGGTGACCGGCCGGTCCATAGCCGTGGATGACGAACTCGTAGGCGCCGTTGCCGTTTTCGCCGTCTCCGATCCGCTCGTGTGCCAGACGGGCGAGTGACCTCCCACGCACCATGGCCGCGCCGGGCCAGTGCGGGGGTGGGGGACTGACGAGGCCGGTGTCGTGGTCCGGGTCGACGGACAGGCGGCAGAAGCCGGGGAGAGCCCCGGCCAGATAGAGGGTGAGGGAGTCGAAGGGTTCCTCACCCCCGACGGTGACGTGCGTACGGACCGTTGAGGGCGCCATACCGAAGGCCGGGGCCAGCTGGTCGACGGGCATGGGCGTTCCGTCCTCGAAGGCAAGGCGGATGCCGCAGCCTGGGATGGTGCGTAGATTCGGTTCCCATGCGCCGACGCCTTGCATGGGGACGAAGCCGCACACGGTGAGTGGCTCCTCACTGATGAGCGCACCGTCGTGTTTCGTGAACCCAATGGACCAAACGTACTGGTGGAGGCGTAGCGGGGCGACGAGGCGTCCGCCCTCCGCGACCATGGTGATCCACGGCAGATCCCAGGTGTCGACCGTGACGATCACCGCGTCGAATCCGCCTTCGGGGACGACATCGGCGGGCAGATACTCGGCGTCCGCGGTGAAGACACGGACACGGTCGTATCCGGCGGCAGCGAGGAAGCGGGCGGCGCGGTCGGTGACGTCTGGGTCGATGTCGACGGTGGTGACCTGTCCGGTCGGGCCGACCAGTTCGGCGATCAAGGCGGCGTTGTAACCGCCAGAGCCAACCTCCAGGACACGGTCGTCCGGCTGGATGCGGGCCGCTTCGAGCATCACGGCCTGCAGCCATGGTGCGCTGACGGAGCTGCTGATCCGGCCGTCGGGCGTGTGACGGGTGGGGATGATGTCATCGGCGTACGCGGTCTGCACGGGCACGTCCGGTGCGAAAGCATGGCGGGGAACCCTGCGCAGGGCGGCCTCGACACTGGCGGTGCGGACGTGGCCGGCCGCGAGGAGCTGATCGACGAGCCGGTGCCGCAGTGCACTGGGATCGTGTTCCTGCGCGGTAGTGGGGGGAGCCGTCACCCTGGGGCCTTTCGAACGGGTCATGCGGGATCTGCGACGGTGGGGGAGCCGGGGCGGGGGATGGTGCCCGCGGGGGCGTACTGGGCGGCTTGCGCGTCGAACATCGAGGCGTAGCGCCCTTGGGCGGCCATGAGTTCGTCGTGGCTGCCGTGCTCTACGAGGCGTCCGTGGTGCAGGACGTAGATGCGGTCGGCGTGGCGGACGCCGGACATGCGGTGGGTGACCAGGACGACGGCCCGGTTCGGGGCGGCGAGCCGGCGGATGCGGTCGAAGGCGGCGATCTCCGCTTCCGGGTCGAGGGCGGAGGTGGGCTCGTCCACGATGAGCACGCCGTCGGCATCCGAGGTGGCGCTGCGCCAGTGGGTCCGGGCGAGCCCGATCTTCTGCCACTCGCCGCCGGACAGTTCGCTCGCGCCGCGGAACATCCGGGCCAGCAGGGTGCGCAGCCCTTCGGGAAGTTTTGCGATGACCGGTCCGGCACCCGCGTAGTCCACCGAAGGCTGCAGGTGCTCGGGATCGGCCGGCCGGGCGGGCCGGCCGATACGGATGTTCAACGCCGCTGTCACGGGCCAGCGTTGGAAGTCCTGGGTGAGCAGTGCGACGCGGTCGAAGACCTGGGAGCGGTCCAGGGAAGCGATGTCCGCTTCTCCCCACCGCACGGTCCCGCTCTGCGGCAGCAGCAGGCCCGACAACACCTTCATCAGCGTGCTCTTGCCGGAGCCGTTCTCGCCGACCACGGCGGTGACCGAGCCCATGGGCAGCGTGAGGGAGACCTCGTCCAGGGCGGGGGCTTCCCGGTCCGGGTAGCGGTAGCTCACTTTTTCCAGAACGACCTGCCTCACCCGCGTCGGAACGGGATCGCCCCCGCTGGGAATGGTGCGCCGCGCCGCCTCGTCCAGGAAGCGGGCGTGGTCGCGGACGTAGAGGGACTCCTCGTGCAGCTGGTTGATGTTCATCACCAGCGCGCCCAGGCTCGCCGAGCCGGACCGGACGGCGATGACGGCGGTACCGGCCACGGCCAGACTCATGTGCCCGCTCATGATCAGCCAGAACATGGCCGCGTACGTCGCCGCCATGGCGAGCCCGGACAACGCGGCGGCCACCCACTCGGTGACCGCCTTGCCGACGGCCAGCCGCTCCTGCTCGGCCTCGGCGCTCTCGGCCATCCGCTCGTAGCGGCTGAGCAGGAACGGCCCGACGGCATGGATGCGCACCTCCTGCGCGGCGGAGCGCTCGGTGAGCAGGTTCCCGATGAGGCGGCTGGCCCGTACGTGCTCGACCCAGGTCATCACCGACACGTACCGTTCCTGCGCCACCCGCATCGCGCCCCAGCCGCGCGGCGCCGCGATCAGGATCAGCAGCGGCAGCAGCACCGGGTGGAGGATGGTGAGGACGCTGGCCGTGGAGATCAGGGAGATGGTGCCGTTCAGCGCGGCCACGCAGGCGCTGATCATGCGGCGGGCGGATGCGGCGCCGTACTGGGCGACATCGATCAGGCGTCGGAACTCCGGGTCCTCGATGGCCTCCAGCTCCACCGACGCGGCTGCGGCCAGGTACTGGGTCGTGGCGATCCGCTCGACCAGCGGCTCCAGCCGGCCCGCCCGCGAGGTGGACCAGCCGGCCAGACCCGAGTTGACCACGGCCGCTGCTGCGGCGGCGACCAGGCCCGGTAGCACCGCGTGCAGCCGCTGCTCGGGGGTGCCCGAGCCGAGCAGCGCGTGCATGACGGCGTTGACCGCGAGCAACCCGACCGCCGCGGCGACACCCTGCCCGATCTCGCTGACGGCGACCGTGAGCAGCGCGCGGCGGTCGGCACGCCACGCCATCCGCAAGGTCGCCCCGACCAGACCGGGCATGGAGCGCAGAGCCGACATCATCGTCAGGTCGAGCCGGGCACGCTCGTGTTCCGACCAGCCCAAGTCGTAGCGCAGAGGACCGCCGAAAAGCTCCTCCTCGGCGTCGGAGACCTCCGGCTCCGCCATCCGCACGCGTCCGAAGAACCTCTTCACCGGGCGCCTCCCGGCTCGGAGCAGCTCAGCGACCGGAGAGCCGGCGTGGGCAGCCACCGCCCCATGGTGGCGACCGTGATCATCCGCACAGAGGCCATGCCGCCGGACTCGTCGCGGTACGAGTACCCATCCCCTCGTGCCACGTTATGGGGAGTCGCATGTGCTGGTGTTCTGGCCGAAGTCAACGTGGTCCCCCTTGACGGTTGTGCGGCTGGTTCGTGCGGCTCAACGAGCCGGCCGGAATTTCGAACACATGTGTTTCGGTCGTGTTGGTAACCCTGGGATTCAGCGCGCGCCGGAGCTTGCGGGTGGCATCGACCCTTGCGGCCCCAGGGTCAGAGGTCGGAGCGGCGGTGGCCAAAACGCCGAGCATGCTGCTGCGGCGCCGGGGACGGGCGCGGTCTCGTCGAAGCGTGTGAGCAGAGCGCCGGATCCAGGGAGCGGCGGTCGACCGCGGTCATCAGGAGAAGCGGGCGATCGCCCGCCCGGTGTGGGTCCGCAACAAGGTGCCGGCCCTCGCGAGGTCCTCGGGAGTGTCGACCGCCAACCCATCGTCCGCGACGCCGAGCATCCGTACGTCGTGGCCATGCTCGATGAAGCGCAGCATCTCCACGCCTTCGGCACGTTCCAGCGGCCCCTGAGGGAGACGCCGGAACGTGTCGAGGGCCGTTCGGGTGAAGCCGTAGAGACCGAGCTGACGCAGGTACCTCGGCCGGTCACCGCGCGGGTAGGGGATCGGCTGCCGGGAGAACATGAGGGCGTTGTGCTCGGCGTCGACGACGACCTTGACGACGTTGTGGTCCAGGACGGCACTGGCGTCGTCCAGCTCCGTGTATGCGTTCACTGCCAGGGCTCTGGGTGCCAGGTGCTCCATGGCTTGGGAGACAGCGTCAATCGCGGTGGGGGAGATGAACGGCTCGTCCCCCTGGACGTTGATGTAGGCGTCTGCGGGCAGGCGTTCTGCGCACTCCGCGACGCGGTCCGTGCCGGTGAGGTGTTCTCCGGTCCGCATGCACTCGATGCCCAGGCGGTGGCACACCTCCTCGATGCGCTCATCATCGGTGGCGACCACCACCCCGTCGAGGCGCTCTGCCTCCAGGCAGCGCTGGTGGACGTGCCACAGCAGCGGCTTGTCCCCGAGCTGCGCAAGGGGCTTTCCTGGAAATCGGGAGGCTCCCCAGCGGCACGGGATGACCGCTATGTGGTGGCGGCGCGCGGTGCTCGGCGGTGCGGCGGTGGTGACTGCCACGGCGTACTCCCGTCGGTGAGTGTCAGGAATGGGTGGGGCGGGGGAGGAGGGCCAGCTTGGCGCGGACGGTCGGCGAGGCAGAGTCCTCGAAGGACCGCCACTCGTATCCGCTGACCTCTTCGGTTTGAAGCGTCACGGCGTGTTCGGCCCGGAGGAGGAAGGCCCAGCGGAAGTCGACGTGCTGGTGTGCCGGCTCGCCCTTCGCGGGGTTGGCGGCGATGTCGTGTACGTCGATGTCCAGCGGCACGGTCTCAAAGCCGGGGAGGGGGACGACGGCATCGCGAGGAATGCCGGCTTCCTCGCCCAGTTCACGAAGGGCGGCACCGGGAAGGTCTGTGTCCCCTGGCTCGTTGTGGCCGCCGGGCGCGAGTGCCTTGCCGGTGGCGTTGTGCTGGATGTGGAGCACCTGGTCGTTGCTGTTGATGACGATGGCGCTGGAGGTGACGTGTGTGGGAAAGGTCTTGCGGCTGGTCGGATCGTCCCCGCCGGTAAGGGCGACGAAGAGCGCAGCCAGGGCGTCCCGCTCGGACGGGTGGTGGGTGAGGTACCCCTCAACGGTGGCACGGATGTGGTCGGGGGAAGGCGGCATGGAATCACCTGTCGAAGTAGTCGAACCAGATCCTGGCGATGGCCTGGCGGTCGGGTGCGGCCATTTCGTGGAGACCGGACTGGAAGCGGCCGTGGCTGAGGGCCGCGGTGGCGGCGAGTATCTCGGCCTGAACGAGATGGATGTATGAGCCGACGGCGGCGCCGTGCACGAAGTTGACGGCGCCGCCGTCAGCGAGGACGTAGAAGTAGTGGCCCGTGATCTCGTAGCGCGTCAGATGCTCGCTGACCGGGGTGCGCTTGTAGAGGCCATGGAGGCTGCCGAGTTCGAGTTCGTCCTCTGAGGACGTTACCGAGGCGAGGTACGCCCCGTTGCGCAGGGCGGAAAAATCGCCCTGGCGGAGGGCGAGGTTGCCGGTGGCACACAGGACGAGTTCCGCCTCCCGCAGCGCCTCGGCCGTCGACGCGCTCGTACGGAAGCCTTGGGAACGCGCCTGCACTCTCTTGACTGGATCGGTGTCGTGGACGGTGACGCGTAGGTCTTGGGCGCGCAGCGTTTGAGCGATGGCCCGGCCGACCTTGCCGAACCCGATGACGCAGGCATTTCGGCTGGTCAGAATGTCGCCGCGGGCGCGTACGAGGGCGTCGGTCGAGAAGACGATGGACCGGCCCACCAGGTGGTCCTCGCAGTCCTTCAGCGGGGAGCGGGCCACCGAGACGACCGGGCAGGGCAGGCGGTCGAGTGCCGCGTACCGCTGGTGTCCGTTCTCGGTGTCCTCGACGACGCCGAGGACACGGCCGGAGAACTTCTCTACCAGGGTGTCGAGGCACGGCGCGAAGTAGCCGCCGATGTCTATCAGGATGACGTTCCGGCCGCCTGCTGTGTCCTCCAGGTACTCCAACGCCCAGGTCGAGTCGGCAAACAGTTCTCGGTTCAGGTCATGGACGGTGAAGGCACGTCGGACCTTCTCCAGCGTCGGCTGGTCGACGGACCTGGGCTTGGGTAGTACAGCACCGACCGTGGACGTCGCGGCCATTGCGTGGAGGAACGCCGGCCGCTCGGAGAGCAGGTGCGTGATGATCAGGGTGGTGACGTGCTCGCCAGCGGGGAACCGTGTTGTGATCTGCCGGAAAAAGGCTTCCAGTCGCGCCCTTTCAGGACTCTCCACTGCAACTCCTCCTGGTGTCCCGCTGGTTATGCCGCGTGGCCGTACGCGGCGGTCTCGGCGGCCAGCGCCTGCATGTGAGCTCGCATGCCGTTGTGAAGGTCGACCTGGGGCTGCCAGCCCAAGACCTCATGGGCGCGGCCGGGGTCGGCGCGGGTGGTGAGGACGTCGCCGCTGCGGGGGTTTTCGTGGTGAACCTGGATCTCGCGGCCGGAGAGGCTGTTCGCGATGTTGATCACTTCCAGCAGGGAGGCGCTGGAACCACCCCCGACGTTGATCACTCCGCTGGCGGTCGGGATCGTGGCCGCGGCGATGGTGGCGGCGACTGCGTCGTCGATGTACGTGAAGTCCCTGCGCTGGTGACCGTCTCCGTACAGACGTAGTGACTGGCCGGTCAGGGCGGCCGTGAGGGCGCGGTGCGTGAACATGTCGGGGCGCTGCCGGGGGCCGTAAACGGTGAAGTACCGCAGAGCGACGACGCTGGTGGGGCAATGGGCCTGGGCGGAGTGCGCGAGGCAGAGCTGCTCCTCGGCGAGTTTCGTGACCGCGTACGGGGATGCCGGCTGTGGCCGGTCGGTTTCTACGCTCGGACCGCCCTCGGTGGGGCCGTAGACGCTGGAGGACGAGGCCACCACCAGCCGGGGAACACCCATACGGGTGACGGCGTCCATGACGCGGTGGGTGGCGAGGACGTTGGAGGCGACGTACTCGCTGAACTTCGGCCCCCAGGAGGGGCGTACCCCGGGGATGCCGGCCAGGTGAAAGACGGCGTTCGCGTCCACGAGTAGCGGCTCGATCGCGCAGTTGAGGAGGTCAGCGGTGACGTGCATGTACCCCGGGAGCCTCTGCAGGGCGGCCAGGTTGGCTGCGGCCGTGGGGTCGGTGGCAGGGTCACGACGGTCGACGCCGACGACGACGGCGCCGGCCTGGACGAGGGCCTGCGCGAGGTGGGAGCCGATAAAGCCGGCGTCGCCGGTCACCACAGCCCGGCGGGGCACGGTGGTGGTCATGTGGGATGCGTGCTGTGACACGGAGTTCTCCAGGAATTCCGGGGAGGGTTGTGGTTCAGGCGAGCCGGGCGAGAACGGTGCGGCCGTGGCTGCTGAGGGCGAGATCGTCCTGCTCGTGTCCGCGGACCAGGGCGGTGACCGCCTCGATCGCACCGAAGGACTCCAGCAGTCGCTGTTCGGTGTCGTTCAGCGGCGTTCCGTATCCGGCGAAGAACGCCGTGCGGAGGTGGGGAGCGGCCTGCCAGCGGCGGAATTCGAGCCGGGCGAAGTCGCGGATGCGGGCGTCCCGGCGCATGTGCTCGAAGTCGCACATTCCGAAGGCGTCCCCAAGGAGCCAGTTCCGCGGCTGGTAGTCGAGGTGGCACACCGCGCTGTCCATGAGCGTGTTCGCCAGGACGTCCGCGCTGTGGCTCATGCGGTCGCGTTCGGCTGTGGAGATGAGGCCGGCCCGGTCTGCACGGGCGATCCAGTCGCGTAGCCGCTGGGCGAGTTCCGTGCCGACGGCGCCGGTACGCGGTACCGAGGTGGCGTGGTGCAGCTTGCCCAGGACGCGCCCGGCCTCGTAGTGAGCCTGTTCCTCCTCCGGCGACCCGGGGGCGACCGCATCCGCCCGTACGCCGCGCACCGCGGTGAGCAGCAGGGTGCATGTTCTGTCCTGCCGGCCCACCACTTGGGGGACGTGCCCGATCAGGTGAGCTCCCCAGGCGAGATAGGCGTGGAGTTCTCGGGTGTATCGGTCGCGTTCGCTGTGCTGCTTGGCGAAGAACTCATTGCCGTCGGCGTCGACCAGACGCAGGACTCGGGGCGGGAGAGTCGGATCCTGCACGATCCGGACCGCTCCGAGCGCGCCCTGTGCCAGGCTCAGGCGCGGATCACCGGACAGCATGATCACGCGGCAGCCTCCTGCGCTAACGCGGCCAGGTGCTCGGTGTCGTTGTGGCGGTCGAGCATCCACCGTCTCTGTCTCAGTCTGTTGAGGTGGTGTTGCCACCGGGTGATGGACCCGTGAGAGACGGTAAATCCGGTCGGAGATCCGAGTGGGATTCCCAGGAGCAGGGTGTGGGCGACGATCACGGTCTCGCCGTGCGCGGCGAACAGGATGCGCTCACCCTCGTGATGGTCGATGAGCTCCCGTAGGAGGCGGCCGGCCCGCTCCAGGTAGCCGTTCCACGTGTCGGATCCAGCAGCCCAGGGCCTGTCCGGGTGGGCGTGCGGCCCGCCGTCGGCGGCGGTTTTCACCTCGGCCCAGGGTCTGCCGTCGGCGGCACCGTGGACCGGACCGTCGAGGCGGTCGTCGGTGGACATGGGGAGGTTGAGGGTCTGGCTGATGATCTCGCCGGTTTGGCGCAGGCGGAGGCGCGGGCCGGCGTACAGGGCGTCGAACGGCTTGTTTCGGTGTTCGGTGGCGAGGCGGAGCGCGACCTGTTCGGTCTGGGCGTATCCGCGGTTGGTCAGCCCGGTGCAGGTGAGCGGGCCGCCGACCAGGCCGTCGACGTTGCACTGGGCTTCGCCGTGGCGGACGAAGACGAGTTCGGTGGTGATCATGTGGATCCTTGGGGGCTGGGGCGGGGCGACCAGGTGTAGCGGTAGCCGTTGCGCCTGGCGTACGGAGCGGTCAGCACGGCGTGCAGGGTGAGGAAGTCGTCGAGCCGCTCGCGATCCGTGATGCCAAGCTGGGGGTCGTGGCGTACGGCGGCCTCGTTGTAGGCGCGCAGGGCCGAGTCAATGGTTGGAGCCGGCAAAGGCCCGTACGTCAGGACCAGCGTCGCGATCAGTTTCGCCAGGTCGTAACCCATCGGCGCCAGCGTCAGATCGTCGGTGTCGACCGTGTAGATCTCGCCGGCCTCGGTGATGATGAAGTTTCGCGGGTTGCTGTCCTTGTAGAAGGCGGTCGGCCCCTCGGCGGTCTTCTCCAGCAGCGTCAGCAATGCGTGCAAGGCCCCGCGGTCCGGCAGGTACCCCTGTTCCAGCCTTCTTCGCAGGGCAGCCTGCCGGGGACCGATGTAGTCGCCGAACGCGATGCCGTCACGGAAACGGTGGGGCCTGTTGAGCGCGGCCGGCCGGAGGTCGGTGGTCCAGGCGGCCCCGTGGACATCGCCCAGCAACCCAGCCAGGGCCGGCAGGTCCTCGGTCCGGGCAGGACGGCCGTCGATCCACTCGTATGTCAGGCTCGTCGGCCCCACCACCGTCAGCGCCGGAAGCCGCAGCGGCTGTGCGTGCTCGACGAGCCAGGCGTGATGGCGGGCTGCCGAGGCCACCCGGCCGGGGGTCTCGTAGTGCTTGGTGAACTGGCGAACGCTCACGACCGTCCTCCCCCTGACTGGGCTACCACGAAGGTGACGAGGGACTTGGTGGTGAGGGGCCGGTCCGGCAGGAACTCATGCAGTGTTGCCGCGAGCGCGCCAGGATTGCCGTAAAGGCCCGGGGCGAGGTCGTACTTCGGGTTGGTGGCCAGGTACTCCGCCACGTGGTCGTGTCCGTCGAAGGTGAAGCGGTGTTCCTCGTGCTCCACAGCGAGTACGTCGAGCGACACGGCGGCCAGGTGGGCGAGGTTGTCGCTGTGCGCCGAGATGTACAGGCTCTCGTGCTGCTCGGCCCGCGGGTCGAGGCCGGCGGCAGCGACCAGCTGGTCCATCTCCCGGTAGCTGTCGAGCCCCTTCGTGACGAGCACGGCCAGCCCTCCCGGAGCCAGCACCCGCTTCATCTCCGCGACCACCGTCTGAGGCTGCGGTGAGTGGTAAAGGCAGAAGGCTGCGACAGCGACGTCGAATGACTGGGCAGGAAGCGGCAGTTGGTGGAAGTTGCCCATGTGGAAGCTGACTGGGACGTCGGGGAGCCGTTGAGCGCGGTGTAGGGCCTGTTCGATCAAGGCCGGAGCCGCGTCTAGACCGAGTACCCGCTGCGGCCGGAGTTGCTGGGCCAGGGCCAGACTGCTTGTACCGCGACCACAGCCGACGTCCAAGACCAGGCCGAGCTTGTCTGCCCGCTCGTGGTGGGCGCGTACCAGGCGCACGATTGTGTCTGGTACCGGGCGTCCGGAGGTTTTCGCCCGCATCAGGGCATTGGACCGGCCGGCCAGCCGCGAGGCGTGCCCATACAGCTCCGCTTGCCGCGCGGGGTCCAGGAAGGGGTTGGCGCCGCTCATGCCGCACCCTCCCCTCGGGGGCGCGGAGCGCTCAGCGGTGCTCGGCGGCGACCTTGCGCAGCCAGCGGTGCGTCTGTCGTCGGTTGCGCAGCAGCACCACCTCGGCACGGCCCGAGGCGAATTCCTCGATCTTGGCCATGACGCGCGGGCGCATCTTGCGGCGGTACGTCGCCACGTACTTGATCACGCCCCAGTGGATGCGGTTGTGCACCCCGTTGCCCTTGTGCCCTGCCCCGTGCCGGACCTGACGGGAGAAGATCCCGTACAGCGCGGCCACGGTCGAGACGTCCATGAGGACCACCGTGTCGCAGGCTTCGAGCCGGATCTGCAAGGTGGAGTTGTAGTTGCCGTCGATCACCCACTTCGGCTGCGCGACCAGGTCCCGCTGCAGGGCGGCGAACTTCTCCATGGGCAGCGCGTTCCACGCGTCGTCGTAGAACGCGGCGTCCAGGTGCGTAACCGGGGCGTCGAGGATCCTGCCCAGCTCGCGTGCCAGGTAGGACTTGCCGCTGCCTCCGCAGCCGACGATGGCGACCTTCTTCATGGTGCTCCAGCGTAGAGGCGCTCGGGTGCCCGATCGGACCGGCCGGTCGGACACGTTCGGATGATCCAGGTGCCATGGTCTGGGAAGCCAGCTGCATCACGCCGCTCCCTGCTCCACATTTACGGGGCTGGCAGCCGTGTCCAGTACGGCTTCCAACGCCTCTACCTGCCGACTCAGGCGGAACAGGTCCAGGCGGTCCAGGCAGGTCGCGATCAGGTCTGCGTGCTGCTGGGTGCCGGCGATCCGCTGGAGGTGGGCGAGCCGCTCGATCACCTCGCTGCCGGAGCTGACGATCAGTTCCTTGGGCACGAAGCGGTCCGCGTGCAGGATGTCGGCAGGGGTGAGCGGCAGGCAGCCGACGAGGACGGCCTCGAAGATCCGCTGCGTCATCTGCCCGACGACGGCGTACCGCTCCGGCAGCATCAGCACGGTTGCCAGAGACCTGCCGTACACGGCGTGGACTGCCTCGAAGGGGAGCCTGCCGAGGAACCGGACGTGCGGCCAGCGATCGGTCTTGGTCCACTTGCCCCCGACCAGGTGATCGAAGCGTGTGGCGGCCGGCGCGAAGAAGCGATCGAAATGCTGGTCGCGGTCGTATTGGTTGCCGACGTACCCGAGGACGATGTCCCTGGGCTTCTTGGCGAGCACGATCGGATCCGCCTCGTCGAGGAGACGGTCGTCGACCGGGAAGAGCAGGCGGTGGGCGCTCGCCGTCGGTTCGAGAGCGGCCTCGCACACAGTGGTCCGGCGGATGCGCCGCCACACGCTGTCCGGCCGGAGCTGGCGGTCCTTGTCCCAGATCACGGTCGGGGTTCCGAGCCGAACTGTGTACCAGGTGAGCAGCTCTGTCTGGCGGTGCAGGTCGCAGGTGTGTCCCTCGATGCCGCATGGGGTGGTGTTGCGCCCGTCGATCGCCCAGCGCCACTCCAGGAACAGGACGTCGATGTCCGGGTTGCCGTTGTGGAAGGCGTAGGCGTTGCCGAGGTCGTCGCCGGCCTCGATCAGGTCGCGGTTGGCCTGCAGGAAGATGATCTCGTGGCCGCGGCCGAGGAGGGCGTCGATCAAGGGGCGGCGGTGGCTGCGGCCCCCGTCCGGGGTGTCGGTGATGCCGTTGCCGAGGAATCCCCAGAAGCTGTATCCGATCTTCACTTTGTGATCCACCGGCCTTCCAGCAGCAGGGCGTCCAGTCCGGAGCTGGCCAGGCAGTCCAGCGCCATCTCCGGTGTTCCGCAGATCGGCTGGCCCTTGACGTTGAGGGAGGTGTTGATCAGCACTGGCACCCCGGTGCGGCGGGCGAAGGCGCTCAGCACGTCGTGCATGAACGCGTTCTGCGACCGGGTGACGGTCTGGAGGCGGGAGGTGCCGTTGGCGTGCACGATGGCCGGCACGCGCTCGCGCGCCTCGTCGGTTACGCCGGATGCCATCGACATGTACGGCGCCTCTTGGCCGAGGGTGAAGAACTCCGCGGCGCGTTCGGCCAGGACCATGGGGGCGAATGGGCGGAACGGCTCCCGGAACTTCACGGTGGCGTTCAGCCGCTCGACGACCCCGGGCTCCAACGGAGAGGCGAGGATCGAGCGATTCCCAAGGGCGCGGGGGCCGGCCTCGACTCGTCCTTGGAAGAGCCCGACGATCATGCCGTGGGCAAGCTGGTCGGCGAGGAACTCGGCGGACTCCACGCCCAGCGTCTTGTGCTGGAGCCCGGGCCATGGCGTGAGGTCAAGGGCCTGGTGCTGATACGACGGGCCGAGATAGCAGGCCCGGGCGACGCCGGACACAGGCCGTCGGCTGCGGCTGCCGGTGTGCACGGCGATGGCGGCCCCGATCGCGGTGCCGGCGTCGCCTGGGGCGGGCGGGACGAAGACTTCGTCGAAAAGTCCGGCCTCGATGATCCGCCCGATGCTCACGCAGTTCGTGGCGACTCCACCGCCGACACACAGGCGGCGCGATCCGGTGATCGTCCGCGCCCGGCGGGCCAGATGCAGCATCACCTGCTCCGTGCGCTCCTGGAGTGCGGCGGCCAGATCCCGGTGGACGTCTTGGATCGGCTCGCTCGGGTGGCGCTCGGGGCACGTTGCGGCGATGAAGCGGCGAGAGGTCCTCGGGTAGCCCGAGGTCAGCACCCGCGGCGGGAAGTAGGCGGGGTCGAGCGAGAAGCCCGTGGGTGTGGTGCGCACCGCCCGGGCAAAAAGGTGGCGGAACCGCTCCGGATCGCCGAGGGCGGCGAGCGCCATCACGGTGCCCTCCTCGTCACCACGGCGCCACCCGAGGTGCTCGGTGACCGCGCCGTACACGTAGCCCAGGGAGGCAGGGTCGTTGATCGCCTCCAGGGTGCGGGTGGAAGGGTGGAGCGCGTCCTGTCCACGGGCGATGGTCGTGGTCTGCCGCTCGCCGAGGCTGTCCACGATGAGCACGGCGGACTCGTTCCACCCGGAGGCGGCGAAGGCCGCCAGCTGGTGGGCACGGTGGTGCAGGACGGGGGAGACGCGGGAGGAAGGGAACCGCCGGCCGAGGGCGCGGGTGCGCAGCTGGGTCCGCAGCGCCACCTTGGCGAAGCCGCGCGCCCTCGGCAGCGCCAGGTCGCGCGTTGTCGGTGACAGTGCGAGGCGCAGTGCCGCCGGCGACTCGGCAAGGTAGTGAGCGGGCCGGAAGTTGTACGCGACGGCGTCGACGTCGGCTGCGGTGAGCCCAGCCTCGCTCAGCAGCCACTTGACGGCGTGGCGGGGGTAGTCCTTGGTGTGCTTGTGCTGAGAGAGGCGCTCCTCCTCGACAAAGCCGATCAGCTCCCCGTCCACCAGAAGGGCAGCAGAAGAGTCGTGCGTGTATGAGCACATCCCGAGGACCACCGAGGGCGCGGGGTTCATGGCGGCCATCACCGCGTCCCTGGCGTCTCGCGCGCGGTGGACGTGCGGGCACGGCGGTTCAGCTCGCCGTACCAGGCGATCAGCGCCTCGCCCAAGGGCCCGTCGATCTTGTCGGCGACTCGCCACGCCTGCTCACGAGAGCCGTCCTTCCACAGACGGTAGCTGCGCAGTGTTTCAGCCATCGTGTCCCAGCCCGGGTGGCCGGTGACGTCCCGGGCCTCGACCTGGTCGAGGAGGCCGTCGAAGCCCTGCCACGGTGTGGTGAGGTCCGGCATGACCGCGCTCGCGGTTACCGCGGTCAGCTCTTCCGCCTGGTCGAGATGGTTCTCGTAGATGTGCAGTGATCCCACGTGGTGGTGGAACTCGCCCAGCTCGGCGCCGAGCCAGCCCGCGACCAGCTCATGCAGCACGGTGTAGAAGAACAGGTCGTACGGCATGCCGATCCACACGTCCTGACCACGCATCGTCGTCGACATGTGCAGGCGGCCGGCACGCAGATGGAAGCCGAAACCCAGCGTGCAGGGCACGTCCTTGTGCCCTGCAGCGTCCTGGGCCGGGTCGTAGAGCTGGATCAGGGCCCGGCGGGAGTCGGGGTCCTCTCTGAGGATCTCGACGACGCGGCTCAGCTGATCCACGTTCCCGGCCCACTTCCGCATCCGCGGCCCGTACGCGCCCCGCAGGACACCGTCGTCGGCGTACTGCCGCAGGCGTGCGTTGTAATCGAAGATCCATGGGGCGTCCGAGCCGGAGAGGTGCCACACGGTCTCCGCCACGGCGAACGCGGGGTTGATGACGCGTGCCAGCGGCGCGTACAGCAGTCGAGCCCGCGGCTGCGTCAGCCGCATGTGGACGTCTCGCACCTCACGGGTCGCCATGCCGCGAGGGCTGACCCTCTCGCCGCTCTTGGCCAGGGCGACAGCGCCGACGAACAGTTCGGCGACGCTGTCGGCGGTCAGGTGTGTCATCGGACAGGTACTCCTTCGCCCTGCGGCCGTCCGGACTCGGCGGCGCGGGCATCGTGGTTGATGTGGTGGGAGGGCATGACGTGGCCGCCCGAGCGGCGGGTGATGAGGCATGCGACTTGGGCTGCGCTGTCACCGCGCCACCGGCACACCGCGTCCGTCGCCGCCCGGTCGGCAGGTGGGTGCGGACCGCGCAGTGCGACGAGAGCGTCGGCGATGTCATCGGCGGTGGTGCACCGCCGTGCAAGGCCGTGGTCGGAGAGTCCGAGCGTGCGCTCGCCGGGCGAACCCAGTTCGAGCACCGGCACGCCCATCAGCGCGGCTTCGATGCCGCACGTCGAATAGGCGCTTGCCAGGGCGTCGGCACCGGCGAGGCAGCCACGAGCGCCGACCCGGGGATCGGCCACGGCCACGAGCGGCCGACCGTGCCGTTCGAGCAGGGGGGCGAAGACGTCGACGCTCTGCGCCGGGTGCGGCGCGATGACGAGGCCCCAGTCGCCGCCGGCCTGCCACAGACCGTCCAGCAGCAGGTCGGCCTGGGCCTTGAGCCGGTCAGGACCGAAGGGCTGGCAGGCCCACACCGCGATACGGGCAGGACTGCGACGCGGGCCATGTGCCAGCAGATGTTCCAGGTAGCGCCGCTGGGTATCGCGGCCGAGGCCAGCGAGTACATCGAAGCGGGGCTGGCCCAGGACATGGACTTCGGCGTCAGGGTGGCGCACCCACTCCTTCGCGAGGGGGAGGTCCCGCTCACCCATGACCACAATGTCGCTGCTGTGCAGGGCGGGCCATGCGACCGACTCAGCCGTCCAGGCCCCGTGCTGGACGTGCACCGTGTTCATCCCATGGCGCTCTGCAACATGTACAGCCAGCGCACCCAGCGGGCTGGTGTCGTTGCTGACCAGGACGGTATGCGGCCGTACGGCGGCGAGAACGCCGTCCAACCATGTCTCCGCCCGGACCACGGATCGCCAAGACGGCTGGGTGTACCCGCCGCTCGTCTCCAGAAGTACGGACACGAGGCGGAGCAATCGGGCCAGTCGGAGCTCGTGCTCGTCGACTCGAACGACGGGGCCGTCATCCTGCGGCCTCAGCCCGTCCACGACGCCGGAGAGGTCGAAGAGACTGGGCGGAGGCGAGCACAGGTTCACCCCCGCGACGCCCGAAGCCGGGCACCGCTCCGCCGGGTCGGTCGCCAAGTCCACCACGAGGCTGGGGCGCCCGTTCCTGGCCAGCTCCTCCAGCACTGGCAGCAGAGTGGCCGCGTGACGGGACGACCACGACAACGCCACCACCTCGCTCACGGGAAGCTCCGAGGGCGCCGAGCTCGGCACCGATGCGGCCGTCAGGGCAGGAGGGAGGTTGCGTAACTGCGCGGATCGGAGGGGATTGTGAAGGGCTGCGGCTCCGAGCAGGTAGGCAATGCCCGACCAGGTGACCGTGTACGCCCGGTACTCGCGGGAGCTGCTCGACCGCAGCCCGACGAGTCCTTCGTAGGGCGCGAGTCTCAGCGGACCTGGGACCTTGGCGAACGGCTCCCACGCGCTGAGCGCCGCCAGCTTACGTACGACCTGTGCCACCAGGCGCCGCGCCGGCACGTGCTGGACGTACAGCCACCCCGCGCCACCCGGAGTCCTCGCGAAGTCGGCGCCGTACGCTTCGAGGGCCTCCATCACATGGTTGACCCGTGCTTCAGCATCGCGTGGGTCGAAGGGCAGGGCCTCCAGTTCGGACGTGGTGATCCGGTCGGACTTCATGGTCGCGAGCGCGGCCTCGCCGACCAGCGCCCACTGGGGCTTGCCATCGGAGTCGGTGCGGGCGATGCCCAAGGCGCTGCGCTTGGTCGGCGTCATACCAGGCTCCCTTCGAGGATCGGCCCGGTGTTCATGAGCCGCAGCAGGTCCTTCGGCGATTCGGCGACGACGGGGGCCGGGGGGCTCGGAGTGCCGTAGCCCCAGCCCGCGTGCACGTACGAGACGCCGGCGCGACGGGCTGCCTCCTGGTCGACCGCCATGTCTCCGACGTACAGGGCATCGGCCGGGTCGGCGCCCAGGTCGATCAGGGCGAGCAGGATTGGGTCTGGCGCGGGTTTCCCCCGCCCTATCCCGTTCGGCGTGCGCACCGTGGCGAAAGGGACGCCGAGCTGAGCCAGGAGAGGGGTGGCTCGCGCCAACGGCTTGGACGTGACAATCCCCAGCCGCCAGTCGGCAGCGGCGAAGGCATGCAGGACCTCCATGACGCCGTCGAACTGTCGGGCAAGGTGAGAGGCGGCCGTCGACGCCTTGGAGTAGGTCTGGTGGATCGGCTCGGCGTCAGCGAGCCCGAGCTGCTGCATGATGTCGGCGAAGGGCCGACCCAGGTGACGCTCGTACTCCCCGAACGGCACGTCGAGGCCGTGGTCCTCACAGACCTGGCGCCACGCGCGCTTCATGACCGGGCGGGTGTCGACGAGCACGCCGTCCAGGTCCAGCAGCAGCACACGTACGGCATCGGCGTCGAGGCCCCGCCTCGTTCCGCCGGAGGTCGGCGCGGGTGAGGAAGTAGGCCGGGATGACATCAGGGATCTCCAAGGGAAGGGGTTAGGAGGTGAAGGGCGACTCGGTGCGCCTCACGAGAGCGATCACTCTCTTGCCGCGTCCGTCTTCCTTGGGACAGGCAGCCCAGGCGTCGGCCGCTGCCGACACGAGGTGTAGGCCCCGTCCGCTGGTGGCATAGAGCGAGGCGACCTGAGGCACTGGGGGCTCAGGGGAGTTGTCTTCGACCTCGATCCCCACAACACCTGCCTGCAGGGCTAACGTCAGCGTGATCTCTTCGACGGGCTCGCCTTCCACTCTGGATGGAAGGCTCAGGTCCACGCCCGGAGTTCGGCCGTGCCGCTCGGCGTTGGTGGTGAGCTCGCTGACGATCAGTACAGCCTGGTCCAGAAGGTCTTCCACCCCCCACGCCATCAGCGCTTCCCGGGTGAAGGACCGCGCCTTGCCCGGAGCCCTGTCGTTGGCGGCGAGCGTCAGGGTCTTCTTCTGTTCGGGAGCGCTGATCACACTCCCCAGACTTTCGATTCGGTCCATGCTCGCCTTCTCACAACTGGTGCTTGAGCCCGCGAGGACTCGATCGGCGGTCTTGTCGGAGTGGTCGAAGCGGCGGAGGTTTTGCACGAGCACGGCCACCGGCGGGGGGTGGTCGAGGTGCCGTACGCCAGACGTCGGAGCGGGAGCGCGCCCGTCGCCCGGCACAGTCCGGGTGGCGGTGCCAGTCGTGTGGCTGGTCTTCACCGGTTTCCTCCCGGGCAAAGGCAGTTGATGGTTTCGTTGACCACGAGCGAACCGTGGATCACGTCGCGGCGGTATCTCCCGGCAGCTGTCGGGGCCGTCAAACCCGTCAAAGATCGTTTTGGTGAACCGAGGTAGACGATGGCGCGCGAGCGGAACGTGAAGCTGGCCGACGCGATCGCGGAAACAGGCTGGTCGCAGCAGAAAGTGGCGGCTGCCTTCGTGAGGGTCGCGGCTGAGGTAGGAGCAAAGGAACTGCTGGGTACCAGCCGCTCCCACATCGCCATGTGGGTGGCGGGAACGCAGCCCTCGGGCAGAGCGCCCCTTATCTTGTGCGAGACGTTGTCCCGGCGACTGCAACGCCCCATCACGCCAGCTGAGATCGGGTTCTCCGTGCCGGGCGCGGGTGCAGTGGCGGCATCGGAGTGGAACGTCGATACGCTGACTGCGCTGGTAGACCTTGGGAGAAGCGACGTGGATCTCGAACGCCGCCGATTGCTGGCCGGCGCCGCCTACTCGGTGGGTGGCCTGGTTCTGCCTGGACAGCAGTGGTGGGATGAGGCTCCCGAACGGGCAAAGTCCCGCCCCGCCGCGACGAGCCGCAGGGTCGGGGCTGCCGAAGTCGGCGCTGTGCGTGAGATGACAGAGTTCTTCTCTCGAAGAGACCAGCGACACGGCGGCATGGACGGCCGTACAGCCCTCTACCAGTACCTCGTCGACGACGTTGCCAGGTACGTCGGCGGGGTATTCACCAGCGACGACACTCGTCGCGCCCTCCTCGCCGCTGCCTCCGAGGCGGTGTACGTCGCCGGCTGGATGAGTTTCGACGCCTCCCACCATGAGGCCGCGCGGCGCTACTTCACGCTGGCGCTGAAGCTCGCGGCGGAAGCCGACGACGCTCCGCTCGCCGGCCACATCCTGCGGGCGATGGCTCACCAGGCAACTGACCTTGGCCACCCACGGGCTGCCGTCGATCTCGCTGCGGCTTCCGTGGAGCGTAAGCGGTACACCCTCGCGACCCCTCGCGAGCGGGCGCTGCTCGGCGTGGTGCAGGCCCGCAGCCTTGCCGCCGATGGACAGAAGCGGGCCGCGATCGCAGCGCTTCTCCGCGCCGAGGACGACCTCGCAGCGGCGGACGTCGGCGACGAGGATCCGAGTCGGGTGTGGTTCTTCCAGCGGGCTTCCCTGGCCCATGAGACCGCCCGCACCCTGTGGACGCTCGGTGATCTCGACGGAGCACTCCGCGAATTCAACAACAGCGTGCTGACCAGGAAGGCCGACACCTTCAGCCGGACCCACGCGGTGACATTGGGCTACATGGGCACTGTGCAGGCCCGCAAGGGGAACGTGGAGGCCGCTTGCCACACGTGGGCACAGGCCCTGGACGCGATGGAGGGCGTCCAGTCGGGCAGAGCGCGCGAGGCAGCCGTGAACATGCGCCGGGTGCTGTCCCCCTTCCGTAATCGGGGAATCAGCGTGGCGGCGGAGATCGACGAGCGCGCCAAGGCCGTACTCGAACGAGTAGTCTGACGGCGCCATGGTGGTGAAGGCGGGCATGCTGTGGCTGACCGCCTCGCCGTGCCGCGAGCGGAGAAGGGGGAACCCGTGTCCACAAAGTCCATCGAGGTGCCGGTGATCGCCGAGGTGGTCGGGGGCCACAAGGGGCGCCTCGACGACTTCAAGGGCGGTGTGGAGTCGATCATCCGGCTGCGCCCGGAGTACCCGGAGGAGACCCTGCAGGGGATCGAGGAGTTCTCTCACCTCCAGGTCACCTGGTTCTTCAACTTCGGCTCTCCTGAAGACGTTGCCCTCCACGCGCGCAGCCCGCGGGACAACCCGGACTGGCCGGCGACGGGAACCTTCGTGCACCACAACCACCGGCGTCCGGCTCGCCTCGCGACCTCGTTCCCGCGGTTGCTCCGCGTCGACGGACGGGACCTGCACGTCGCCGACCTTGACGCGGACGACGGCACCCTGGTGGTGGACCTGGTGGCGGTCTTCAAGGAGTTCCTGCCGCGCGGCACCGTCACCCAGCCCGCGTGGCCCAGCGAGATGCTGAAGGACTACTGGAGGGACGCCGCCGAGCGCTGACTCGAGGCATCCTCCGTAACCGAGGCTGGCGGCCGGCCGGGACGTAGCCGCCCGAGCGGGCGCCAACCACGGTCGCGCAGTGCTGTACCGGCAGGCACTCATCACTCGGTGCCTCCAGCGGCGAGGGCTGCGGCGCCTTCGCCTGGGGGAGCCGTCTGTTCACCACGGATCAGCAGCAGATGGGCGCCGGTTTCAGTCAGCTGACTGCGCCGTTCAGCTGCTATGGCCTTGGGGCCGAGGTGCGACGGGGTGGGAAGTACGACCCCATACGACCGAGTGGCCGTGAGGGCATCGAGCATGCCCACGAACGCGGACGTCGTGGAAGAGCAACGCTCCATGTAGACGCCGGCCAGTGTCAGCTCGTGACGGCGGCAGTAGTCGCTGATCGCCATCGTCAGGGCCAGCTGACGAGCACGCGAGACCCGCACCAGGCGCAGGTAGCCGAACACGAGCGGACCGGTGACGTGCCGCTGTTCGGTGAGGGGTTCCAAGATCATGACCGTCCATCAGGCCGTCTTCGGAGGGGCACTTCGAGCCTGATGGCGACCGGGTGATCAGGGAATCTACGGCCGTCCCACTTCTGTCCCACTTCCGTCCACCTGGCGCGACACAGCGTGCTTCGATGGCAACGGAAAGGAGTGGCACGTGGCGACCGTTCATGAATGGACCGGCCTGGAGGCGCTTGCCCTCCGGAAGGCTCTCCGCTTGAGCGTGCGCGCCTTTGCCGAAAGACTGGGTGTCTCGGTCAATACCGTCAGTAACTGGGAAAAGTTTCTGGCCAAGCGGCGACCCAATACGGAGAGCCAGGCCATCTTGGATACAGCGCTGGCCCAGGCCAACGCGCAGACCCACGTGCGTTTCGAAACAGAGCTCGCCAAACTCGCCGAGGGGGACACCCCTCCGGAAACGGCCGGGCGAGTCACCATTCCCCGCCCACGAGCCTGGGACTACCAGACGTGGGCCGACGACCTGGAGCGCGCAGTGGTGGCCCTTGCCCGCCAGAACTTTCCCTTCGCGGAATCACTTCTGCACCGCTGGACCTCTCGCTATAAAGCCTCGGAACTGGATGAACGGGGCTTGTCCCTGCTGGCCCGGTCCACCGCGCTGCACGGAGACCTGATGCGAGACCAGGGGGCCGTCGTTGGCCCACTCTCGGCCCAGCGCGCATACGCCAACGCTCGTTCGCTCTATATGCAGTTGGCGATCCCGCGCCGCGTAGCTCAGCTCGATCTCTCCCTAGCCGTCGTCACGGAGATGGTCGGCGAACTTGAGACAGCGGCGCGCCAGTACGAGGACCTGGCAGCCGACGATCGACTGTCCCCTCGTGACCGTGCCCGCGCTCGTCTGTGGGTGGGCACGGCGCTGAGCAAGGACGGCAACCACGACTATGCGGTCAGCGTGATGGAAACGGCGGTCCACGTCTTCGAGGACCTCTCCGAACAGGAGGACTGGTCGGTCGCGCAACAGAAGCTGGCCCTCGCTCACCGCGGTTCCGGAAACCTCGATGCCGCCCTTCGCCTCATCGACCTTGCACGCAGTACGGGCTTCACGGAATCGCCCATGCAGCGGGTACGCCTGGACACCGCATATGGCCACATCCTGCTCTCCGATCCCGCCACCCTGGATGATGGGCTACACGTCCTCGACGACGCTGCCAGGGAGGCGGCCCAGTACGGGCTGAGCCACCAGCTCCGCAGCATCACTGACATCCGGAGGACGGCCGACGGGGCAGCCCGCCCCACACGACGGTGACCAGGGAGATAAGCGAGTGACCGACAACCAGCCGGCCATCACCGAGGAGCAGATCAGCAAGGCCAAGCTGGTCTGGGACTTCCACCAGATGCATCACGACGTGAGCCCCGTCGACGTCGCGATCGGGCTCGGCAGTCACGACCTTGGCGTGGCCGCCTTCAGCGCCGAGCTGTACCGCGCTGGCCTGTTCCCCACCCTCGTGTTCACCGGCGGCAACAGCCCGACCACAGCCAAGGTGTTCCCCCGTGGGGAAGCCGTGCACTTCCGTGAGAACGCCCTCGCCCTCGGTGTGCCGGATAGCGCAATCCTCGTGGAGCCGAACGCCGGCAACACCGGCCAGAACATCACCCTGTCACGCGAGGTCCTCGCATCCGCCGGCATCACGCCGAAGTCCGTGCTGCTTGTCTCAAAGCCCTACATGGAGCGCCGCTCCTTCGCCACCGCCCGCAAGCTCTGGCCAGAGGTCGAGGTGATCTGCGCTTCGGAGCCCATGGAGTTCGACGACTACCTCAAGAGCATCGGCGACGAGAAGCTCGTCATCGACATGCTCGTCGGCGACCTCCAGCGCGTCATCGAGTACCCGAAGCTCGGGTTCGCCGTCGAGCAGCATGTCCCGGAGGACGTACATGCCGCGTACGAGTCCCTCATCCGTGCCGGATTCACCAGCAGACTCATCGCCTCATGACCTTCCCGCGCCCGGCGGGCTGT
Organism: Streptomyces sp. NPDC001393; assembly: GCF_053597455.1. Classification (NCBI taxonomy): domain Bacteria; kingdom Bacillati; phylum Actinomycetota; class Actinomycetes; order Kitasatosporales; family Streptomycetaceae; genus Streptomyces; species Streptomyces sp. NPDC001393. The sequence goes on from NZ_JBSFIH010000015.1 coordinate 43,454, forward strand.
GTGCGATCCACCAGCCGAACTTCCTGCCGCGGCTGAATACCCTGGCCAAGTTGTTCGCGGCGGACCACTGGATCGTGCTCGACGACGTCCAGTTCGCCCGCCGCGACTACCAGCACCGTGCCCGGCTGGCCAGCATGTCCCACTCAAGCCGACGTCAATGGCTCTCGATCCCTACCCACCTTCCTCATGGTCGGTCGACCGTCATTCAGGACGCCGTGCTGGTTGACCCGGAACGATCATGTCGACGAGTCATGCACATGCTCGCGCAGCGCTACGAGAGCTGCCCTGATTGGCGGACTTTCAGGCACGAGCTGGACAACGTGCTGGTCCAGTTCCAGCGAACGGACAAGATCGCCGATGTGGCCGAGGCGTCCACGCGGATGTTTCTCAACCTGATGGGGTGGAAGGGCCGCATCCTGTACAGCAGTCGCCTGCCGGCCCGCTCTGAGCGGTCGCAGCGACTCGCCGACCTCGCAGCGGTCACCCGGGCGCGCGGCTACCTCTGCGGCACCGGTGGCACGCGCTATCTCGAGGTGGGCCCGTTCGCGGCCTGCGGGATAGCCGTGATTCCCTTCCGTACGCCGACGAAGGGTCTCTGGGAGGGCGGGCGTGATGTCAGCGCCGTACACCCTCTCATGACCTATGGAATCAGGGCCGTGTCCGAAGAACTGCGTGCCGTCGCCTCCCGACACCACCCGTCCCTGCGGGCCCCGCGCCGGAGTCCCGCAGCGGAACCGGCGGGGCATGGTCCAGTACGTCCCCGAGCCGATGCTGGCGCTGCCGACGGTGGGCAAAGCAGTCTCTGTTGAACATCTCCCTATGTCGATGTTGGGCCTGTATGGTCACTGCACGCATGCGTCCGGTGGCGAAGCGGTGCCGGTGCGTGACGTTGCGATGGCTTGGATCAGGGGGTGTTCGGGATCGTCGCTCCGACCACTGGGCAGACAGCGGTGCGCATGCTTTTCATCCTGGATCGGCTCGGTGATGAGTGCGATACCGGCGGAGACGTGCCGCCGTCGGCGATCAAGGTGATCCAGTCAGAGCGGAAGCTGCAGAAGCTCGACTTCCTCATCCGCAACCCGGACTATCTCGCCAACTTGATCATCTCCGGATGGGAAGAGGGCCGATTGTCCGGAGAGCGCCTCCTCGACGCGCGAGCCGTGTTGAAGGAGCGAGAACCGGAGCTGCACACCTACCGGATGCTGCGCGGACGGCACGGTGCGTTCGAGCAGTTGAACAACGCGTTGAGTGTGCTGCGGCATCTGGAGTTGATTGCCATCCGGCGAGCGGGGCGGGTATCCGACGGGAAGGTGCGGCGCCGGGACTACTACCTGCTGGAGGCCGGTGCCGTCCGGGCGCAGGAGCTGCGGACCACGGAGCCGCTGCTGGCCTGGTACGACCAGCAGGCCGCGTATGTGTCCGTTGCAGCGCAGGGCATGTCCGGGGGACAGCTGAAGGCACTGCAGTACGGGCACGAGGAGTATGCGGGCACTCCGGAAGGCCGGCTCATCGGAGGCATCACCGCACGGGTGAGACAGCGCTTGGAGGCGGCACTCGAACGGGAGGGGCTGGCAGCGTGAGCCAGGGCACTACACAGAACGAGGACGATGCCTCGGGCCCGGTTGAAGCATGGCTGGCGGAAATCGCCAAGGCGGCCCGGCAGCCGGTCGAGGTCGTGCGTGCGGTGCTTGCCGAGCATGGGGTAAGGGCCCATACGGCGCTACCGCGTCCGCATCGGATCCTGGTCACAGCCGTGGAGTTCGAGGGAATCCGGCCTGCTCCGGACGGCCAGCAGCAGGACGCAGCCGACATCCCCTTCCGTTTCGAGTGGCGGCCCGGGCCCGGTGTGTGGTGTCTGGCTTCCACAGGGAAGAACGAGGCGGGCAAGACCAGCGTCCTTGAGATCATCTTGTGGTGTCTGCGCGGCCGAGTGGGCCTGCAGCGCGATGTGCGCAGCTGGTTGCGCCGCGTGCGCTGCGAGTTCGTTCTGGATGCCGAGCCGCTCAAGGTGGAGATGACGGTGACCGACGGCATACCCGCCGGCCGGGTGGTCTCCCAGCAGACCGGAGTCGTCCTGGTCTCGTTCGACGGAGTCAAGGCGTTCGAGGAGTCGATGGACGCCTTCATGCTGGACCGTCTGGGGCTGGAGCCCCTGCGTACCCAGCAGAAGGCCCGTGGAGACGTGGAGGCGCTGCCCGTCACCGGAGAGCTGTCGTGGCCTTCCTACGCCAGCGGCCTGTACATCAATCGCAAGGGCCTGGGCCATCTGTTGGGCAACGACTCGAAGAATGCGCTGCCAACCCGGTTGCTGGAACTGTTCCTGGGTGCCCCGTGGGCGGCGACCATGGTCGCCGCCTCGGTGGCCCAGAAGGTGGTGGCTGCTCAGCTGTCCGCCGCTCGCCAGCGGGCGGCGGCCGACGCCGAGGCACGGCGGGCCCAGCTGGGCGAGCTGACCCGGCAGCTGGACGCCGAACGCGCCCGCCTGGAGGCGTTGCCCGATCACGGTCAGGCCGCAGCCGACCTCGGTGTGGCCTACCGAACGCTGGCCGACGCCACGGCCGCGGCCAGCGAGGCACAGCGCCAACTCGCGGCGAGCCGTCTGCGTCACGACACCTTGGAGGAGCAGCGGCACAGCCTCGCGCAGGCCGTGCAGACCGCCCAGGAAGCGGTGCTGGCCCAGGCGTTCTTTCACACCCTGACGCCAACGATCTGCCCTCGCTGCGACACGAAGGTTTCCAAGGATCAGTGGGCCCGCGAGCAGGAGGGACACTGCTCGCTCTGCGACTCCCGCTTGCCAGACCCCTCCGACCACGATGACGCTCACGGAGAGGAAGAGGAGGACACGCCGGAGACTCTGCGACAGGCATTGGCTGGCGTTCAGCAGGAGGCGGAAGAAGCCGCCAGCGCCCTGGCCGCGGCTCAGGCGCGGGCGTCGGCCGCAGCCGACGCCGTCAACCGGGCGGAGGCTGCCCTCAACGAGGCGCTTAAGGACCCTGGCACCGGCGAACGGCGGGCCGGGGAGCTGGCCGTGGCCCGCCTGGAGGGAGCGGTCGCCGAGCGAAAGGGCCGCTTCACCCAGCTGGACGCCGCCCTCGACATCACTCCTCTGGAAGTGGCCAACACTGTCCTCAAGGCGGCGGAGAAGGCCGCGCACACCCGCCGGACCGCGGCGCTGAAGCAAGTCCTCCGGGATGTTGAGCAGGACATCGTCACCATGGGCCGTGCCCTCGGGCTGGAGATGCTCCAACGTGTCGAACTGGGCACCGGCGCCACCCTGACGGTGTGGAAGGGCGGCCAGCAGCACCCCTATGGCTCCCTGACCGAAGGCGAACAGCTGCGGCTGAAGATCGTCACCACGACGGCGCTGCTGCGGCACGGCATCCGCAGCGGTGTCGGCCGGCACCCTGGACTTCTGATCGTAGATTCCCCTGGAGCCGAGGAAGTCGACAGCAAGGACCTGCGGCTCATGGTGCAGGACCTGGTCAAGCTCACCGACATGGCGCCGGAACTGCAGGTCATCATCGCCACCGCCCGCGGCCAGGACGTGGCCTCCCTCATCCCCGAAGGTCAGCTGCGGCTCGCCCCGCCAGGACAACGCCTGTGGTGAGGTTGCCAGCCCCGCCCCGCGCGAGCGCTCGCCGGCGGCGTCCGGCATAAAGTCCAAGGCGCACACCGGTCCGGCAGCAGGAAGGAGGCACGACGATGACAGGCCCCGCCACCGACCCTCTGTGCCTGTTGGCCGACGCACGTCGTACCGGCGCACCCCCGCCTACCCTGGCCGAACTTGGCGGTCCGGTGCTCCTGACCGATGCCCGGGACGAACTGCTGGACCACGACGACCTGCCCGCTCTGGTGTCACTCGTCTGCAACGAGAGCATCACACTGGCCAGCCCAACCGGCCAGGACTTCCTTCTCGCCGCAGCCGAGGCCCCCGACGATCCGCTTCTGCTCGAAGACGTCGTCACGGCCCTGCTGACGCATCCCGATGCCGTCCGGGTGCTCGGTGAGGATCTTGCCGACGTCTGGTTGGACGCGAGCCGCACCCGCCTGGATCTTATGGGCGGTATCGCTTTGGAAGCCTGTGCCCGCCTCGTCCTGGCTGGCATCGCGAGCCACCACGGCCTTGTGGACAGACTGCGCCGCATGCGCAGGGAACTGGCACGTATCGACGAGGACTTCGCCGCCCGCGCCGTCCGTGTGGCTGGCGCGCTCGCCGAACAGTTTCCGGCCCCGGAAATCCCACCGCTGTTGGAGCGTCTCCTCAGCCACGACGACGTCGCCGACGACGCGGCCTTCGAGCTGGGCATGCTCTCTCTGCGCCAAGCCTTCACCGCAGCTACCGTTGACGAGGCCCGCCCCCAGCTCCTCAAAGCCCGCGAATATCTGAGCGACGCGTCTTGCATGGAGGAACGCCCGGACGCAGTCGGCTTCGGCGCCGCCCTGGACGCCGTCCTCGCCTATACGACAGGCGCCACCGTCTCCGACGACACCGTCCGCCGGCTCCAGGACGCGATCTTGGACATCCGCCTGAACCTTCTCGGCCTGCCACCCGGCTGGCGCACTCCCCGCCTGGACACCCTAGCCAGCTGGCAGCAGCTTCTCGACACCCTCATCCACGCCCAAGGGGCTGACCGAGAAGGGTCGTGGCTGCACGCCGCCGCGGTCATCACCAGCTTGGTCGACGTCTATACAGCCCACCGCAGTCTCGACCTGCTTACCCCTACTGACGGCTCCCTATCCCCGGCACGCGTACCCGGTGCCTCGGTCTCGACGCCGGGCCTGCACGCCCTACTGGCCCCGCGTGTGGAACAGACTCTGCTCGCCCGCGAAGGCGGCCTAGCCCTGCTCGACCAGTGGCTCGCCGAACTCGGCAGTGCATCCGAGTCCGACCAGGACCCCACGACCCCGGTCGTACGGGAACAGGCCACCGCTCTCCGCGAAGCCCTGTCAGCCGGAAGGCAGGACCCCCGCCCAAAACCTGAAGGCCCGGCAACCGTCCTTGCCGGGCTTCCCCTGCCGCCTGACGACGCCGACCGCCTGTCTGGCTTCCTCGCCGCAGCCCCCGAACTCGCTCTCCGCCTGGCCGACATGTGGCAGGCACGCCAGGCTCGAGAACCCGTCGATGAAATCCCCGCAATCGCCACCGCCTACCGCAAGACCCGCACCGATCTGCGACAGCAGTGTCCCCACGGCTACACCGGCCAGTTCGCCACCGATATCGACTGCATGCTGCTCTACCTGCTCCGCTTCCTGGACCTGAGGCTCAACGAGACGCAGAAATTCGGTGGCGACGCCCGCAAGTACCTCCGCCGCCTCAAAAAGGACGAAGTCAAGCCACTGGAAAAGGAGATGGGCAGAGACCTCCGCGATTTCCTCCGCGGCCAGGGTCTGCGCGTCGAACTGGAAGTCAACAACATCGGGGCGGGACACGTCGACATCGCCTGGCGCCCCCACGACGAGCTGATCACGCTCGAACTCAAACGAGACTGGGCCAACCCCTCCTGGGACGCCTACACCAGAGCCTTCCTCCCACAGGCGATCTCCTACCAGGTCAACGGCCCGCCCGTGAACTTCCTCGTTGTCCTGGACCTCACAGACAAACCCGACGGACTGGCCTCAGTACCCGCCTGCGTCCACGTCCGCACCGTCCCCGGCCCTGCTGGCGACCCAAGACCCCGCACAGTGATCATGCTGCGTATCCAGGGCAACAAGCGTGACCCGCACGACCTGTAGTCGTCACGACGCCAGTGCTGGGGATCCGTAACCGCTGCACAGCCTGTCCAGTGGGCGTCCCCGCAGCAGCCACGGGCGCAAGGCGCTCCTCTGCCTCTAGGCGAACCTGTTTCCTGCGGGGAGTCGCTCACATCTCGGTCCTCAGGATGGGTTGGGTCGTGGTGGTGTCACAAGCGATCTGCATGGAACCTCGACGCGAGGTCCGGGTCCGCCGCCACCTTCTCCACCCTCGCTGGCCTCAGCCGCGCCGATCTCGTGTCCCGCACCGCACCCGCAGCCGAAGCGGCCGATCTAGACACATGCGTGGACGTCATTGCACCGTTCGCTACCCTCCCGGGCATCTTCGTCGGCTTCGCCAAGCGCTGATTTCGCTGACCAGGCCCCTGACGGCTTCGCGAGCGCCGACGGGGATGAGTGTGTCCCATTGTCCGCCGGGGCAAGGAGGCTGTTCGATTCACGGAGGAGGGTTGAGCGGGTGGCGAAGTACGGGAAAACGAGGCAGCGGCTAGTGGATTTTCTGCTGCTCCAGCCATTTGAAGATCTCGGCCTTCTTGTACAGGACTTTGGCGTTCCTGCCTCGGCCGAGCTTGTAGCCCTTCAAGCCCAGTTTCGATGCCTCCCTATAAACCCAGCTTGTCGACATGTTGAGCATCGCAGCGACCTCAGCAGTGTCCATGAGGACCGGCTCGATGCTATGGCGCCGGCGTGGGGAGTCGAAATCGGTGTGGGACTCGACGGGGTGTGACTGCGGTTGCGCCGGCAAGATGGCTCCCTAAAGGCTGGTCTGAGCGTGATCGCTGCATCGGCTCGCGCTCTGCTCTGGCTGAATCTCGAACGTTCTTGACACCCGACCTGTGTCACCGCCAAGAGTCACCGGACGAGCTATTCCATGGTCATGAGAATCGCCGGTTTGGCTAACCGGCGATTCGCTGCTATGTTGCCGCGCCCGTTCGGCACTCGGGATCTTTGAAAAACCTTGGCTGCCTGCACCTGCGGGGCGGTATGGAGGCGCTCGGGCCAGCTGACCTAGGGCGGTGCGTGGTCCGGGTCCCGGTCAAGCGCCGCTGGCTCTGGCTGCCGTCCAGACCGCCCGAGTGACGGTCATCACGGATGCCCCTGAGAGGGTGCTGCGTAGGCTTGTGCCGTCGTCGCGGTGGGGGACGGGGGAGTGCGCGAAACCCTCGTCCGGTCGCCTGACGATGCGTCAGAGAAGTCAGCAAGTGGTCAGCATGAGTTCTGAAAAACCTGGGGAAAGCTGCCCGAACGTGCGACTCGTTGTAGGGTATGGAAACAGCCCTTGACCTGCAAAAACGCAGGCAGGGAGCCTACTTGTGGGAGTGCCCCGATGTTGCGTACTATGTTCAAGTCCAAGATCCACCGCGCCACCGTCACCCAGGCCGACCTGCACTACGTGGGATCGGTGACCATTGACGCCGACCTGCTCGACGCCGCCGACCTGCTGCCGGGCGAGCTGGTGCACATCGTCGACATCACCAACGGCGCCCGGTTGGAGACGTACGTCATCGAGGGCGAGCGCGGGTCCGGGGTGATCGGGATCAACGGGGCGGCCGCCCATCTCGTGCACCCCGGGGACCTCGTGATCATCATCAGCTACGCCCAGGTCACCGACGCCGAGGCGCGGGAGCTGAAGCCGCGCGTCGTGCATGTCGACGCCGGCAACCGGATCGTCTCCCTCGGCGCCGACCCGTCGGAGCCGGTGCCCGGCTCCGACCAGCAGCGCAGCCCGCAGGCCGTCGGGGCCTGACCGGGGGGCTCCGAGCGCGCGGCGGCTCGTCCTGTCGGGTGAGTGGCCGCGCGGGGGCCGGGTAGGCGGGGGAGTAGTCCAGAGGCGACGTTCAGCGACTGCCCGGAGGACGCCATGACGTACCCGCATTACGACCCGGTCCCGCCGGGGCCGACACCGGGTCCGGGTCCCACCACACCGGACCCCTATCCGAGCCCCGTCCCGCCGCCCGAGCCGGGCCCCCAGCCCACACCACCACCGCCGGGCCCCGGCCCGACCCCACCGCCGGCACCTCCGGCCCCAGGCCCCCCGGAACCGTCACCGTCGCCGATCCCACCGGGCCCGGAGCCGGTACCGAACCCCGAGCCGGGCCCACCCCTCACCTGACAACACCGGGCACCGATGTGCCCCAGGCGCGGGGCCGTATCGATATGCGGCCCCGCCACCTTGGGCGGAACCAGCACCCCTCAGGCGGAAACCTCCGACCGGTCCCCGCCCCACAGCGTGTGGAACGACCCCTCCCGGTCCACCCGCCGATACGTGTGCGCCCCGAAGAAGTCCCGCTGCCCCTGCGTCAGAGCCGCCGGCAGGCGACGCGCCCGCAGCGCGTCGTAGTACGCCAGTGCCGCCGCGAAGCCCGGCGTCGGCACACCCTGCCGCGTCGCGGCGATGAGCACCTCGCGCCAGTCGTCCTGGGCGGCGGCGATCTCGCGCGCGAAGGTCTCGTCCGACAGCAGGCTCGGCAGATCGGCGCGGGCGTCGTACGCGGCGCGGATCCGGTCCAGGAATGCGGCCCGGATGATGCAGCCGCCCCGCCAGATCGAGGCCACCGCGCCGAGGTCGATGTCCCAGCCGTACTCCTCGCTGCCCGCGGCGATCTCGTGGAAGCCCTGCGTGTACGACACGATCTTGGACGCGTACAGTGCCTGCTCCACCCGGTCCGCGAAGGCGGCCGCCTCCTCCTTGCCCAGCGGCACGGCCTGCGGGCCCGCCAGCCCCTGCGAGGCCTCGCGGAGCTTCGCATGACCCGACAACGAGCGCGCGAAGACGGCCTCGGCGATGCCGGACACCGGCACGCCCAGGTCCAGCGCGATCTGGACGGTCCAGCGGCCGGTGCCCTTCTGCTCGGCCTGGTCGACGACCACGTCCACGAACGGCTTGCCCGTCGCCGCGTCCACGTGCGACAGCACCTCCGCCGTGATCTCGATCAGATACGAGTCGAGACGGCCGGTGTTCCACGTACGGAAGATCTCCGCGATCTCGGCGGGGGAGTACCCGGCGACCTCGCGCAGCAGCTGGTACGCCTCGCCGATCAGCTGCATGTCGGCGTACTCGATGCCGTTGTGGACCATCTTCACGAAGTGCCCGGCGCCGTCCGGGCCGCAGTGCGTGACGCAGGGCGCGCCGTCCGCGGCCTTCGCGGAGATCTTCTCCAGCATCGGGCCGAGGGAGTCGTACGACTCCACCGAACCGCCCGGCATGATGCTCGGCCCGTGCAGCGCGCCCTCCTCGCCGCCGGAGATGCCCGTGCCGACGAAGTGGATGCCGCGCTCGCGCAGCTCACGCTCCCGGCGCCGGGTGTCCGCGAAGTGCGCGTTGCCGCCGTCGATGATCATGTCGCCGGGTTCGAGGAGCGGCGCGAACTCCCGGATCACCGCGTCCGTCGGCTCACCCGCCTTCACCATGATCACCAGGCGGCGCGGGCGCTCCAGCGCCGCCACGAACTCCTCGGCGGTCTCGGCCCCGACGAAGTCGCCCTCCTGCCCGAACTCCTCCACCAGCGCCTTCATCCGCGACGCCGTACGGTTGTGCACGGCGACCGTATAGCCGTTGCGGGCGAAGTTCCGGGCGAGGTTGCGGCCCATGACCGCCAGGCCCGTGACACCGATCTGCGCTGAAGTGCTCATACCGCCTGCTCCCTAGCTGCCTCGTGACTACGGCTCCGTCAGCACGGCTCCGCGACCATCCTGACCTGCCGCCACGGCGAGCGCACATCCGACCCGCCATGCCTTCAGTACGGCGCGAGGCCACCTGAAGCCTCAGCGTCCGGGACGTCCGGTCAACGAAGGTCCCTTCCCGGCCACTTGGGGGCTGTGGGAGGCCGGTTTTCCGTCTTGTCATGGCCTGTTCGCGGCGCTTACCTTTGCCCCCTCCTGACGCATGCCGAGGGGAATTCGGACATGGCCGTACGCGGCCGGCATCGCCGGTACCAGCCGAACAGGATCAACCGCGCCTCACTCACCGTCACGGCGGGCGGCGCCGGCCTCGCGATCCCGCTCGTCGCAGCCGGCCCGGCCGACGCGGCCGACGCCTCCACCTGGAACAAGGTCGCCGCCTGCGAGTCCAGCGGAAACTGGAGCATCAACACGGGCAACGGCTACTACGGCGGCCTGCAGTTCACCCGGTCCACCTGGGAGGCGTACGGCGGCACCCGGTACGCCCCGCGCGCCGACCTCGCGACCAGGGACCAGCAGATCGCCGTCGCCGAGCGGGTCCTCGACGGGCAGGGGCCGGGCGCCTGGCCGGTCTGCTCGGTGCGGGCCGGGCTGACCCGGGGGGACACGGATCCCGGCCTGCACGCCGACAGCACCAGCACGCGCCCCGCCAGGAGCGTCGCCCTGAAGGAGGTACAGGCGCACAGCACCCCGCAGTCCCGTGCCGGCCGGGCCGAGATGTACACGGTGGTGCACGGCGACACCCTCTCCGGGATCGCCGAGGAGCACCATGTCCGCGGCGGCTGGCGCGCCCTGTACGCCGGCAACCGCCGGACGATCGGCGCCGATCCCGACCTGATCCTGCCCGGCCAGCGGCTCAGCCTGCGTGGCGCGGCCACCACCGGCACCAAGTCCCCGCAGAAGAAGGCCCCTTCGGAACACAGGACGGCACCGCACCGGACGAAGAGCACCGGCCGTACGCTCGTCGCCCCCGTCGACGCACCCATCGGCACCGGCTACCACGTGGCCGGCGCGCACTGGTCGAAGGGCTACCACACCGGCGTCGACTTCCTCGTGCCGACGGGCACCTCCGTGCAGGCCGCGGAGGCCGGGCAGGTGGTGGCCGCGGGGTGGGGCGGCGCCTACGGCTACCAGGTGGTGATCCGGCATGCCGACGGCCGCTACACCCAGTACGGCCACCTGTCGGCCATCTCCGTGCGGATCGGGCAGAACGTCGCCACGGGCCAGCGCATCGGCCGTTCCGGAGCCACCGGGAACGTCACCGGCCCGCACCTGCACTTCGAGGTGCGGACCGGACCCGACTTCGGTACGGACATCGACCCCCTCGCCTATCTGCGGGCCGGCGGGGTCAGGGTCTGACGCGCGTACCGTGCCCGTGCAGGACCGGCAGCGGTGCCCCGACGCGCGCGGGCAGCGCGAGGTACGACGAGGGCAACGAGCGGACATCCGGCAGTTCCCCGCCGGCGCCCGGCCCCGGAACCCGGCAGCCGACCGGGCCCGGCACGAGCAGGTTGCGCAGCACCGGCGCGTCGGACGCGCCGCCGGCCTCGGGAAGCCCGCCCCGCTCCGGCCCGGCCTCCGCCGCTGCTCGCTGCTGGGGCACGGCGGGGAACGCTTCCGGCGCGGACACCGGTTCCGGGCCGCCGTCCGGCAGGGCGGGCGGCTCGGCGCGCGCGATCCGCTCGGTCGTCAGCATGATCAGGCCGCCCGCCGCCACCACCCCACAGCTCACGGCGAGCGCGGCGCCCTCACGGCCGTGCCGGAACGTCTCACCGAACATCAGGATGCCGACGGCGGCCGCCAGCACCGGATTGACCACGGTCTGCGTGGCCAGCGGCGCCGCGAGGCCGCCGCCCCGATAGGAGGCCTGGGACAGCACGACACCGCCGACCGCGAACAGGGCGACCGCCGCGAGGGACGGCAGGTCGTCCCAGTCGATGCCGTGCGTCCAGTCGACGGCGACGGTCTTGGTGAACACCGACGACATGCCGAACGCCGTGCCGGAGGCGGTGGCGAGCAGCACGCTGCGCACCGCCGGGTGCCGGTGCGCCGCCAGCCCGGCGAACGTCAGCGCCACGACCGCACCCCCGGTGACCAGCGCGACCGCCACCCGCTGGCCCATGGCCATGGAGTGGCCGTCGGAGGAACCGACCAGGGCCAGCAGACCGGCGAGGCCCACGGTGGCCATGACCGCGCCCCGCCAGGCGGTCGCCCCGGCCCTGCGGCCGACGCACAGCGCCGCCATGGGCAGGGCGAAGACGATGGTCAGCGCGCCCAGCGGCTGGACCAGGCTGAGCGGGCCGTAGGCCAGCGCCACCACGTGCAGCACGCCGCCGAGACCGTTGAGCGCCAGCGCCCCCCACCAACCGGCCCGCCGCAGCGGCAGGTACGCGCCGACGGGGGAGGAGACCGCCACCTGCTCCTGCACGATCGCGCCGGCCGCGTAGGCGAGTGCCGACACGAACGACAGCAGCACGGACAACGCGAGGGCGCTCATCGGCGTCTCCTGTGCGGGCGGCGGGGGCCCTGAGCCCGGCGCGACGTACGGTCGGCTTCCATGGCCAACACTCTGCCCGGCCGCGCTCTTCCCGTCGTCGTCCCTGAGCACTCAATGCCTCCTACTGCCGATGGAGTACACCAGCCGCGCGATCATCCTCGCGACGGGTGACGGAAGTCCCACCCCTCGTGCCCGGATCCGGGAACGCGCCTGATACCAGTACTGGTCGTGGACCTCGACCCCGCTCTCGCCGCCCTCCGCCCCCTCGGCGGCTTCTTCGTCCTGCGCACACTGCCGGGCCCGGCCGAAGCCACCGGCGGACCGGATCCCGGGCACCTGCCGACCCTCGCCGGGACCTACGAACGGGTGAGCCCGGACCCGTTGGCGGTGCGGGTGGCCGTGGTCGCGGACCGGCTGCGCACCGGCGAACCACGCGTGGCCGCCTCCATCGCCCAGCAGGGCCTGGCCGCCCGGCTGTGGTCGGTGGCCCTCGGCTGTGCCGTCCGCTACGGCCGGCTGCCCGACCTCGGCCCGCACCTGCTGCGCTGGGACCCGCTCGCCGCCGCCCCCGACGACCTGTACCTGACCGAACTGCGTCCGTTGCCCGGGGACGCCGCCATGCTCGCGGCCGTCGTGCTGCACGGACACCTGGAGCCCCTGACGCGGGCCCTGAGCGACGGCTACGGCAGCGCCCCCGGACTGCTGTGGGGCAACGCGGGCTCCACACTCGCCGGAGCCGCCCGCGAACTGGACCGCTGGTCCCGCGCGCACGGCCGTACCGACCTCGCCGACCGGGCCCGTGCCCTGACGGACGAACTCTTCGCCCACCCCCTCCTGCGCGCCACCGGCACCCGCACCGGCACCGCGTTCCGCCGCCGCAGCTGCTGCCTGTACTACCGGGTGCCCGGCGGCGGGGTCTGCGGCGACTGCTGCTTCCCCCGGCCGCCGCGCTCTTCCCCAGGGGCCGCTTCTGGGTGACCATGAAGGGAACCTGCCGCCGGTACAAGGGGGTTGTCGGGTGCGAGTGGGACTGCTGACACGGGAGTACCCCCCGGACGTCTACGGCGGCGCCGGTGTCCATGTGGAGTTCCTGGCCCGGGAGCTGACCCCCCTGGTCGACCTGGAGGTGCACAGCTGGGGCGAGGGCCGCGGCGTGGGTGTCGTACGCCACCGCCCCTGGTCCGCGCTCGACGGCGCCAACGACGCACTGCGCACCTTCTCCGTGGACCTGTCCATCGCCGCCGCCCTCGAAGGCCGCGAACTCGTCCACTCCCACACCTGGTACGCCAACCTCGCCGGCCACGTCGCCAAGCTCCTGTACGGCGTCCCGCACGTGGTCACCGCCCACTCGCTGGAGCCGCTGCGGCCCTGGAAGGCCGAGCAACTGGGCGGCGGATACGCCCTGTCGAGCTGGGCCGAACGCACCGCGATCGAGGCCGCGGACGCGGTGATCGCCGTGTCCGGCGCCATGCGCGAGGACATCCTCGCCTGCTACCCGGCGCTCGACCCGGCCGCTGTGCACATCGTGCACAACGGCATCGACACCCGCCTCTACCGGCCCCACCACGGCACCGACGCCCTCACCCGGCACGGCATCGACCCGGCCCGCCCGTACGTCCTGTTCGTCGGCCGGATCACCCGCCAGAAGGGCGTTCCCCATCTGCTGCGTGCGGCACGGGACATCGAGCCGGGCGTCCAGGTCGTGCTGTGTGCGGGCGCCCCCGACACCCCGGAGATCGACCGGGAGTTCCGCGAGCTGTTCGAGGAGCTGAGCCGGGCCCGTACCGGGGTGTTCTGGATCCCGCAGATGCTGCCGCGCCCCGAGGTGATCCAACTCCTCACGCGCGCCGCCGTGTTCGTCTGTCCCTCGGTGTACGAACCCCTCGGCATCGTCAACCTGGAGGCGATGGCCTGCGGCACACCGGTCGTGGCCTCCCGGGTCGGGGGGATCCCGGAGGTGGTGGCGGACGGCCGTACCGGTGTGCTGGTCGACGTGGACGAGGAGTTCGAGACGCGTCTCGCGCATGCCCTGGACTCCGTGCTCGGCGACCCGGAGGCGGCCCGGCGGATGGGAGAGGCCGGACGGGAGCGGGCGGCCTCGGAGTTCGGCTGGGACACGGTGGCCCGCCGCACGGCCGCGTTGTACGAGGAGATCCTCAAGCAGGCTTAGTCCCGTCCGCTCGGGGCAGCCATGGTTCAACCAGGGTGAGGGGAGCGGCCATGCGTCGTGGAGGGCCTTCCGTACTCGGGATCGTACTGGCGGGCGGCGAGGGAAAGCGTCTGATGCCGCTGACCGCCGACCGCGCCAAACCAGCCGTCACCTTCGGCGGCACCTACCGTCTCGTCGACTTCGTCCTGTCCAACCTCGTCAACGCCGACGTGCTGCGCATCTGCGTGCTCACCCAGTACAAGTCGCACTCGCTGGACCGGCACATCACCACCACCTGGCGGATGTCCAGCCTGCTCGGCAACTACGTCACACCGGTCCCGGCGCAGCAGCGCCTCGGCCCGCGCTGGTACCTGGGCAGCGCCGACGCCATCCTGCAGTCGCTGAACCTGGTCCACGACGAACAGCCCGAGTACGTGGCCGTGTTCGGCGCCGACCACGTCTACCGCATGGATCCGCGGCAGATGCTCGCCCAGCACATCGAGGGCGGCGCGGGCGTGACGGTGGCCGGGATCCGGGTGCCGCGCGTGGAGTCCTCCTCCTTCGGCGTGATCACGCCGGGCTCGGACGGCCGTACGGTGCAGCGTTTCCTGGAGAAGCCCGCGGATCCGCCGGGCCTGGCGGACGACCCCGAGACCGTCTACGCCTCGATGGGCAACTACATCTTCACCACCAAGGCCCTCGTCGAGGCGCTGCACCGGGACGCCGAGGACGAGAGTTCCGTGCACGACATGGGCGGTTCGATCCTTCCCCAGCTCACCGTGCGCGGCGAGGCCCAGCTCTACGACTTCAACGACAACCACGTGCCCGGCGAGACCACCCGCGACCAGGGCTACTGGCGGGACGTGGGCACCCTGGACGCCTACTACGAGGCGCACATGGACCTCATCGCCGAGCGCCCCGCGTTCAACCTCTACAACCGCCAGTGGCCCATCTACACCCACTCGGGCCAGCTCTCCCCGGCCCGCTTCAACGCGGGCGGCATCGCGAGCGAGTCCATCATCAGCGCGGGCTGTCTGATCCGCGGTCAGGTCACCCGGTCGGTTCTCTCCCCAGGTGTACGGGTCGACCCGGGCGCGGTGGTCCAGGGCTCGGTGCTGCACGACAACGTGCGCATCGGCCGGGGCGCGGTGGTGCGCGGCGCCGTCCTGGACAAGAGCGTCGAGGTCCCGCCCGGCGCGACCATCGGCGTCAACCCGGAGCGGGACGCGGAGCTGTACACCGTGTCCAAGGGCGGAGTGATCGCCCTGGGGAAGGGGCAGCGGGTGCCCTAGGCCCTGTCGTCAAATTCCCGCCTGCCCCGCGACGCCATGCACGCTCCCCCACTGCCTCAAGGGCGTGGGAGGTGCCCCCACTCGCCGCACCGGGCCCGGGCCCGAGTACATCCAGTACGAGGGCCAGGACCCGGCACTCCCCCAGCCTTCGGCCGGGGGGACCCCCAGAGCACGCACCTGACGCCGCAGGGCCCGCCCTCCGGGCGGACGGCGGGAATTTGACGACAGGGCCTAGGCATAGGGTCCCCCGCATGCGATGTGGGATATGTGGCTCCGAGCGGCTGAGCCCGGTCGGTGAGCTCGCCTCGGGGGAGCGGTCGTTCGAGCGGCTGCGGCTGAGATTCCGCCGTCCGGGATTCTTCAAGCCCCGGCCGGTGTTCCAGGCCTCGCGCGCGCGTGCCTGCCGCGACTGCGGAGCCCTCCTGCCCTTCCTCACCGAGCGCGACCGGCGGGAACTCGACGCGACGGCCGGGGACCTGATCGAGGTCGAGGACCCCGAGCCGGTGCCACCCCACCCCTGGGACCCGCCCGTGGGCTAGGGTCGGCGCATGTCCACTGCTCCCGTGCTGCTGTTCCGGCCCGCCACACGCGCCGACCTGCCCGCCGTGCTCGCGCTGCTCGCCGACGAGGAGAGGGTCGTGGAACCGGCGTCCATCGAGGTGACGCAGGATCACGAGCGCGCGTTCGCGGCCATCGAGCAGGACGCGCGCAACGAGATGCTGGTCCTCGCCGAGGCCGGCACCGGCACGGTCGTGGGCTGTCTGCAGGCGACGTACATCCCGGGTCTCGGCAAGGGCGGCGCCGAGCGGGCGCTGATCGAGGCGGTGCGGATCCGCGCGGACCGGCGCGGCGGCGGGCTCGGCCGGACGCTGATGGAGCGGGCCGTGGAACGGGCACGCGCGCGAGGCTGCGCACTCGTCCAGCTCACCAGCAACAAGAACCGCGCGGACGCGCACCGCTTCTACGCCGCGCTCGGCTTCGCCCGCAGCCACGAGGGCTTCAAGCTGGCGCTCTGACGAACCGTCATCATCCGGCCGGTATCCGGCGCGACGCGTTCGCCCGATAACCGTACCTTGCCCGGATCTGAGTCGTTCGACCTTCAGGATGCAGACATCGATGTCGAACCTGCGGAGGTCATGCGACATGAGAGGGACCCGGCGCACGCGGCTGTGCCTGGCCGGGGTGATGGCAGCGTCCACGCTGATCGCCACCCCCGCCGCACGGGCCGCCGAGCGGACAGACGGCCACCTCACCGACCTGGTCAACCCGTTCATCGGGAGCCAGGACGAGGGCAACACCTTCCCCGGCGCGGCCGTGCCCTTCGGCATGGTCCAGCTCTCCCCGGACACCGGGCACAACACCGGCTACGACTACACGCAGAACCGGATCCGCGGCTTCTCCCTGGTCCACCTCTCCGGCGTCGGCTGCCGCATCGGCGGCGACCTGCCCGTGCTGCCCACCACCGGCGACGTCACGCAGACGGACTACACCCGCTACGCGACCGGCTTCTCGCACCAGGACGAGACGGCTAGCCCCGGCTACTACCGGGTCGGCCTCTCCTCCGGCATCCGCGCCGAGCTGACCGCGACCGAGCGCACCGGCGTGCAGCGCTACACCTTCCCCGCCACCGACAAGGCCAACGTCCTGCTGAACGCGGCCCAGTCGCTGCACAAGGGGGTCTCCAGCTCCGTCGAGATCCTCGACGACCACACCGTGCGCACCGAGATCACCGGGCACGGCTTCTGCCGGGACACCGGCCCCTACACGGTCTACACGATCACCCGCTTCAGCCGGCCCTTCACCGCGTACGGCACCTGGGACGGCGCGACGCTCACCCCCGGCTCCCGCAGTGGACCCGGCGGCGCCTATGTCCGCTTCGACACCACCAAGGACCGTACGGTCGAGGCGACCACCGCCCTGTCGTACGTCGACGCGCGCGGCGCGGCCGGCAACCTGGCCGCCGAGGGCGGACGGTCCTTCGACGCGGTGCGCGAGCGGGCCCGCGAGGAGTGGGAGAGGCGGCTCGCCGCCGTCCGCGTCCAGGGCGGCACCCCCACCCTGCGCCGGACCTTCTACTCCTCGCTGTACCGGTCCTTCCTCGCGCCGAACGTGGGCAGCGACGCCGACGGCCGCTACTTCGGCTGGGACCGCCGTGTCCACCACGCCCAGGGCTTCACGTACTACCAGAACTGGTCGCTGTGGGACACCTACCGCACCCAGGTCCAGCTGCTCGCGCTCCTCGCGCCGCGCGAGACACGGGACATGGCCCGTTCGCTCGTCGCCGTCGACGAGGACGGCGGCTGGCTGCCCAAGTGGGGGTACGGCCCGGTCGAGACGAACGTCATGAGCGGCGACCCCGTCACCCCCTTCCTGACCACGGCCTACCAGACGGGGCTGCTCAAGGGCTTCGAGGAGCGGGCCTACCGCGCGCTGAAGAAGAACGCCGACGGCGTCCCCCCGCCCGCGTATCCGGGCATCGGCCGGGAGGCCAACACCGAGTACCTCGCGCACGGCTACGCCCCGTTCGACAAGGACCGGCCGTACGCCAAGATGGGCGACTCCGACTACCACCACGGCGCCTCCGTCACCCTGGAGTACGCCCTCGCCGACGCCATGCTGGCCCAGATGGCGCGCGGCCTCGGCCACGACGCCGACGCCGCCCGCTACGCGGCACGGGCGCGGAACTACCGGAACATCTTCGACCCCGCGACCGGCTTCTTCCGCGCCCGCGACGCCTCCGGCGCCTTCACCGGCTCGGCCGATCCGGCGAGCGGCACCGGCTTCCACGAGGGCACCGCCTGGCAGTACCAGTGGCTCGTGCCGCAGGACGTGCCCGGCATGGTGCGGCTCATCGGCGGCGAGCGCGCGGCCAACGACCGGCTGGACTCGTTCTTCGCCTACGACCGGCTGCTGGCCGACCCCGCGAAGACCGCCCGCGAGGTGTGGGTGCACGGCGACGCGTACGCGTACTACAACGCCGACAAGTACAACCCGATGAACGAGCCCGACCTCATCGCGCCGTACACCTACCTGGCCACCGGTCAGCCGTGGAAGACCACCGACGTGGTGCACGCCGCCCTGACCCTCTTCACCGACGGGCCCGGCGGCATCACCGGCAACGACGACCTGGGCACGATGTCCGCCTGGAACGTGCTGTCGTCCATCGGGCTGTTCCCGATCCAGCCCGGCTACGGCACCTGGGGCCTGTCCACGCCGGTCTTCGACCGTGTCGACCTCACCCTGGACCGCCGGTACTGGCCGAGCGGCCGGCTGACCGTCGCCGCGCCGGGCACCTCCGCCACCGACCGGTACATCCAGAGCGTCCGCACCGACGGAACCCCGCACGGGCAGACCTATGTGACGACGGGTGCGCTGCGCTCCCTGCGCTCGCTCGCGTTCACGGTCGGCCCGCGCCCGTCTGAGTGGGGTACGTCACCCGGGGCGGCACAACCGGTCCTGAACTGACCTCACGTAACCCTAGGTCCCGCCCCTGCCGCAGGGGCGGGACTTAATCTTCTGTTAACTGAGCGTAGCCTGATCGTACTTGACCGTAATCGGGTGACAGAGATTGACTGCGAGTGACTGCAGATCCACCCGTCGTCGACGTGAGGCACGCCCTTGACTTCCCACCTGCTCGCTCCACTCGACCTGGCGTTCTGGAACATCGAGTCCGACCGGCATCCGATGCACCTCGGCGCGCTCGGCGTCTTCGGCGCGCACTCGCCCACTGCCGGCGCCCATGCCGCCGACCTGCTCGCCGCCCGCGCCGCCGCCGTACCCGGGCTGCGCCTGCGCATCCGCGACGTGTGGCAGCCGTTCGCCTTCGGCGGTGCAGCCCGGGAGCCCGACCCGGACTTCGACCCGCTGAACCACGTACGCCTGCACGCCCCGACCGCCGACTTCCACGCCGTCGCCGGGCGGCTCATGGAGCGCCCGCTGGAGCGCGGCCGGCCGCCGTGGGAGGCGCATGTGCTGCCCGGCGAGGACGGGATGTCCTTCGCCGTGCTGTTCAAGTTCCACCACGCCCTCGCCGACGGGCTGCGCGCGCTGAAGCTCGCCGCCGGCGTCCTCGACCCGATGGACCTGCCCGAGCGGGCGCCGCGCGCCATCGAGCCGCCGCGCGGGCTGCTGCCGGACGTGCGCAAGCTGCCGGGGCTCGTCCCCGGGCTGGTCAGGGGCGCGCTGTCCGACGTGGGCCGGGCCCTGGACATCGGCGCATCCCTCGCCCGCTCCACCCTCGGCATGCGGCCCACCTCCGCCCTCACCTCCGCCCCGAGCGGCACCCGCCGCACCGCCGGGGTCGTCTTCGACATCGACGACGTGCACCGCGTGCGCAAGAGCGCCGGCGGCACCGTCAACGACGTACTGATCGCCGTCGTCGCCGGGGCCCTGCGCCGCTGGCTGGAGGAGCGCGGCGACTCCACGAAGGGCGTGGCACCCCGCGCCCTCATCCCCGTCTCCCGGCGCCGCCCGCGCACCGCGCACCCACAGGGCAACCGGCTCTCCGGCTATCTGATACGGCTCCCGGTGGACGAGCCGGATCCGTTCGGCCGGCTGCACACCGTGCGCACCGCGATGCTGCGCAACAAGGACGCGGGGCCGAACCGGGGTGCGGGTGCGGTGGCGCTGCTGGCCGATCACGTACCGGCGCTGGGCCACCGGCTCGGCGGGCCGCTGGTCGGGCAGGCGGCCCGGCTGTGGTTCGACATCCTCGTCACCAGCGTGCCGCTGCCGGGGCTGGGGCTGCGGCTCGGCGGCCACGAGCTGAGGGAGGTGTATCCGCTGGCGCCGCTCGCACCGGGGCAGTCGCTGGCGGTGGCCATCTCCACGTATCGCGGGCGCGTGCACTACGGGCTGGTCGCCGATGCGCAGGCCGTGCCGGACCTGGACCGGTTCGCTCACGCGGTGTCGGCGGAGGTGTCGACGCTGCTGGCGGCGTGCGACGCGTGAAGCCGTAGGGGGTTCCGGGTCCCCACCCGCACCACCCGTACAGCTTTCGTTGTCGGGTGCGGGTGGCCCCTTGGGTTCGGTGCTGGTCCGTTCGGGTTTGGCGGGGAGCCGGTGCGCTCCGTAAAATTCCCCGTTCGAAGGCGGGCGCGAGTCGGAGCGCTGCGCGGTTGACCAGGGAAGCGGCAGCGCGATGACGGTGACAGAGGACGGCTCCATGGCCTCCACGGCCACGGAGGAAGTGGTCTACGGCCCCGGTATCGACCCCGAGCGGCTGGCCGTCTGCCTCAGCGTGCTGGAGGAGCTCGACACCATCGAGGTCGACCACCCGGACGCGATCAAGGTGCGCCGGGCCACCTCGCACATCTACCGGACGGTCAAGCAGCGCCGCCGCCAGGAGCGCCGGGCCGCCAAGACCGCGCACGACCGCGCCGTCACCGAGGCCACCGCCACCGGCTCCGCCGAGCGCATCGACGACGAGACCGAGGGCATCCTGCCCTCCTCCAAGGTCGAGGCGGGCAGGATCGCGGGCATACTCCAGCGCCCCCGCTCCTGCTACACCTGCAAGACCCGCTACGTCGAGGTCGACTACTTCTACCACCAGCTCTGCCCGGACTGCGCCCGCACGAACCGCGCCAAGCGCGACGCCCGCGCCGACCTCACCGGCAAGCGCGCCCTGCTCACCGGCGGCCGCGCCAAGATCGGCATGTACATCGCGCTGCGGCTGCTGCGCGACGGCGCGCACACCACCATCACCACGCGCTTCCCCAAGGACGCCATCCGCCGCTTCAAGGCGATGGAGGACTCCGCGGACTGGCTGCACCGGCTCGAGGTCGTCGGGATCGACCTGCGCGACCCGGCCCAGGCCGTGGCCCTGACCGAGCGGGTCACCGAGGCGGGTCCGCTGGACATCCTGATCAACAACGCCACGCAGACCGTACGCCGCCTGCCCTCCGCCTACGCGGCCCTGGTCGAAGGCGAGACCGCCCCGCTGCCCGCCGGTGAACTCCCCGCCCACCACGTCATCGGCGCCTTCAACTCCGGCGCCGTCGACGGCATCGCCGCGCTGCCCGTCGGCACCAGCGGCCTGGACGCCCAGAAGGTCGCCGACCTCGCCCTCGTCGCAGGCAATGCCAGCATCGCCCGGCACATCGAGGGCACCGCCATCGACGCCGGCGGCCTCGTCCCCGACGTCGTTGACACCAACACCTGGGTGCAGACCATCGACCAGATCTCGCCGGTCGAACTGCTCGAGACCCAGCTGTGCAACTACACGTCCCCGTTCATCCTGATCAGCGCCCTGCGCCCGGCGATGGCGGACGCCGCGAAGAAGGCCTCCAGCGGCCGTGCGTACGTCGTCAACGTCTCGGCGATGGAAGGCGTCTTCAGCCGCGGCTACAAGGGTGCCGGGCACCCGAACACCAACGCCGCGAAGGCCGCGATGAACATGGTCACGCGGACCAGCGCCCAGGAGATGTTCGACACGGACGGCATCCTCATGACCTCCGTCGACACCGGCTGGATCACCGACGAGCGCCCGCACTACGACAAGCTGCGCCTCGCCGAGGCCGGCTTCCACGCCCCCCTCGACCTGGTCGACGGCGCCGCCCGCGTCTACGACCCCATCGTGCGCGGCGAGTCGGGCGAGGACCTGTACGGCGTCTTCCTGAAGGACTACGCGCCCGGCAAGTGGTGATCCGCCACAACCGGTGGCAGGTCGGGCGCCCCGCGCACGCACCCCGCTGAGGGGCCGTCAGCCGCCCGAGTCCCCGCGCCTCGGGTGTCAGTCGACGGCGCCGAGCCGGGAGTGCCGAGCGGCCACCAGTTCCAGCACCGTGCGCCAGTCCTCCAGGACGCCCGCGTCAAAGCCCGCCGCGCGGCTCTCCTCGTCGGCCTGCCGCAGCCGCAGCGCATCGTCGTCGGCCGGGCCCGCGTCTCCGCGTACCAGGCGGAACACCCGCTCCCCGAGCAGGGGGCGCACCGCCTCGGCCGTGGTGAGGGCTCGGTCCGGCCCGTCGCCCGGGCACAGGACCGGCCCGATGCCGCGCACCAGCCCCGCCACCTGGAGCTCCTTGTCGGCGGGGCGGCTGCGGCGCAGCAGCGCGGCGGTTCGCAGCGCGTGCTGGTGCCGTCCGGCGTACAGCAGATCCATCAGCTCCTCGACGCTGCGCAGCTCCATGCGTCAGTCCTTCCGCGAGTCAGCCGTTGCCGCTCATCAGCAGATCATGGCGACCTTGCGACCCGGCCAACGGCACCTGAACTGCGCCACGTGTAGCCCGATCGGGTGATCGGCTCCGACGCTCCGGGGAGCGCGCCAAGGTAAATGGCCGCATATTAGGAGGTATTGGGGGGCGAAATGACTTCTGATAGTTACACCTTGTTTGCACTCCCGATCGAGCGCGAGCCCGCTCATTTGGGTAATCTGGAGGGGACGGGCAGCAGTACCGGGTCCCACCCAGACCCAGACGTCCGTACCGGCGCCACCGCGTCCGAACTGGCCTTCCATCCAGACCCGAGCGGGCGCCGAGTGCCGGAGCGCAGGCTGTCCGGCAGGCCCCCCGAGGGTGACCGACACATAAGGAGTGCGCGGTGACACCGGAGAAGACGAAGAGCGATCAACGGCCCAAGGAACGCACGGAGCGCGTGGGCCGACGCCCCGGAGAACTCGGCAGCCTCGACGTGTGGGCCCGGTCGGCCCCGATCCGCCTGGCGGGCTACGAGGACGACCTCGCCGAGCCCCACATCCTGCCCAGCGTGGACTGAACCCCTCGGGCCGGGCCCCCGCGAGTGCCGCACGCATGGGCGTGACCTGACAGACTCACGCCCATGCTGATCAGAGAAGCCGTGGCCGAGGACTGGCCGCGGATCTGGCCTTTCTGGCACCGGATCGTCGCCGCCGCCGAAACCTACGCCTGGGACCCCGAGACCTCCGAGGCCGACGCCCGCGCGCTCTGGATGAACCCCGCCAAGCGCGTCTACGTCGCCGAGGACGTGAGCGGAGCCGTGGTCGGCTCGGCCTACCTCACCCCGAACTACGGCGGTCCCGCCGCCCGCGTCGCGAACGCCGGCTTCATGGTCGACCCCGACCGCACGGGCGAGGGTGTCGGCCGCGCCCTCGCCGAACACGTCCTCGCCGAGGCCAGGGCCCACGGCTACCGGGCGATGGTCTTCAACGCCGTGGTCGAGACGAACCCCGCCGTCCAGCTCTGGACCTCCCTGGGCTTCACCGTCCTCGGCACGGTCCCCCAGGCCTTCGAGCACCCCCGGCACGGCAGGGTGGGCCTGCACATCATGTACCGGTCACTCGACCAGCCGGACGCGTAAGCCGAGCGGCAGGACGCGTGAGCCGGGCGGCCGGGTACCCACGCGCCGGGCGGCCCGGCCTCAGGAGCCGCTCACCGGGGCCGTCCGCCGCCACGGACGCAGCGCCTGAAGTTCCTCCGCCAGCTCCAGCAGCACGGACTCCGAGCCCGGGCGGCCCACGAGCTGTACGGCGCAGGGGGCGCCCGAGGGCAGGGCGCCGAACGGGACCGACATCGCGGGCCAGCCGGTCAGGTTCCAGGGCGGGGTGAACGGGGAGTACGCGGTGTTGGCCAGCACATTGCGCAGCCAGCCGCGTTCGTGCCACGGGCCGGCTGCGGGGGAGCGCCGGGCCAGGGCCCCGGTGAGCAGGACGTCGTACTCGGTGAAGAAGGGGGTCAGCCGGGCGCGCAGGCGATCACGGCTGTCCCCGGTGCGCACCGCGTGGACGAACCGCCGTCCCACCGCCGCGTGCACCCGCGTGCGCCGGACCAGCCGCGCCCGGTCCAGGCCTTCGGCGTCCACCGCGGTCCCGGCCGTCCAGTGCCGCAGCGCGGTCACGCCGAGTGAGAGGGGGTACGGCGGCTCGGCCCGCCGCACCTGGTGCCCGGCCCGCGTGAGCACCCCGGCCGCCTCCCGGACCGCGGTCGTATACGACCCGCTCACGGCGACTCCGGCGAGCGGACTGCGGACAGCCGCGGCGATCCGCCGGCGCGGGGCCTTCGCCGTGCCCGGGAACTCGGTACCCGCCAGGACGCCCAGCATCAGTCGCAGGTCCTCGACCGTCGTGGCCAGGGGACCGTTCTCCGCCATGCCGAACCAGTCGCCGTTGCCGATGCCCGCCGGCACGACACCGCGCCCGGGTTTCAGTGTGACCAGGCCGCAGTTCGCGGCCGGTATGCGCAGGGACCCCATCCCGTCGTTGCCGAGCGCGATGGGTACCAGGCCCGCGGCCACCGCGGCAGCGCTGCCCCCGGAGGAACCGCCTGCCGAACGGGAGGTGTCCCACGGATTGCGGGCGATGCCGTACGGCCCCTCCGTCGTGCCGAAGACACACAGCTCGGGCACGTTCGTCAGGCCCACGACCACCGCGCCGGCCGCCCGCAGCCGGGCCACCGTGACGTGATCCTCGGCGGCCGGGGTGTCGGGAGTGGCGGCGGAGCCGTCGCGGTGGGACTCGCCCCGCACCGCGAGGTTGTCCTTCACGGCCACCGGCACGCCTGCGAGCGGCAGTTCGGCGAGATCGGATCGGGAGGCCACCTCGTCGGCCTCGGCGAGCGCCGCCTCGGCCCGCACCTTCCGGAACGCCCCGATCCGGCCGTCGAGCCGCTCGATCCGCGCGAGGTGCTCGGCCGCCACCTCCCGGGGTGTCACCCGCTTCTCGCGTACGGCGGCGGCTATCTCGGCGGCACTCCGCCCGGCCCAGTCACCCACGGGCAACTCCTCGCTCGATCGTCGGCTACTCGCTGGTACAAATCACGGCGCAGGGAGAACTGTGCCTGGTCGGGCGCGGTACGTCGAGACGCCGTTTCCGGCAAGGCACGCATCATCCGATCAATGCTTGAACTCTTCCCTCTGGTAAGCCCGTTGACAGCCTCACGGCAGCCCCACCATCATCAGACATCCGATGAATCGGAGTTAATGGGAGCCGCTCATGAGCATGTATCCCAGACGTCTGATACTGGGCGCGGCAGCCGGCCTGACCGCCGCGTCCGCCCTGCCGCTCACCGCAAGCCCGGCGCGGGCCGCCGGACCGCAGGTCGCGTGGGCCACCGTCCCCGAACCGGTGCCGGTCCCGCTCGACGCCCTCTACGACAACGACGGCATCGACACCGCCGCCGCCCGCGGCGGCGACTTCGACGGCTCCGGCTACACGTTCCCGGGCGACGAACTGCCCCCGGGCCGCATCGAGGTCGACGGCATCCCCTTCGACTTCCCCGCGTCGACGGCGGGCGCCAGGAACAACGTCGTCGCGCTCGGCCAGCGCATCGAACTGCCCCGGGGCCACTACCTGTCGGCCGCCTTCCTCACCGCCGGGAGTTACGGCGACGCATCCGGCCAGGCCACCGTCCACTACGCCGACGGCTCCACCAGCACCGCCGGCCTCGGCGGCGCCGACTGGTACTCGGCGGGCGGCTCGCTGTCGGCGTCGTACCGCTACAAGCCGGACGGCACCAAGGACGAGCACCCCGTGGGCATCGGGACGGCGGAGGTGTGGATCGACCCCCGGCGCGAGGCCGTCGCCCTGACCTTGCCGGTCACGAACCCCGCCCAGGCGAACAAGCCGTCCCTGCACGTCTTCGCCCTCTCCCTTCAACCCGTCGCCCAGGGACGGGCGTTGGCCCTGCGCGACGCCCACTCCACCAACTCCCTGCTGGAGGCCGCCGGCGCCCAGAGCGTCGAGGCCACCGTCGTCAACGCGGGCACGGTCCCGATCCTCTCCGGCGACGACGTGTCCGTACGCGTCGAAGTCCCCGGCGCCCGCACCGTCGAGCCCGCCCGCATCCGCCGCCTCTACCCCGGCGAACAGGCCCGCGTCCGCATCGGCATCCGCAACCACACGGGCACAGCCCCCGGCACCCGGCAGGACGGCACGGTCAGCGTGCGCGGTAGAGGCGCTCAAGTCGCCTCCGTCCGCAGCAGGTTGACCCTGGGAGTGGCCGACTACCAGCCCACCGGGGCATCCCTGTCCGGCCACCAGGCGCCGTACTGGTTTCAGGGCGCCAAGTTCGGCATCTTCATCCACTGGGGTGTCTACTCGGTGCCCGCCTGGGCGCCGGTCGGCAAGCAGTACGCCGAGTGGTACTGGGACCAGATGCAGGACCCGGCCAATCCCACGTACGCCCACCACCGGGACACCTACGGCAAGGACTTCGCCTACGACGACTTCATCCCCCGCTTCACCGCCGAACGCTTCGACCCGCGTGCCTGGGTGGAACTGTTCCGCGACGCAGGCGCCCAGTACCACGTCCTGACCTCCAAGCACCACGAGGGCTTCGCCCTGTGGGACACCAGGGTCTCCGACCGCAACGCGGTGCGGATGGGCCCGAAGCGGGACCTGGTGAGGGAGCTCTTCGACGCGAGCCGCCGCCACACCCCCGAACTCCACCGCGGCCTGTACTTCTCGATGCCCGAGTGGTTCAACCCCGACAACCCCTGGATGGGCCACGCCCCGCGCAATCCGTACACCCTGGAGCCGGTCCCGTACACGGGATACACGGCGGGCAGGGACTACGTGCACGACTACCAGGCCCCGCAGATGCTCGAACTGATCCACGGCTATGACCCGGAGATCATCTGGTGCGACATCGGCGGTGTGAACGACAGCCTCCATGTCCTCGCCGAGTACTTCAACCACGCCAAGAACCGGGCCCGCCCGATCGACGTGACCGTCAACAACCGCTCGGGCATCGCCTTCCACGACTTCACCACGCCCGAGTACACGACGTACGCCAACACGGTCGTCGCCAAGTGGGAATCCAGCCGGGGGCTCGATCCGTTCAGCTACGGCTACAACCAGGCAACCCCGGACGCCGCCTACATGACGGCCGAGGAGGTTGTGCACAGCCTCGTCGACATCGTCTCGAAGAACGGCAACTTCCTCCTGGACATCGGTCCGCGCGCCGACGGCACCATCGCGGAGATCCTGCAGACCCGGCTGCGGGAGACGGGCGCCTGGCTCAAGGTCAACGGCGAAGCGATCCACGACACGACCTACTGGTCGCGGATGGCCCAGCTCGGCGAGGACCTGCGGTTCACGGTCCGCCCGGACGAGGCGTTCTACATCCACTCGCTGGCCGAGCCGGGCCCGAAGCTGATCGTCGAGGCGCCGGTGCCGGTGCGGTCGGGGGACGAGGTGACCATGCTCGGCTACGACCGCCCCCTGACCTGGACCGTCACGAACGGTTCACTGGTCATCGACGTCCCGCGGGCCGCGCGGACTGCGGGCCGGTACGTGTGGGTGTTCAAGGTGAACTGGGGGGCCTGAGCGACTGGGCCCCGAGCGCGGGCCCCGTACTGGCCCGCCCCGTCAGCCGTGGCACCGGTACCCCCACCGAGCGGGCCGGGGCGCCGTCCAGCAGGGCCAGCAGTTCGCGGGCCGCCGTGCGACCGAACTCCGCGCTGTCCCGGGACAGCGCGGACAGCCGGGGGGTGATCATGCGGCACAGGGCCGAGTCCTCCCAGGAGACCACCGACACGTCCTGCGGCACCCGGAAGCCCAGGTCGGCGGCTGCGGCCACGCCCGCCACGGCCATCACGTCGTTGTCGTAGATGAGCGCCGTCGGACCGGGCGCATCGCCGAGGACGCGGCGGGTGACGGCGGCGCCCTGTGCGTCGGAGTAGTCGGTGGTGACCGAACGGACCTCGGTGAGCCCGCGCCGCTCCGCCTCCGCCCGCAGCGTGGCGATACGGCGCTGGGTGTGGGCCAGCTCGGGCAGCCCGGCGATGTGTACGATCCGGCGGTGGCCGAGCGCCGTCAGCTCGTCCACCACGGAGGCCATCGCCCCCGCGTCGTCCGCCCAGACCGTGGCCAGGCCGGGGTGCCGTACATCGGGTGCGCCGCCGATCACCACGGCGGGCAGCCCGAGTTCGTCCAGCAGGTCCGGGCGCGGGTCGTCGGCGCGCGGGTCGGCCACCAGGACGCCGTCCACCCGGTGCTCCGCCCACCAGCGCCGGTACACCGCGCACTCCTCGGTCACGTCCTCGGCCACCTGGAAGAGCAGGCCCAAGTGCCGTTCCGCGAGCGCCGCCTGGATCCCGGAGACGAGCTGCAGGAAGAAGGAGTCGACGCCCAGCGTGTGCGCGGGCCGGGCCAGTACGAAGCCGACCGTGGCCGCGCCCTCGCCGGACAGGGCACGCGCGGCCGTGCTGGGGCGCCAGCCGAGCTGCTCGGCGACCCGGCGGACCCGCGCCCGGGTCGCCTCGGAGACGCCGGGGCGACCGTTGAGCGCGAAGGAGACGGCGCTCTCGGAGACCCCGGCCCGCAGGGCGATGTCCTTCATCGTGGGCCGGCGTGCGGGGGACCGCTTGGTCGGCACGTTCCTCCCCCTTCCAGACGATGGTCGCTAATGCGCTTGAGTGTCAAGACCCTAAAGCGCATTAGTGAATGACGACAAGTCCTCGTCCTCCCCTCTCTGACCTGCACTAATGAAACACCTCATTTCTTTAGTCCGGTGAATGCATTGACTTTCTTCGAACGGCGCGGGCAAGGTCTCTGGCGCCTCCGACCGCCGACACAGCAAGGGAGCCGTGTCACCGTGCCCATGTCTCGCAGAGCCCTCGCCGCCGCTGCCGTCGCCCTTGCCCTGCCGCTGAGCGCCTGCGGCTCGGGAGGCGACGGCGGCGGCTCGACCGACGCCTCCGGCAAGGTCGAGGGCGACATCACCTTCCAGACCTGGAATCTGCGCGCGAACTTCACGTCGTACTTCGACGGCCTCATAGCCGACTTCGAGAAGAAGTACCCCGGCACACATGTGAAGTGGGTCGACCAGCCCGCGGAGGGGTACGCCGACAAACTCAGCGCCGACGCCGCCGGCGGCACCCTGCCCGACGTCGTCAATGTCTCCCCGGACCTGGTCGCCCCGCTCGCCAGGGCGGGACTGGCGATGGACCTCGACAAGGCTGCCGGCACATACAAGTCGGAGTACCTGGACGGCGCTTGGGCGAGCCATCAGGTCCCGGGCCTGACCGGCACGTACGCCTTCCCCTGGTACCTGAACACCGGCCCGCTCTTCTACAACAAGGCCCTGTTCACCAAGGCCGGACTCGACCCCGACCGGCCGCCGAAGTCATACGGCGAACTCTTCGCCGACGCCCTGCAGATGGCGAGGAAGAGCGGCGGCAAGGTCGCCACCCTCGCCAATGTGCCCACCATCGAGGACTTCGGCCGCTACGGCGTGACCCTGATGAACAAGCAGGGCACCGCCTTCGCCTTCAACGACGCCAAGGGGGTCGAACTCCTCACCAAATACAAGGAGTTGTACGACGCCAAGGCCCTCGACCCGCAGGCCCTGACCGCCACCCCGGAGTCCTCCGGCAAGAAGTTCCTCACCGGCGCCGTCGCCATGAACCCCGGCAGCGCCCTCGACCTCGACAACTTCAAGAAGAACGCGCCGGGCCTGTACCGGAACATCGGCATCACCGACCAGATCACCAGCACCGGGCACGTCAACATGTACGTGATGGGCGTGATGGTCAACTCCCGCACCAAGCACACCCCGGCCGCCGTCGCCTTCGCCCACTTCGTCACCGACGCGCAGAACCAGATGTCCTTCGCCAAGAAGGTCGCCATCTTCCCCAGCACCGCCGGCTCCCTGAACGACCCCTACTTCACCAGGGAGGACGGCACCGACGAGACCCGGGTACGCATCGCCGCCGCCAAGTCCCTGAAGATGGCCGTCAATTACACGCCCGTGCTGTTCAGCGACCAGATGAAGACGGCACTGCGCAACGAGGTGGCCAAGGCGCTCCAGGGCAAGGAGAGCCCCCAGCAGGCCCTCGACAACGCTGTCAACGCCGCCAACCGCCTCCTGCGGCAGGGCTGACCGGCCATGGCCACACCGGTCCGCATCAGGCGCCAGCTCCCGTTCAGCCCCTGGCTGTTCGCCGCGCCCGGGCTGCTCGTCACCGGCGCCTTCGTGCTCTACCCGTTCGTCTCCACCCTGGTGAACTCCTTCACCGACCGCCGCACCCTGCTGCCGGGCCACTTCGTGGGCCTCGCCAACTTCCGCGAGCTGCTGCACGACGACATGTTCTGGACCGGCCTGCGCAACAGCACGCTGTACATCGCCGGGGTCGTACCCGCCCTGGTCGTCCTGCCGCTGCTGCTCGCGCTGCTGGTGCAGAGGAACATCCCCGGCATCACCTTCTTCCGCTCCGCCTTCTACACCCCCGTCGTCGCCTCGATCGTGGTGGTCGGGCTGATCTGGGTGTGGCTGCTGGACGAACGCGGACTGGTCAACTCGCTGCTGGAGGCCGTCGGGATCGGCCGGGTCGGCTTCCTCAGCGACCAGTGGCTGCTCCTGCTGAGCGCGATGGCCGTCACGGTGTGGAAGGGCCTCGGCTACTACATGATCATCTATCTGGCTGCGCTGGCGAACGTGCCGCGCGAACTCCACGAGGCCGCCGCCGTGGACGGCGCGGGACCGGTGCGCCGCTTCTTCTCGGTCACCGTGCCCGCCGTCCGGTCCACCATGGTGCTGGTCGCCGCGCTCTCCTCGGTCGCCGCGTTCAAGGTGTTCTCCGAGGTGTATCTGATGGCCGGCCCCGACGGCGGCCCGGCCGGCGAGGACACCACGCTCGTCATGCTCGTCCAGCGCACCGGCACCGGCCTGACCGGCCGCGTGGGCTACGCCTCCGCGCTCTCGGTCGTCGTGTTCGCCGTCACCGTCGCGCTCATGCTGCTGGTGCTGCGCGCCGACCGCCGGGAGGAGTCGTGAGCCTCCTGGAGAAGGTACGGCCCGATCCGCCGGTCACCGTGCGCAGGGAGCCGCGTGTCACCGACGAACACGGCCGTCGCATCCGCGTCGGCGAACTGGTCTGGCGCTATCTGCTGCTGCTCGCCGTCCTCGCCCTGACCATCGGCCCGTTCCTCTGGCAGCTGTCCACCTCCCTCAAGGGCCCCACCGAGGACATCTACGGCTCACCGCCGAGCTTCCTGCCCGCCCATCCCACCCTGCACAACTACACGCGGGTCGCCGACACCATCCCGGTCTGGGACTACGCCCTGAACTCCCTGAAGGTCGCCACCGCCAACGTGGTCACCAACTGCGTCGGCTCCGCGCTCGCCGGGTACGCCCTGGCCCGGCTGCGCTTCCGCGGCCGGCGCACGGCCACCCTGGTGTTCGTGCTGGCGATGCTCGTGCCCGTCGAGGGCATCGTCATCGCCCAGTTCACCACCATGCGCGAACTCGGCCTGAACAACACGCTCATCGGCGTCGTGCTGCCCGGCGCGGTCGGCGCGATGAACGTGCTGCTGATGCGGGGCGCCTTCCGCAACCTGCCGTACGAGATCGAGGAGGCGGCCTACGTCGACGGCGCCGACGTCTGGCAGCGGTTCCTGCGCGTCGCCCTGCCGTCGGTGAAGGGCACGCTGGCCGTGGTCGCGATCTTCGCCTTCATGGGCGCCTGGGACGACTTCCTGTGGCCCCTGATCGTGCTCAGCGACCCGTCCAAGTTCACCCTCACCATCGGCCTGAACTATCTGCACGGCACCTTCGCGAACGACGAACGCCTGGTCGCCGCCGGCACCGTGATCGCCGTTGCCCCGCTCATCGCGCTGTTCGCCTGCCTCCAGCGGTACTTCTTCCGCGGTGTCGGCGAGGGCGCCGTCAAGGGCTGAACACTCGTACGCCACAAGGACACTCCATGCCCCCTGCCGTGCGCTTCGGCGCCAACTACACCCCGAGCGAAGGGTGGTTCCACCACTGGCTCGACTTCGACCTGGACTCCGTGCGCGCCGACCTCGACGCGATCGCCGCGCTCGGCCTCGACCACATCCGGGTCTTCCCGCTGTGGCCCTACTTCCAGCCCAACCGCACCCTGATCCGCCCGCGCGCCGTCGAGCAGCTCGTGGCCCTCGCCGACGCCGCCGCCGAACGCGGCCTGGACATCAACGTCGACGGCCTGCAGGGACACTTGAGCAGCTTCGACTACCTGCCCGCCTGGACGCGCACCTGGCACCGGCGCAACCTCTTCACCGACCCCGACGTCGTCGAGGGCCAGGCCGCCTACCTGCGCACCCTCGCCGCCGCCCTCGCCGACCGTCCGCACTTCATCGGCATGACCGTCGGCAACGAGGTCAACCAGTTCGCCGCCGGCCCCCACCCCGACCCCGACCGCATCACCGCGGACGAGGCCGAGCGGTGGCTGTCGCGGATGCTGGCCGCGTGTGCCGAGGGCGCCCCGGACCGGCTCCATCTGCACGCCTCCTACGACGCCGCCTGGTACCAGGACGACCAGCCCTTCACCCCCGGCCACTCCGCCCGGCTCGGCGACCTCACCGCCGTGCACTCCTGGGTGTTCAACGGCACCGCCCAGCGCCACGGCCGTACCTCCGTGCCGGCCG
Organism: Streptomyces sp. NPDC001393; assembly: GCF_053597455.1. Taxonomy (NCBI): domain Bacteria; kingdom Bacillati; phylum Actinomycetota; class Actinomycetes; order Kitasatosporales; family Streptomycetaceae; genus Streptomyces; species Streptomyces sp. NPDC001393. The sequence continues at coordinate 76,138 of NZ_JBSFIH010000015.1, forward strand.
AGCACCACGCCGCCTACCTGGTCGAGCTGAGCAAGGCCTGGGCCGAGGAGCCGCACCGGCCCGTATGGCTCCAGGAGGTCGGCGCGCCCGCCCCCCTCGTGCCCGCGGAGCACGCGGCCGCCTTCGCCGAGGCGGCGATCGGAAACGTCCTCGACTGCCCCGACCTGTGGGGCATCACCTGGTGGTGCTCCTACGACGTCTCGCGCGACCTCGCCGACTTTCCCCAACTCGAGTACGAGCTCGGCCTGTTCACCAACGACCGTGCGCCCAAGGACGTCGCCCGCGCGCTGGCCGAGGCGGCGCGCCGCCCGCACGCGAGCCCCACCCCGCGCACCACGGCCCTCGTCGTCCCCGGCGACCCGGGCCGCCGCTCCCGCTGCGCCCCCGGCGGAGCCGTCTTCGACGCCTTCTTCCGGCTCGTCGCCGACGGCGCCCGTCCCACCACCGTCCTCGACACCCGCGCGGACGACAAGGACCACCTCGCCGCGCGCGGCATCACCGAGGTCGTCACTCCCGATCAGGTACTCCCTACCCCACACGGAGGCACCCGCTCGTGAACCCCAGCAGACGCACCGTCCTGATCGCCGGCGCCGCCGCCGGCCTGTCCCCGCTGCCCGCCTTCGCGGCCGCCCGCCCCAGAGCCGGGGCGACCCCGCCGTACGCGTCCTACTGGTACCCGGACTCGCTCCCCGCCGGCAGCCCCGGCCCCGGCATCACCTGGCGCAGCCTGAAGAGCTGGCGCGCGGCCGACGACCCCGACCTCGCCTTCAACGCCGCGTCCGTGCCGCTCGCCGCCCGCTTCACCCCGACCCCGGCGAACACCACCGCCCGCTCCGGCCAGGCCCGCGTGCAGGCGCTGGTCTCCTTCGGCCCCACGTCGAGCAACCCCTCCCAGGGCTCGGCCACCGCCGACTACTACGCTCTCACCCACTGGGCGTATCTGGACGAGCTGGTGTTCTGGGGCGGCTCGGCCGGCGAGGGCCTGATCCTCGCGCCGAACGCGCCGATCGTGGACGCGGCCCACCGGCACGGCGTCCCGGTGCTCGGGAACATCTTCCTGCCGCCGGCGGCCTACGGCGGACAGCTGCAGTGGACCCGGGACCTGGTGCAGAAGGACGCCACCGGGCACTACCCGCTCGCCGCGCAACTCGTCGCGGTCGCGGCGGCCCACGGCTTCGACGGCTGGTTCGTGAACGCCGAGACGGACGGCGGGAACACGGCGCTCGGCCAGGCCATGCTCGGTTTCGTCAGGGGGCTCAACGCGCTCGCGGCGGCTCAGGGGCAGCGGTTGACCTGGTACGACGCGATGACCGTGAACGGCACGGTCGGCTGGCAGGGTGCGCTGAACAGCCAGAACCAGGCCTTCTTCCAGGCCGCCGACGACATGTTCGTGGACTTCCGGTGGAGCGCGGCCACGCTCGCGTCTTCGGGGACGAAGGCAGACCAACTCGGGGGCAGCCGCTACGCGTTGTGGGCCGGGGTCGACGTCGAGTCGAACGGGTCCGACACCCCGGTGTACTGGGACGCGATCGTGCCGACCGGCACGCCGCACATCACCTCGATCGGCTTCTACCGGCCGGAGTGGACCCGCAACCACCTGCCCGCCGACCAGCGTGCTCCGGAGGACTTCCACGCCGCCGACGACCGCTTCTGGACCGGGCGTTCGCTGGACCCGTCCCGGCCGGACACGAGCGATCCGTGGCGGGCGCCGGCGGTGTCGGTCGCCGACCGGTCCACGGTGACCTCGCTGCCGTTCGCGACCGTGTTCAACACGGGGCACGGGCTGCGCTGGTACGAGAACGGGGCCGTGACCTCGGACGCGCCCTGGAACCACCTCGGCCTCCAGGACCGGCTGCCCGCGCGGCGGTGGGTGGTGCGCACGGCGGGGGAGCGCCCGGCGGTGTCCTTCGACTTCGCCGACGCCTGGCGGGGCGGCAGCAGCGTGCTGGTGGCCGGTGAACTGGATCAACCGGTGGTCCTGGACCTTTACGCGACCCGGCTGCCGGTCGGTGTGAACACGGTTGTCGAGCTGACGTACCGGACGGACGCGGGCGCTGTGCGCGTCGAACCGGCGGTGGCGACCGCCGAGCCGAGCGAGGCCGGGGCGCCACCGCCGTACACCTGTCTGGCAGTGAACTCGGTCGACAAGGGCGGCCGTGGGAGAGAGGTCGACGGCTGGCAGACCGTGACGGTGCCGCTCACCGGGCTGACCGGCACCGTCCACGCCCTCGGCGTCCGGCTCACCGCCACCGACGGCCCGGTGCGCTGGCGCCTCGGCGGCCTCGCCGTCCGGGACACCGTCGCCGCCCCCGCCGCCCCCACGGGTGCCCGCGTCACCGCCGCGACCGGCGGCGACCTCCGCCTCGCCTGGAACGCCGCCCCCGGCGCCGTCCGCCACCACGAACTGCACCGCATCCTCCCCGACGGCACCCGCCGCTTCCTCGGCGGCACCTGCCAGCACGCCTTCTTCCTCACCGGCCTGCAGCCCGAACAGGAGGAGAGGGCCGCACGATTCGAACTGCGTGCCGTGGGGGAGCTCTACACCACCTCGACCCCCGTCACCGTCACCCACCCCTGGTAACGACCGCACCCACCCGGAACCCGCAGGGAGCACCCCGCATGCATGACGACCGCACTCTGGTGGAAGCCCGCCTCAGGCGCGTCCTCGACGAACGCATCCGCCCCGCCGTGTACCCCGAGTCCGTGCCGTTGCAGGTCGCGGTGTGGCACGCGCCCGGCGAGCCCGTGCCCGTTGCGGAGGGACTCGCCGCCGAGCCGGAGCCGATCGAGGTCGGCGCCCGCTGGGGTGCTCCCTGGGGCACCAGCTGGTTCCGGGTGACCGGGACCGTGCCCGAGGCGTGGGCCGGGAGGACCGTCGAGGCCCTGCTCGACCTGGGCTTCGACGAGAACATGCCCGGCTTCCAGTGCGAGGGCCTGGTCCACCGGCCCGACGGCACCCCGGTGAAGGGACTCAACCCGCGCAACCAGTGGGTGCGCATCGGCGCCCCGGTGGCGGGCGGCGAGGAGGTGGTTCTGCACATCGAGGCCGCCTCCAACCCCGTCATCCTCGACTACCACCCCTTCCTGCCCACCCGGCTGGGCGACAAGGAGACGGCCGGCAGCGAGCCGCAGTACACCCTCACCCGCATGGACCTCGCCGTCTTCGACGAGTCGGTGTGGCAGCTGGTCATGGACCTGGAGGTGCTCGGCGAGCTGATGGCCGAGCTGCCCGTGGACTCCGCGCGCCGCCACGACATCCTGCGCGCCGTCGAACGGGCCCTGGACGCCGTCGACCTCCAGGACGTGAACGGCACGGCGGACCGGGCCCGGCAGCACCTCACCGGCGTCCTGTCGGCCCGCGCCGTACCGTCCGCGCACCGGATCAGCGCCGTCGGGCACGCGCACATCGACTCGGCCTGGCTGTGGCCGATTCGGGAGACGGTCCGCAAGGTGGCCCGTACGACCTCCAACATGACCGCGCTGATCGAGGACGAGCCGGAGTTCGTCTTCGCCATGTCCCAGGCACAGCAGTGGGCCTGGGTGAAGGAGCACCGGCCCGAGGTGTGGGCGCGGGTGAAGAAGGCCGTGGCGGAGGGGCGGTTCGTGCCGGCCGGCGGGATGTGGGTGGAGTCGGACACCAACATGCCGGGCTCGGAGGCGATGGCCCGGCAGTTCGTGTACGGCAAACGGTTCTTCCTCGACGAGTTCGGCATCGAGAACGAGGAGGCCTGGCTGCCCGACACCTTCGGCTTCGCCGCCGGACTCCCGCAGATCATCAGGGCGGCCGGGTCCAAGTGGCTGCTGACCCAGAAGATCTCCTGGTCCCAGACGAACAAGTTCCCGCACCACACCTTCCGGTGGGAGGGCATCGACGGCACCCGGATCTTCACCCACTTCCCGCCCGTCGACACCTACAACTGCTCCATGAAGGGCAGCGAACTCGCCCACGCCGCCCGCAACTTCAAGGACAAGGGCCGCGCCCGGCACTCCCTGGCCCCCACCGGCTGGGGCGATGGAGGCGGCGGCACCACCCGCGAGATGGTCGCCAAGGCGGCCCGGCTGCGCGACCTCGAGGGTTCGGCCACCGTCGTCTGGGAGACACCCCGCGCCTTCTTCGAGAAGGCCGAGGCCGAGTACCCCGAACCGCCCGTCTGGGTCGGCGAGCTGTACCTCGAACTCCACCGCGCCACCCTCACCAGCCAGGCGAAGACCAAGCAGGGCAACCGGCGCAGCGAACACCTGTTGCGGGAGGCCGAGCTGTGGGCGGCCACCGCGGCCGTGCGCACCGGATTCCCCTACCCCTACGAGGAGCTGGACCGGATCTGGAAGACGGTCCTGCTGCACCAGTTCCACGACATCCTGCCCGGCTCGTCCATCGCCTGGGTGCACCGTGAGGCCCGGGCGACGTACGAGCGGATCGCCGGGGAACTGGACGACATCATCGGCGCGGCGCAGCGGGCCCTGGCGGGGGAGGGCACCCGGCACCTGGTCTTCAACGCGGCACCGCACAGCCGTCACGGTGTTCCCGCCGGCGGGGCCGGGACGCCGCGCCTGCCGCAGGGAACGCAGGTGTCACCCCGCGCCGCGGGCGGACACGTCCTGGACAACGGCCTGCTCCGCGTCGAGATCGACGCCCAGGGCCTCGTCGTCTCCGCGTACGACCTCGACGCCGACCGCGAGACCGTCGCCCCCGGCCGGTCCGCCAACCTGCTCCAACTCCACCCGGACTTCCCGAACATGTGGGACGCCTGGGACGTCGACGCCTTCTACCGCAACACCGTCACCGACCTCACGGACGCCGAGTCCGTCGAGACCGGCGAGGACGGCACATCGGTGCGGATCGTACGGAGCTTCGGCGCCTCCCGGGTCACCCAGCTGCTGTCGCTGCCGCCCGGCGAGCGGCGGCTGGTCATCGACACCGAGGTCGACTGGCACGAGACGGAGAAGTTCCTCAAGTTGGCCTTCCCGCTCGACCTGCACGCCGAACGGTACGCGTCCGAGACCCAGTTCGGGCACGTCTTCCGTCCCACGCACACCAACACCTCCTGGGAGGCCGCCAAGTTCGAGGCGTGCAACCACCGCTTCGTCCACCTGGAGGAGCCCGGCTGGGGTGTGGCGGTGGTCAACGACTCGACGTACGGCCATGACGTGACCCGCACGGTGCGCACCGAGGGCGACCGCGGCACGACGACCACGGTCCGCGTCTCCCTCCTGCGCGCCCCACGCTTCCCCGACCCCGAGACCGACCAGGGCGTCCACCGCTTCCGGCACGCCCTGGTCCCGGGCGCCTCCATCGCGGACGCGGTGCGCGAGGGCTGGCGGATCAACCTGCCGGAGCGGCGGCTGACCGGCGCCCACGAGGTCGCGCCGCTGGTCACCGTCGACAACGACGCCGTCGTGATCACGGCGGTGAAGCTCGCCGACGACGGCAGCTCAGACGTGGTGGTCCGCTTCCACGAGGCCCACGGCGGCCGGGCCCGGGCGACGCTGACCGCCGGGTTCCAGGTGGCGGACGTCACCGTCACCGACCTGCTCGAACGGCCCCTGGCCGAGGCCAGCGCCCCGGAACGCGACGGCGAGCGGATCACCGTACGACTGAGGCCCTTCGAGCTGATGACCCTGCGCCTGCGCAGGCACTGAGCCGGCCGAGAGCGCTCGGCCGTGTTCGCGGGGTGCGGCGCGCGGAGCCGTCACGGCCCGTCCGGCCGAGCGACCTGCGCCCGCAGCCACTCCTCCACCTCGCCCACGTGGGCCGCTGCCGCCGCCCGCGCAGCCTCCGGGTCGCGGGCGGTGAGGGCGCGGTGGATGGCGGCGTGTTCGCGGCGGGTGCGGGCGAAGGCACCCTCCTCCTGGTAGCCGCGCCAGACGCGGGCGCGGAAGGTGCGCGAGGACAGGCCCTCCAGGATGGCGGCCATGGTCTCGTTGCCCGCGGCCGCGGCGATCTCGCGGTGGAAGGCGAGATCGTGGGCGAGGATCTCCTCGGGGTCGTCGGTGGCGTTCATCGCCGCCAAGTGCTTTGCGACGGCGGCCAGTTGGTCGTCCGTGATGCGCGCCGCGGCCAGCGCGGTCGCCGTCGACTCCAGGATCCGGCGGACCTCGAGGAGCTCCACCAGGCGCGGTCCGCGGGACAGGTCCGCGACCACCCCGAAGGTCTCCAGCAGGTCGCCGGCCTCCAGCGCGGTGACGTAGATCCCGGAGCCGTGCCGGGCCTCCAGGACGCCCATCACGGTCAGGGCACGGATCGCCTCCCGCATCGAACTGCGGGAGATGCCCAGCCGGGCCGCCAGGTCCCGCTCGGTGGGCAGCCGCTCGCCGGGCTCCAGCCGGCCCTCGGCGATCATCGCCTTGATCTCCTCGATGGCGCGCTGGGTCACCGTGCCCTTCTGCGGCACTTCTTCCTCGTCCACGCCACTCCTCCTTCCCCCCGGTGCGCCGCAGTCTAGCCACCCAGGTGGTCCGACCACTACGGCGTGGATCCTTGAATTTCCCGTGCACAAGGGTGTTGTCTCGGCATATTGGTCTGATAAGTATGCGGCGTCTGCTCGAACACCCTCGACGAGGAGCCGCGAGATGCCCGCCAGCACTGTCAGGAAGCGCAGCAGGTCCCGGATCATCGGCGCGGTGGCTCTGGCCGCCGGTGCCTCGCTCATGCTCGCCGCCTGCGGCAGCACCAAGGACACCGCGAGCGCGGGCAGCGGCGGCACCGGCCGGGTCGGCGTGATCCTGCCACTGCTGACCTCGCCCTTCTGGCAGTCGTACAACGACTACGTGCCCAAGATGGCCAAGTCCGAGGGTGTCGAGGTGCTGAAGACGGTCAACTCCAACAGCGACCCCTCCCAGCAGATCACCGACATCGACAACGAACTCACTCAGGGCGTCAAGGGACTGGTGGTCGCCCCGCTGGACAGCGCCGCCATCCAGGCCGGACTCGACCAGGCCGAGCGCAAGGGCGTCCCCGTGGTCGCCGTGGACGTCGCGCCCGACAAGGGAAAGGTCGCCATGGTGGTGCGCGCGGACAACGTGGCCTACGGGGAGAAGGCCTGCGACTACCTCGGACAGCACGTGAGCAGCGGCAAGGTCGTACAGATCATGGGCGACCTGGCCTCGGTCAACGGCCGGGACCGCTCCGAGGCCTTCCGGTCCTGCGTGAAGAAGAAGTACCCGAAGCTGAAGGTGCTGGAGATCCCCGCCAAGTGGGAGTCGGACACCGCCGCCGCCAAGCTGGACACGCTGCTGGGCGCCGACCCCGACATCAAGGGCATCTACCTGCAGGCGGGCGGTGTCTACCTCGCGCCGACCCTGCAGACCCTGAAGTCCAAGAACATGCTGAAACCGGCCGGTCGGGCGGGCCACATCGCGATCGTCTCCAACGACGGCATCCCGCAGGAGTTCGACGCCATCCGCAAGGGCGAGATCGACGCCACGGTCTCCCAGCCCGCCGACGCCTACGCCAAGTACGGCCTGTACTACATCAAGGCGGCGATGGCCGGGAAGACGTTCACGCCGGGGCCGACCGACCACGGGTCCACGATCGTCAGGCTGCCCAGCGGCATCCTGGAGGACCAGCTGCCCGCCCCGCTGGTCACCAAGGCCAACGTCGACGACCCCGAGCTGTGGGGCAACACGGTCAAATGAGCACACCGCTTGTTGAAGCCGAGGGGATCGTCAAACGGTACGGCCCCACCGTCGCCCTCGCCGACGGCCGGCTCACCGTCCTGCCCGGCGAGTCCCACGCCCTGGTCGGCCGCAACGGCGCCGGCAAGTCCACCCTCGTCAACGTCCTCACCGGCCTCCAGGCCCCGGACGCGGGCACGGTCCGCTTCGACGGCGAGCCGGCGCCCCCGCTCGCCGACCGGGACGCCTGGCGCCGCAGGGTCGCCTGCGTCTACCAGAAGCCCACGGTCGTCCCGGAGCTCACGGTCGCCGAGAACCTGTTCCTCAACCGCCAGCCGACCGGCCGCGGCCTCATCAGCTGGCGCCGGCTGCGCCGGGAGGCCACCGCCCTCCTCGACACCTGGGACGTGCGCGTCGACCCCGAGGCGCGCACCGCCGACCTCAGGGTCGAGGACCGCCAAATGGTCGAGATCGCGAGGGCGTTGAGCTTCGGCGCCCGGTTCATCGTGCTGGACGAACCCACCGCCCAGCTCGACAACCGGGAGATCGAACGGCTCTTCGGCCGCATGCGCTCCCTGCAGGACTCCGGCGTCACCTTCCTGTTCATCTCCCACCACCTCCAGGAGGTCTACGAGGTCTGCCAGACGGTCACCGTGCTGCGCGACGCCCGCTGGATCACCACCGCGCCCGTCGCCGACCTGCCGAAGGCGGCGCTGGTGGAGGCCATGGCCGGGGAGTCCGTCGCCGAACAAGCCATGCGGCAGAGGGCGGTTGAGGGCAGCGCTCCCGTCCTGCTGGAGGCGCAAGGGCTCACCTCACCGGCGTACGACGGTGTCGACCTCAGCGTCCGCCGCGGTGAGGTCGTCGGACTCGCCGGCTCCAGCGGCAGCGGCAAGACCGAGCTCGCCGAGTCCTTCGCCGGACTGCACACCCCGACCGGCGGCACCGCTCAACTGGACGGCGAGCGACTGCCGTTCGGGGACGTGCGAGCCGCCCTGCGGGCCGGGGTCGGCTGTGTCCCCCGTGACCGGCACGAACAGGGACTGGTGTCCGGCATGAGCATCGGCGACAACACCACGCTCAGCGTGCTGGACCGGCTCGGCCGGGCCGGATTCGTCGCCACCGACGCACGGCGCCGTTTCGCCGCCGAGCTGATCGACCGCCTCGACATCCACGCCGAGGGCCCCGACCAGCCCGTGTCCGACCTGTCCGGCGGCAACGCCCAGAAGGTCGTCATGGCCCGGGCCCTCGCCTCCGAACCCCGCCTGCTGGTGCTGATCAACCCCACCGCCGGCGTCGACGTGAAGTCCAAGGAGTCGCTGCTCGCCCGCATGGACAGCGCCCGCGAGGACGGCACCGCGGTCCTCGTCGTCTCCGACGAACTCGACGACCTGCGCCGCTGCGACCGCGTCCTCGTCCTCTTCCACGGCCGCGTCGTCGCCGAGCACCCGGCCGGCTGGCGCGACCACGAGCTGATCGCCTCCATCGAAGGAGTTGACCATGGCTGACACCCGGGCCGCACCGCCGCTCGCGCCCCCGAAGACCCCGGACGCCCGCTCCGCCAGAACCGTTCTGCTCCGCCGCGCCCGCGAACTCGCCCTGGTCCCCGCCCTGTTGCTGCTCATGGTGCTCGGCGCGGTGGTCAACGACTCGTTCCTCACCGAGCGGAACCTGATCTCCGTCCTCGGCGCCTCCGCCGCGCTCGCGATGGTCGTCCTCGCCGAGTCCCTCGTGCTGATCACCGGCAAGTTCGACCTGTCCCTGGAGTCCGTGGTCGGCATCGCACCGGCCGTCGGCGCCCTGCTGGTGCTGCCCGCGAGCCAGTCCGGCTGGGGCACCGAACTCCCGGCCGGGCTCGCCCTGCTCGCGATTCCCCTGGTCGGCGCGCTCATCGGCGCCTTCAACGGCGTCCTCGTGGTCAAGTTCCGGCTCAACGCGTTCATTGTCACGCTCGCGATGCTCATCGTGCTGCGCGGTCTGCTGGTCGGCGCCACCAAGGGCAAGACCCTGTTCGGCATGCCCGACAGCTTCTACTCCCTGGCCACCACCACCTTCCTCAACGTCCCGATGTCCGTGTGGCTCGCCGCCATCGCCTTCGCGGTCGCCGGGTTCGTGCTGAAGTACCACCGCACGGGCCGCGCCCTGTACGCGATCGGCGGCAACGCGGACGCCGCCCGCGCGGCCGGCGTCCGCGTGGACCGGGTCATGCTCGGCGTGTACGTCGTCGCGGGCGTGCTCGCCTCGCTGGGCGGGCTGCTGCAGACCGGCTATGTCGGCGCGATCAGCGCCAACCAGGGCCAGAACATGATCTTCACGGTGTTCGCGGCCGCGGTGATCGGCGGCATCAGCCTGGACGGCGGCAAGGGCACCATGTTCGGCGCGCTGACCGGCGTCCTCCTGCTGGGCGTCGTACAGAACCTGCTCACCCTGGCCCAGGTTCCGTCGTTCTGGATCCAGGCCATCTACGGCGGGATCATCCTCGTCGCCCTGGTGATCGCGCGGGTGACGACGGGCCGTGCCCAGGACTGACGAGCAGTCAACCATCCGCTCATCGAAAGGACTTCAGTGTCCCAGGCCCCCGCCCGCGTCACCGCGGTCGACACCCACGACATCCGTTTCCCCACCTCGCGCGAGCTGGACGGCTCCGACGCGATGAACCCGGACCCCGACTACTCGGCCGCCTACGTCGTGCTGCGCACCGACGCCGCCGACGGGCACGAGGGGCACGGGTTCGTCTTCACCATCGGGCGGGGCAACGACGTCCAGGTCGCCGCGATCGACGCGCTCAGGGACCATGTGCTCGGCCGTGACGTGGCCGAGCTGTGCGCCGACCCGGGCTCCCTCTTCCGGGACCTGATCGGCGACAGCCAGCTGCGCTGGCTCGGCCCCGAGAAGGGCGTGATGCACATGGCGGTCGGGGCCGTCGTCAACGCCGTCTGGGACCTCGCCGCCCGCCGGGCCGGAAAGCCCCTGTGGCAGCTGCTCGCCGACGCCGAACCCGAGTGGCTGGTCGGGCAGATCGACTTCCGGTACATCGCGGACGCGCTCACCCCGGAGGAGGCCCTCGACCTGCTGAGGCGGGGCAGGGAGGGCGCCGCGGAGCGCCGGGCACGGCTCCTGGAGCGCGGCTACCCCGCCTACACCACCTCGCCGGGGTGGCTCGGCTACGACGACGACAAACTCGCCCGGCTCGCCGCGCAGGCCGTCGCCGACGGCTTCACGCAGATCAAGCTCAAGGTCGGCGCCGACCTCGACGACGACATCCGGCGCTGCCGGGTCGCCCGCGCGGTCGTCGGGCCGGACGTCCGGCTCGCCGTCGACGCCAACCAGCGCTGGAACGTGGACGAGGCGATCCGCTGGACCAAGGCGCTCGCCGAGTTCGCGCCCTACTGGATCGAGGAGCCCACCAGCCCCGACGACGTCCTCGGGCATGCCACGATCCGCCGCGCGGTGGCCCCGGTGAAGGTCGCCACCGGCGAACACGTGCACAACCGGATCATGTTCAAGCAGCTCCTCCAGGCGGGCGCCCTCGACATCGTCCAGATCGACGCCGCCCGGGTCGCCGGAGTCAACGAGAACCTCGCCATCCTGCTGCTCGCCGCCAGGTTCGGCGTCCCGGTCTGCCCGCACGCGGGCGGCGTCGGCCTGTGCGAACTCGTCCAGCACCTGTCGATGTTCGACTACCTGGCCGTCTCGGGCACCACCGAGGACCGGGTCATCGAGTACGTCGATCACCTCCACGAGCACTTCGTCACCCCGGTCGTCATCCGCGACGGCCACTACACCGCCCCCACCGCGCCCGGCTTCTGTGCCGCCCTGCGCCCGGAGTCCCTCGCGCGGTACACCTTCCCCGGCGGTACCTACTGGGCCGCCGATCCCGACACCCAGAAGGGACAGGCCGCATGCGTGACTTCGAGGGCCTGAAGGCCCTGGTCACCGGTGGCGCGTCCGGCATCGGCCGGGCCACCGCCGACCTGCTCGCCGCCCGTGGCGCCCGGGTCGCCGTCCTCGACCGGGACCCGGCCGACGTCGACAAACCGCTCCTCGCCCACCGTGCCGACGTCACCGACGACGCCTCGGTGCGCATGGTCGTCGAGCGGGTGGCCGAGGACCTCGGCGGCCTGGACGTGCTGGTCAACAACGCCGGGATCGGCGCCCAGGGCACGGTCGAGGACAACGACGACGCCGAGTGGCAACGCGTCTTCGACGTCAACGTCCTCGGTATGGTCCGCGCCGCCCGCGCCGCCCTCCCGCACCTGCGCCGCTCCGCGCACGCGGCGATCGTCAACACCTGCTCCATCGCCGCCACCGCCGGGCTTCCGCAGCGCGCCCTGTACAGCGCCACCAAGGGCGCCGTGTACTCCCTGACCCTCGCCATGGCCGCCGACCACGTCCGCGAGGGCATCCGCGTCAACTGCGTCAACCCCGGTACGGCGGACACCCCGTGGATCGGCAGGCTGCTGGACGCGGCCCCCGACCCGGCCGCCGAACGCGCCGCGCTGGAGGCCCGCCAGCCCACCGGCCGGCTGGTCTCGGCCGCCGAAGTGGCTGGCGCCATAGCGTACTTGGCCAGTCCGCTGTCCGGCGCCACCACCGGCACCGCCCTCGCCGTCGACGGCGGCATGCAGGGCCTCAGGCTGCGGCCGGTGGGCCGGTGACGCGGCTCGGCCGCAGCGGCGTCGAGGTCACCCCGCTCGGCTTCGGCGCCGCGGCGCTCGGCAATCTCTACCGCCCGGTCGACGACGAGCAGGCGGGGGACGCCGTGCGGGCCGCCTGGCAGCGTGGCATCCGGTACTTCGACACCGCGCCGCACTACGGCCTCGGGCTGTCCGAACGCCGGCTCGGCGCCGCCCTGCGGCCGTACGACCGGTCCGACTACACCCTCTCCACCAAGGTCGGCCGCCGCCTGGAACCCGCCGACGGCACGGGCGACGACCTGGCCCACGGCTTCGCCGTACCCGCGACCCACCGCCGAGTGTGGGACTTCAGCGCCGACGGCGTCCGCCGCACCCTGGAGGCGAGCCTTGCCCGCCTCGGCCTGGACCGTGTCGACATCGTCTATCTGCACGACCCCGACGACCACGCCGAGCAGGCCTTCCGCGAGGGCTACCCGGCCCTGGAGAAGCTGCGCGCCGAAGGCGTCGTCGGTGCGATCGGCGCGGGCATGAACCAGACCGGGATGCTCACCCGGTTCGTCCGGGACACCGACGTGGACGTGGTCCTGTGCGCGGGCCGCTACACCCTGCTCGACCAGAGCGCCGGCGCCGAACTGCTGCCCACGGCCGCCGAGTACGGAGTATCGGTCGTCCTCGGCGGTGTCTTCAACTCGGGCCTGCTGGCAAACCCGACGCCCGAGTCGACATACGACTACAGCCGCGTCACCCCGGAGTTGCTGTCCCGGGCCCTGCGCATGAAGGCGGTCGCCGACCGGCACGGCACCACCCTGCGCGCGACCGCGCTGGCCTTCGCCTCCGCCCACCCGGCCGTCACCAGTGTCCTGCCCGGACCCCGCTCCGCGCCCGAAGTCCACGACTGCGCCGACCAGTTCGAGGCCGACGTCCCGGCGGAGTTCTGGCAGGAGCTGCGGGAGTCCGGCCTGCTGCCCCGCGAGGAGGACCCGTCATGAGAGTAGCCCTGCACACCGAGGTCCGCGCCGACCGCATCGCCGCCTACGAGGCGGCCCACCGCGAGGTGCCGAAGGAACTCACCGACGCCATCCGCGCCGCCGGCGCCACCTCCTGGACCATCTGGCGCAGCAGCACGGAGCTGTTCCATCTGCTGGAGTGCGCGGACTACGGCCGCCTGCTCGCCGAACTGGAACAGCTGCCGGTCAACGTGGCCTGGCAGGCCCGCATGGCCGAGCTGCTCGACGTCGTGCACGACTACTCCCGCCAGGGCACGGACGCCGGACTGCCGGTGGTCTGGGAGCTGCCATGAGCGTCGATGCCCACCACCACGTCTGGGACCTGTCCGTCCGCGACCAGGACTGGATCAAGGGTCCCGAACTCCAGCCGCTGCGACGCAACTTCGGCCTAGCCGACCTGGAACCGGAGGCTCGCGCGGCCGGTGTGGACCGAACGGTCCTCGTCCAGACCGTCACCGTTGCGGAGGAGACCCCGGAGTTGCTGGCCCTTGCGGCGGAGCACGACCTGATCGCGGGGGTCGTGGGCTGGACCGACCTCACCCGCCCCGACGTCGCCGACGAACTGTCCCGGCTGCGCGAACTCCCCGGCGGCGCCTACCTCAAGGGCATCCGGCACCAGGTCCAGGGCGAGCCGGACCCGCGATGGCTGCTGCGGCCCGAGGTCCGGCGCGGGCTGGCGGCCGTCGCCGAGGCGGGGCTCGTCCATGACCTGGTCGTCCTGCCCCACCAGCTCCCGGCCTGCGCCGAGGCCGCCGCGCGGGTGCCCCAACTCACCTTTGTCCTCGACCACTTGGGCAAGCCGCCGATCGCCGGGGGAGAGCGCGAATCCTGGGCGTCCGACCTGCGCGCCCTCGCCGACCTCCCCAACACCGTCGCCAAACTCTCCGGCCTGGTCACCGAGGCCGACCCCGCCTCCTGGACGACGGCTGACCTGCGGCCGTACACGGACGCGGCCCTGGAGGCCTTCGGCCCCGGCCGGCTGATGTTCGGCTCCGACTGGCCGGTGTGCACGCTCGCCGCGTCGTACACGCGGGTCGTGGACACCGCCCGCACGCTCACCGCGGAGCTGACCGCCGGCGAGCGCGAGCAGATCTTCGCGGGGACCGCGACCCGGGTCTACGGCCTGTGAACGTCCACGGCCTGTGAACGCACTACCGCGCGGGTTCACACCGGGGAAGTCATGAATGTCGCACACGGGAAGGCAGCCGTCGTGGCCGGGCCACCGGCCCCACCCGCGGCTACGGCCGCTCAGCCACCTCCGCCAGCCTGATCGGCGGCAGATACTCGCGCACATACGTCCGCTGCCAGCACGCGCCCGACTCCCGCAGCTCCTGCCAGGTGGTGTAGCGGTAACGGAACAGGCGGGCACGGACGTACCGGGGCGGGGTGTCCGGCGGGAAGGGGGAACGGCGCAGCAGGCGCAGGGTGTCGCGGTCGTTCTCCAGCAGGCGTTCCACCAGAGGGCCGAACCAGTCGCCGGCATAGGCGGGGGACAGCGCCGCGAACCACATCAGCCAGTCCAGGCGCAGATGGTAGGGGGCGAACTGGCGGGGCCAGTGCCGGGTGTCGCCGGGCTTGCCCCGGAACTCGTACTCCCGCCAGTCGGAGTCCTCGCGCGGTACGTCGTCCAGCGTGCCCTCGACCACCACCTCGTAGCGGACCCGGCTGACACTGCCGAACGCGCCGTAGGTGTTCACCAGGTGCAGCGGGTCGAAGGAGCGGTTCATGACCTGGCGGCGGGAGACCACGTTGACCACCGGGTGATAGCTCAGGAAGAGCAGCAGCGCGGCGACCGCGAGCACCAGGGCCCCGTACCACAGCGGTGCCGTCGGCACGGACGGTGCCGACCCGGGAATCCGCATCGCGGACACGGCCAGCACGATGGTGATCCAGTTCAGCCAGGAGAAATTGCCGGACAGCACCAGCCACAACTGGGTGAGGATCATCAGCGCACCGGCGGCCGAGGCGATCGGCTGCGGGGTGAACAGCAGGACCGGTACGACCAGTTGGGTCACGTGGTTGGCGGCCACCTCCACCCGGTGCAGCGGCTTCGGCAGATGGTGGAAGAACCAGCTCAGCGGGCCCGGCATGGGCTGGGTCTCGTGGTGGTAGTACAGGCACGTCAGCTTGCGCCAGCACGCGTCGCCGCGCATCTTGATCAGCCCGGCGCCGAACTCCACCCGGAACAGGATCCAGCGCAGCAGGAACAGCACGAGGATCGGCGGTGCCACCTCGTCGTTGCCGAGGAACGCGGCCAGGAAGCCCGTCTCCAGCAGCAGCGACTCCCAGCCGAACGCGTACCACGTCTGGCCCACGTTCACGACCGACAGATACAGCGCCCACGGCACCAGCCACAGCAGGATGCCGGCCCACAGCGGCAGCAGGGAGTCGGCACCGGCGAGCAGCGCCGCCGACACCGCGCAGCCGGTCCACGCACAGCCGGCGAAGAAGCGGTCGGAGTAGTGCAGATGGAACAGGCTCGGCGCCCGTCCGAAGGGGATCCGTGCCACGAAGCGGGGGATCGGCAGCATGCCGCGCTCGCCCATCAGCGCCCGGAACTGCAGCGCCGCCGTCAGGAACGCCACCAGGTAGAGGGCGGCCAGGGCCCGCTGGAAGACCAGCCGGCTCAGCCAGTAGTCGGGAGCGGTGAACCAGTTCACGGCTGTGCGCGCCCTTCGTCGCGGCCAGACCGCCGGTGTCGTCTTCATCATCTCCCGGCCCCGAGTTGCCGGCCAGACGGGCGCGGTGCAAACCATGGGGGGGAAATCACCCACAGTGATGCGGAGTGTACGGTGCGGATACCCGCCGGATCCATCGTCATGGCCTGCGCGCTCGCGGCGGCGCTCCTCGTCGCAGGCTGCGCCCGACCCGGCGTCAAGGAGGCCCGGGTGGGCGAGGAGGTCTACCTCGTGCCCGCCGCGGCCCCGGGCCCCGACCCCTTCACCGCTTCCACGGTCACCGCGCCGACGAGAACGGGCGGAGGGAGAGCCGATCCGGCCGCCATCGCCCCGCCCACCGAAGGGCCGTCCCCACCGGCCCTGCCCGCCGGGCTGGTCGCCGTGCCGCTGGGGGCCATGCGGGTCGTGTCCGGCGAGACCCCCGGTCGCTACGGCGGTACCGCACGCGTCGCCGGCTGCGACGTCGAACGGCAGATCGGGTATCTGACGGCGGACCGGGCCGGGGCCGAGGCCTTCGCCCGTGCGGCCGGTGTCGCCGCGAGCGGTCTTCCCGGCCATCTGCGCGGTCTGGCCCCCGTCGTGCTGCGTGCCGACACCCGTGTCACCCACCACGGCTGTCGGGCCGGGCAGCCGGTCGCTCACCAGGCCGTGCTCCAGGCCGGCACCGCGGTCCTGGTCGACAATCGCGGGGTACCCCGGGTGCGGTGCGCCTGCGGCAACCCGCTGGGGTCGCCCGCGCAGGCCGCCGGCGGCTTCTGGGCTCGGGGCAGCGCCTGGTCCGGCTACCGTCCAGGCCGGATGATCGCGGTGACACCGGCTCCTCGGGCGGTCACCAGCATCACCATCGTCAACGCCGAGACACGCACCTGGATCGAACGCCGCATCGGTTACGACGTACGCCACGACCCGGTCGTCCCCGCGCCGGCCGGGGCCACCGCCGCGCCATACGGTGCCCCCGCCCCCGCTGACACCGCCGCTCCGCCGGGCACCGCACGGCCGTACCGCACCCTGCCCGGTGCGTGGCAGGGCCCGCTGGGTACCGCTCTCGACCGTCGGGCGGAGCACCCCGGTCTCGGACACGGCCCCTGACATCCCCGGCGCGCCGGGCCTGAGGTCGGGCGCGGTCCCCGACGCGACGGACGGTGATCCCACCGCGTACCTTCCCGGCGGCGTCCAGTGGAGGAACAGGTCGAAGAATTGGATAAATCCTGGCAAGGTGGGCGCATGGCAGTTCGGGGAGCGAGTGCCTTGTCACTCCCTGAGGACTGGCCCGCTCACCCGGATCCGATCCTGGCGCTCAACCGCATGGGCAGCTTCGACTGGGACCTGGACACGGGCCTGTTCCACATGGACGCCCAGGCGCACGAGGTGTTCGACCTCCTGCCCGGGGAGTACGACGGGCGCCCCGAGTCCCTGACCGACCGGGTGCCGCAGCCCGAGGCGGCCCGGATGGACGCCATGGTGGCCCAGGCCATCAAGGACGGCAGGGAGAACTACGGGGGTTACTTCCGCATCCGCTGCCGTGACGGCACGCTCCGCTGGACCCACACCCAGGGGTACATCCGCCGGGACGACACCGGCCGCCCGCGCCGGGTCGTCGGGATCGTCCGCGATGCCACCGACGAACTCGCCGAGAGCGAGACACGCAGCCTGCGGGCCGCGCAGAACGAGGCGTTCCGCCAGCAGACCAACGTCGTCCAGGCCGTCTCCGCCGCCCTCGCCCATGCCCGCAGCGTGCAGGAGGTCATCGACACCCTCAAGGACACCCACGGCATCCGCCATCTGGGCGCGGCCAGCCTGGTGATGGGGCTGGTGGAGGCCGGCCACATCCGGCTGGTCGCCGAGGGACCCGTCGAAGCCTCCGTCCCCGGCACGAGGCTCACCCGGATCGAGGAGCAGTACCCGATGAGCGAGGTGGTGCGCACACTCCTGCCGAGGTTCATCGAGTCCCCGGAGGAGTTCGCCGCGGGCTATCCGATCCTCTGGCCGCACATCACCGACCTGCACATCACCTCGGCCGCCTATCTGCCGCTGATCGCCCAGGCCCGCCCGATCGGCGCGATGGGGCTGCTCTACAGCGACCGGCAGGGCTTCTCCAGCGAGGAGCGCGCCGTCCTGTCCGCGCTCGGCAGCAGCATCGCGCAGAGCCTGCAGCGGGCCATGCTCTACGAGCAGGAGAAGGACCTCGCCCAGGGCCTGCAGCAGGCCATGCTGCCCCGCACCATCCCCAGCGTCCGCGGCGCCGACGTGGCCGTCCGCTACCGCGCCGGCACCGCCGTGGGCGCCCTCGGCCGGGACATCGGCGGCGACTGGTACGACCTGATCCCGCTGCCCGGCGGCCGGGTCGGCGCGGTCATCGGCGACGTCCAGGGCCATGACACCCATGCGGCGGCGGTCATGGGCCAGCTGCGCATCGTGCTGCGCGCCTATGCCGCCGAGGGACACACTCCGGCGGCCGTGATGGCCCGCGCCTCCGTCTTCCTGCACGAACTCGACACCGACCGCTTCGCCACCTGCCTGTACGCCGAGGCCGACCTGTCCACCGGGGTCGTGCAGGCGGTCCGCGCCGGGCACATCGACCCGCTGATCCGGCTCGGCGACGGCAGTTGCCGCCGGGTCCCGGTCGAGGGCGGGCTGCCGCTCGGCCTGTCCGCCGAGTTCGGCCGGCTGGAGTACCCCGTCTCCACCCTCGAGCTCGACCCCGGTCACACCCTGCTGCTGTGCACCGACGGGCTCGTCGAACGGCCCGGCGCCGACCTCGACGACGGGATGTGCCGCCTCTCGGCGCTGGTCTCGGACGGCCCCGAGGACGTGCGGGCGCTCGCCGACCGGCTGATCCAGCTGGCCGAGGAGCGGGGCGGCGACGACGACGTGGCCCTGCTCCTGCTGCGTCGGCGCACCCCGGAGGCCCCGCCCGCCGGTGGCCGGCTCCAGCAGCACGTGGCACCCGGCGACCCGGAGGCGCTCAGCCAGGCCCGGCACCTGATCCGCGCCGCGGTCCGCTCCTGGGGCTACCGCGACCGCGCCGACGAGATCGAACTGGTCGCCGACGAGCTGATCACCAACGCGCTGATGCACACCGAGGGCTCCGCGATCGTGACCCTGCGGGCCCTCGACGGCGGCCACCGCACCCTGCGGATCGAGGTCGAGGACTCCTCCAGCGCCCTGCCGCGCCGCCGCGAGGCCGGGGCGGACGGCGTCTCCGGCCGGGGTCTGCTGCTCGTGGACATGCTCGCCGACGCCTGGGGCGTGGAGGCGCGCGGCGGCGGCAAGGCGGTGTGGTGCGAGTTCCGCCGGGACGGCTGAAGCGCCCTTCCCCGGCGGTGTCAGTACCGGATGGCACTCTGGAACCATGCCGGAACTGCCCGAGGTAGAAGCACTGAAGGACTTCCTCACCGAGCACCTGGTCGGCCGCCGGGTGGTGCGCGTGCTGCCCGTCGCCGTCAGCGTCCTGAAGACGTACGACCCTCCCGTCACCGCCTTCGAGGGCACCGAGGTGACCGCCGTGCACCGGCACGGCAAGTTCCTGGACCTGGCGGCGGACAGCGGGCTGCACCTGGTGACCCACCTGGCCCGGGCCGGCTGGCTGCAGTGGAAGGACCGCCTGCCCGACGGCCCGCCCAAGCCGGGCAAGGGCCCGCTGGCGCTGCGCCTGGCGCTGGAGACCGGCGAGGGCTTCGACCTCACCGAGGCCGGCACCCAGAAACGCCTCGCGGTGTACGTCGTCCGCGATCCGCAGCAGATCGAGGGCATCGCCCGCCTCGGCCCGGACCCGCTCGCCGCCGACTTCACCGAGGACCGCCTCGCCGCCCTGCTCAGGGACGAGAGACGTCAGCTGAAGGGCGCCCTGCGCGACCAGTCCCTGATCGCCGGCGTCGGCAACGCCTACAGTGACGAGATCCTGCACGCCGCGAAGATGTCCCCGTTCAAGCTCGCCGCCTCCCTGACCCCGGAGGAGACCCATCGGCTCCACGCGGCGCTGCGCTCGACGCTCACCGAGGCGGTCGACCGCTCCCGGGGCCTGGCCGCCGGGCGGCTGAAGGCCGAGAAGAAGAGCGGCCTGCGGGTCCACGGCCGGACCGGCGAGCCCTGCCCGGTGTGCGGCGACACCATCCGCGAGGTCTCCTTCAGCGACTCCTCGCTGCAGTACTGCCCCACCTGCCAGACGGGCGGCAAGCCGCTGGCGGACCGCAGACTGTCCCGGCTGCTGAAGTAGTCACCGGTCCGCATCGACGGACACGAGCCGCTGCCCGTCCGCGGTGCGCACGTCGTAGCGGGCGATCTCGTCCGGGTGCATCGTGGAGGAGCCGAGGGCGGTGAAGGTACGGGTGTTGTGGCCCGGCTCCATCCAGCCGCCGACGACCTGCTCGGAGCCGTCGCGGCCCACGACCACGAGCCGGCAGGCGTGCGGTCCCGTGCCGTCCTTCACCCGCAGCTGCAGACGGCTGCCCGTGTCCCCGTCGTCGGCGGTGACCTCGGCCCAGACCCCGGTCTTCGGATCGGTCGCCGCGGTGATGTGCGCGGCCGGCTCCGCATGGCCGGCGAAGGCCATGATCCCCGGACCGGCCACGGCCAGCACCACGGAGGCGGCCAGGCCGTACAGCAAGCGTCGGCGGCGCGCCCGGTGCCGGTGCGCGACCTCGCCGAGCAGCCGGTCCAGCAGCCGGGGACCGGGCTGTGCCATGGGGTGCACAAAGCGCGGCGTGGCCCGGCGGTACAGCATCAACTGCCGCGTGGCGGGACCGAATTCGGTCACCTGTGCCGCGCACTGGGGGCACTCCATGAGGTGGTCCTCGAAGCGGAAGGCCTCCGCCTCGTCCAGCACGCCGAGCGCGTACGCGCCGACGTCGCGATGCCTTTCCAGGGACCTCATGCCGAATCCTCGTGCCGATGGGTGCGGGTGGGGTTACTCCGTGCACCCACCCGTACGCAGCCGACAGCCGAATCACTCAAGCCACCCACAGAATCCCGGACGAGAGATTCGGAGCCGCGCGGCCCGCGGATTGGTCCGATTCCGGAAAACTTCGGAAGGCCCCGGGCGACGGGTCAGAACAGATGGATCGCGAGGTGCCCGAGGGGCAGCCCGAGCCGCCAGGCCGGGGTCCACACCTTCGGCCCGTCGTCCTCGCCGGCCGGCCCGCCGCCCGGCACCGCGTCCAGGTCCGGCGCGAGCAGCTCGGTCTCCTCCAGCCAGCGCCAGGCGTCCACGGCGAGGGCCAGGTCGGGGGAGCGGGTGCCGGCCCGGTCGGCCTGTTCGGCCAGCTCGGCCATGCGCTCGCGCACCCAGTCCTGCCACGGCTGGTCGTAGGCGGTCAGGGAGAGCCAGTTCTCCAGCTGGGAGATCACCCGGATGCCGGACAGCTCCCCGTCCGTGTCGGACAGGAAGACCGTGAGCGCCAGCGCGTCCCGGCCGGCTCTGAACTCGAAGGAGGTCGGCGGCATCAGATCGCCGGTGCGCAGCAACTCGTCGGCGATGTACTCGGCGTACAACCAGGCCATGGGGACGGCCAGTTCACCGCCGTCGGTGCCGTCCGTGCTCTCGTGCCCTCTGTGCAGCATCCCTTCCTGCCCTTCCTCCGGTGTGTGCGCGTCGCCCGGCCCCTCCGGGTCCGGCCGCCTGCCCGGAACGCGGATGAGGACAGCCCATTGCCCGAACGGGGGCCACAGCAAGGCGCTTTACCGAGGTTTGACCAGGGCTCCGGTTTCAGTGCAGGTCGGCCGCATAATCCGGAAGGACCCGGCGCAGCGCGCGCAGCGCGTAATACGCGCGGGACTTCACGGTACCGGGTGGCACGCCCAGGGTCTGCGCCGCTTCCGCCACACTGGCCCCGAGGAAGTACACGAGTACGAGGACGTCACGGTGTTCCGGCGTGAGTGTCTTCACAGCCTCCCGGACATCGAGCATCGCGGCGGCCCGTTCGGCGTGATCGGCGGTCACCCGCGCGCTCTCCGGGATCTCGGCGCCGGTCTCCGGGGGCCGGGCCTGCCGGGCGCGCCGGGCGTCGATCGCGAGCCGCCGCGCCACCGTCAGCAGCCAGGGCCGTACGGAGTCGAAGTCCTCGGCGTGCAGCGCCTCGGGATGCTGCCAGGCGCGCACCAGGGTCTCCTGGACCAGGTCCTCGGCGCGCTGCCGGTCGCCGTCGCAGAGCCTGAGCAGCAGGGCGAACAGCGGCCCGCCGTGCTCGCGCTGGAGCGCGGCCAGTTCGTGCTCGGCGGTCGTCGTCCCGCGGGTCCGTGCCGCCGCCTGGTGGATCAGTGAGGTTCCGGCCGTCATGGCCGTATGGCAGCGCGGGGCACGGCCGGGGGACAGGGCGCGCGCACGGCTGAAGCGGCGGACGGTCGATCGGGTCGGCGAACGGTCGGGCGAACGGTGCGGCTCGGCACCGGACGGGCTAATCCCAGCGCTCGGGCCGTTTATCCGATGAGCCGGCGTCGTACCCATATGACCATCAACAGCTTTTTCGGTCATACGACCATCCCGGGGTGAGCTGATGATCGGACGCAGACAACAGGTGGCGCTGGCCCTCACCGCCGTCCTCGCGGCCGCGGCCGCGTACCAGAACCACGAGCGACAGGAGCCCCGGCACCCGGCCCGGTCCGGAGCAGCCGCCCCCGGCTTCACCCTCGTCGCCTACGGCGGTGTGCCGCGGGCGCAGGTCGCCGATCATCCCACCGGGCCCCGCCGGGCCAGCGCGGAGCGCTTGTAGGAGTAGCCGAAGTAGATCACGCACCCGAGCACGAACCACACGGCGAACCGCACCCAGGTCTGCCACTGCAGGAACGTGATCAGCCAGATCGAGAAGACGACGCCCAGCGCCGGCACGACCGGCATCCACGGCGTGCGGAAGGCGCGCGGCAGCTCCGGGCGCCGGTAGCGCAGCACGATCACCGCGGTGCACACCACCACGAACGCCAGCAGGATGCCGATGTTGGTGAGTTCGGCCGCCGAGCCGATCGGGACGAACCCGGCGATGACGGCCGAGCCCGCCCCGACGATCCAGGTCACCCGGGTCGGCACATGCCGCGTCGGATGCGTCCGGGCGAACCACTGGGGCAGCAGACCGTCCCGGGACATGGAGAACCACACGCGCGTGACGCCCAGCATGAACGTGAACATCACGGTGAGGATGCCGATGATCGCGCCCACCGCGATCACGTCCGCGAGGGCGTTCAGCCCCACCGACTTGAACGCGCTCGAGAAGCCGCTCTCCGGGTCGATGTGCTGGTAGTCCTGCATGCCCGTCAGCACCAGACAGGCCGCCACGTACAGCACCATCGAGATCACCAGCGAGTAGATGATCGCCTTCGGCATGTGGCGCTGGGCGTCCTTGGACTCCTCGGCCGCGGTCGACATGGCGTCGTAGCCGAACACCGCGAAGAACACGGTCGCCGCGCCGGTGAAGGCGCCGCCGATGCCGAACGGGAAGAAGGGGTGGTAGTTCGCCGTGTCGATGTGGAACATGCCCACCCCGATCACCAGGAGCACCACCAGCACCTTCAAGCCGACGACGAACGTCTCGAAGCGGGCCGCGCTGCGCATGCCCAGGTTGAGCAGCCAGGCGATCAGCAGGCACAGGATCGCCGCGAACAGGTCCACCCGGTGCCCGTCCCCGGTGCCCGGCGCGCCCAGCATCCAGTGCGGCAGCTTCGCGCCCATCTCCTCGACCAGGAAGCCGAAGTATCCGGAGATGCCGATCGCCACCACCGCGACGATCGCGGTGTACTCCAGCAGCAGGTCCCAGCCGATGAACCAGCCCGCGAACTCGCCGAGCACCGCATAGCCGTAGGTGTACGCCGATCCCGCCTTCGGGATCAGCCCGGCGAACTCGGCGTACGACAGCGCCGCGCAGGCGCTCGCCACGCCGGCGACCAGGAACGACACCAGCACCGCCGGGCCCGCCGTGCCGTGCGCCACCGTGCCCGCCAGCGTGAAGATGCCGGCGCCGATGATGCCGCCCACCCCGATCGCGGTGAGCTGCCAGAGACCGAGCGAGCGGTCCAGCCGGGTGCCCTCGCCGACCTCGGTCTCCTCGATGTGTTCGATCGGTTTGCGGCGGAGAATCCCCTCACCCGCGCGGAGCCCGGCCATGCGCCTCACCTCTTCGCCGACGGCAACGGCTGACGGCCGATCATGATGGCTCAGGGGCGCCGCACTGGGAAGACGCCACGCACGCGCAGGTGATCAGGCGGGCGTTGACGACGCCTCCGCTGATTGACGTCCTACGGGACGACCGTCACCGGCCAGCGCCCCGCCTTCACCAGCCGGATCGCCACCGACCCGATGATCCGGTGCCCAGCCTGCTCGGAGGCGCCGACGACCACCGCGTCCGCCTTGAGCTCGTCGGCCGCCTTCACCAGGCCGCTGTACGGGTCGCCGCGGAAGGTGTGGAACTCCCAGCGCACCTCGAATATCCCCTTGACCCGTTCGGCCGCCTCCCGGATGTAGGTGACCAGGTCCTCGGCGATCTCGTCGGTCGTCTCCGCCACCGGCGCGCCGAGCGCGGCCCCGGCGGCGAGCACCGGCTGCACGTACACCACGGCCAGCAAGGCGTGCTGCCGCCGGGCGAGGCCGCCTGCGTACGCCGCGGCACGCAGTGAGGAGTCGGAGCCGTCCACCCCGACCACGATCACCTTCGGTCCGTCCGTACCCCGCTCGAACTGCGAGTGCGAGGGCGAATGCGAGTGCTGTTCCGTCACGGCCGTGAGGCTATCGGAATCCACCGTTCCTGCAGAGCCGCCGGGGCACGGCCCCGGACCACAAGCCTTCACCGAGGTGGGCCGGCCGTGCCGTGCCGTGCCGGTGACCGGGCCTCTGCCCCCATCTCTGGTCCCGGGACCCGGTCTCCACCCATGGTCCCCGGCCCTGTCCCCGGCCTCCTGCCCCGGCGCCCTGTTATCGCCCCGATCCCCGGCCCCGGCGCCCCCTCTCCGCATCTGCCCCCTGTTTCTGCCCCCGCCCCTGCCGCCCGCACCCCGCCTCTGCCTGCCCCCGGTCTCCGGCCCCCCGTTCCGGCACCCGCGACCCGGTCTCCTGGGACCCTGTCTCCCGGGATCCGGTCTCCCGGACCCGGATCCCCCAGGACCCCGTCTCCCGGCCCCCGGCAGCCCCTCGACGGGCGAGTCGGGCGGCCCCTTTTTACAGTCGGAACCATGACCGCACGCGCGGAGCCCGCCGCACGGAGGGACCCCACGGCCCCGATACGCCCGCCCGCCGGCGGACGCCTCGGCTGGGTGCCGGAGGCCTTCGCGGCGCTGTTCGCCGCCCTCGGCCTGCTGTGCGCCCTGATCGCGCTCATCGAGCCGCTCCGCGACCTGCTCCAGCCGGTCGTCCACGCCCTCGACCTGCTGCTGGTACCCATCAGCGCCAACCTGGCCTACGCCGTCTTCCTGTTCCTGCTGGCCGGCGCCACCGCGGCCCGCAAGAAGGTCGCCTGGTGGCTGGTCGTCGTCTACCTCGGCCTGGTCGTGCTCACCGACGCCCTCGGCGTGAGCCTCGGCCTGTACGCCGAGTCGCTGCCGTCGCTGGCGCTGTGCGGCCTGCTGCTGCTCCTGCTCGTCGTGGCCCGAGGGGAGTTCTACGCCGCCTCCCGGCGCGGTGCCGTGTGGCGGGCGCTCGCCGTGCTGCTGGGCGGGCTCGCCGTGGCCATCCTGCTGGGCTGGGGCCTGGTCATGCTGTTCCCGGGCACGCTGCCGGCGAACGAGCACCTGGCCTGGGCGGCCGACCGGGTGTGCGGCGGCCTGGTCTCGGGCAGCTCCTTCTCCGGCCGGCCGCCCCGCAAGGTCACCTTCGTGCTCGGCCTGCTCGGCGCCCTCGCGCTGCTCAACGCCGCCGCCACGCTGTTCCGGTCCCAGCGCCTGGAAGCCGCGCTGCACGGCGACGAGGAGCCCCGCATCCGCGCCCTCCTGGCCGCCTACGGCGCACGGGACTCCCTCGGCTACTTCGCCACCCGCCGCGACAAGGCCGTCGTCTTCTCGCCCAGCGGCAAGGCCGCCGTCACCTACCGCGTCGAGGCGGGCGTCTGCCTGGCCAGCGGCGACCCCGTCGGTGACATGGAGGCCTGGCCGCACGCCATCGCCGCCTGGCTGGACGTGGCCCGCCGCTACGCCTGGGCGCCCGCCGTGATGGGCGCCTCCGAGGACGGCGCCCGCGCCTACGCCCGCGCCGGACTCGGCGCCCTCCAGCTCGGCGACGAGGCGATCCTGCCGGTGGCCTCCTTCGACCTGAACGGCCGGGACATGCGGGTGACCCGGCAGGCCGTGCACCGGGTCCGCCGCACCGGCGCCACCTGCCGCATCCGCCGGCACGCCACCCTCACCGACCACGAGATGAAGGAGGTCGTCGACAAGGCCGACGCCTGGCGCGACACCGAGACCGAGCGCGGCTTCTCCATGGCCCTGGACCGGCTCGGCGACCCCGCCGACGGCGACTGCCTGCTGGTGGAGGCCCTCGGCGAGGACGGCAGGCTCCTCGCCCTGCTCTCCTTCGTGCCCTGGGGCCGCGACGGCGTCTCCCTGGACCTGATGCGCCGTGACCGCGCAGCGCCCAACGGGGTCATGGAGTTCATGGTTGCCGAACTGTGTGCCGCGGCCCCCAAGCTGGGCATCCGCAGGATCTCGCTGAACTTCGCGGTGTTCCGGTCGGTCTTCGAGGAGGGGGCCCGCATCGGCGCCGGACCCGTCCTGAGGCTCTGGCGCCGCCTGCTGCTGTTCTTCTCCCGCTGGTGGCAACTGGAGGCCCTGTACCGCTCCAACGCCAAGTTCCACCCGGAGTGGTACCCGCGCTTCATCTGCTACGGCGACACCGGCTCCCTCGCCCGTATCGGCCTGGCCTCCGGCATTGCCGAAGGCTTCGTCTCCGTACCGTCGTTGCGCAAACTCTGGGGAAAGGGGCACCCGAAGCCAGGGCAGCGGCCCGCGACCACCCAAGGGCTGCCACCCCTGACGGCGCTCGGTCTCGGCGGAGGGGAGCAGGCCGGGCCCGGCGCACCGGACGCGGGCCTGCCCGACCAGGTACGCGTCCGGCATCACAAGCTCGACCGGCTGCGCACCGGTGGCACCGACCCGTACCCGGTCGGTGTCCCCGCCCCCACCCACGCCCTCGCCGACGTGCCCCCCGACGAGGACGTCACCGTCGCCGGACGGGTCATGCTGGTCCGCGACTTCGGGGGCGTCGTCTTCGCCGTGCTGCGCGACTGGTCCGGCGACCACCAGATCGCCCTCACCCGCGACCGCTCCGGCACCGCCCTCGACCGATTCACCGCCGGATGCGACATCGGCGACCACATCACCGCGACCGGCCGCACCGGCCTCAGCGACAAGGGCGAACCCACCGTCTTCGTCACCTCCTGGCAGCTCACCGGCAAGTGTCTGCGCCCGCTGCCCGACAAGCGCCGTGGCCTCGCCGACCCCGAGGCGAAAGTCCGCCGCCGCTATCTCGACCTCGCGACCAGTCCCGCCGCCCGCACCGTGATCCGGGCCCGCTCCGCCGCCGTACAGGCCCTGCGCCAGGGCCTGCTGGACCGCGGGTTCGTGGAGGTCGAGACCCCGATGCTCCAGCCGATCCACGGCGGCGCCACCGCCCGCCCCTTCACCACCCACATCAACGCCTACGACCTCGACCTGTACCTGCGCATCGCCCCCGAGCTGTACCTGAAGCGGCTGTGCGTCGGCGGCCTGGAGAAGGTCTTCGAACTGGGCCGCACCTTCCGCAACGAGGGCGTCTCCTACAAGCACAACCCCGAGTTCACGATGCTGGAGGCCTACCAGGCGTACGCCGACTACGACGTCATGCTCGACCTCACCCGCGAGCTGATCCAGGGCGCGGCGCGGGCCGCCTTCGGCTCCCCGGTGGCCCGCAAGGACGGGCAGGAGTACGACATCTCCGGGGAGTGGCCGGTCAGGACGGTGTACGGCGCGCTCTCGGAGACGCTGGGGGAGGAGATCGGCCCCGGCACCGAACTGCTGCGGCTGCACCGGCTGTGCGACCGGGCCGGGGTGCCGTACACCGCCGACGACGGGCCCGGCGACATCGTCCTGGAGATGTACGAGCGACTGGTCGAGGAACGCACCCAACTCCCCACGTTCTACAAGGACTTCCCGACCGACGTCTCCCCGCTGACCCGGCAGCACCGCACCGACCCACGCCTCGCCGAGCGCTGGGACCTCGTCGCCTTCGGCACCGAACTCGGCACCGCCTACTCCGAGTTGACCGACCCCGTGGAACAGCGCCGGCGGCTGACCGAGCAGTCGCTGCTGGCCGCCGGCGGGGACCCGGAGGCCATGGAGCTGGACGAGGACTTCCTTCAGGCCCTCGAGTACGCGATGCCCCCGACCGGCGGACTCGGCCTCGGTGTCGACCGGCTCGTGATGTTCCTCACCGGCCTGACGATCCGGGAGACCCTGCCGTTCCCGCTGGTGCGCCGCCGCTGAGGCCCGGGTCCGGGTCGGGCGCCGGGAAGCGGTGCCGGGGCAGGGCCAGCAGCGCGACCACGGCGCCCGTCACACACAGCGCCAGGCCCAGCTCGAAGCAGTCGCGGACCGCGCCTGTCATGAAGGCCTTGTAGTCCTGGTAGTAGGTCCCAGAGGGCGAGGACCGCGGGATGCGCTGCATGGCGACCGAGACGATCCCGGCGAACAGCGACACGCCCAGGCCGGCGCCCAGCTGCCGCGACGAGTTCAGGCCCTGGGGCAGCGCACCGCTCCCGGACCGGGCGAAACCGGCGGGCAGGGCGAGCACCGCGCAGCCGAAGGCGATCAGCAGCAGCGGCAGCAGCACATCGGCGAAGCGGAAGGCGTCCTCCCTGCCCAGCAGGACGAAGCCGACGGCCGCCACCCCGCAGGCCCCGGCCGCCGCGGCACCGAGCCCGATGCGCGCGGCCACCCGGGGAAGGGCCAGGCAGCCCAGCAGCACCCCGGCGACGGCGGACAGCAGGGCCCAGCCGACCTGCATCACGGACAGCCCGCCGATCACCTGCAGGGCGAGCGTGAGGGCGTACAGGGCACCGGCCAGGCCGGCCGCCAGCAGCGCCACCACCGTGTACCCGCCGAACGCGGCGCGCTCCCGGCCCAGCCGGGCGAGGAGTTCCGGCACCCGCTCAGACCGGCCCAGCAGGCCCAGAGCGGACGGCAGCAGCGCGCCAGCCACCGCGATGACGACGACCGTCGTCGCGGACACGCTGTGGTCACCGAGCCAGTCCGCGAACCACGCCAGGAAACCCAGCGGGACGACGCCCAGCGCCGCACGGCCCACCCGCGCGCCGGCCCCGGGCAGGGGAGCGGACTCGGTGAGCACCACCGGGGTAAGCACCAGCAGCACCGCCCCCGCGACGGCCTGCACCCAGAACACCGTCTCGCCCCGCACCGAGGCGTCCAGCAGCATGGTGGTGGGCAGCAGCATCGCCGGTCCGGCACAGGCGACGACCGCGAAGTGCACGCTCAGCGCCCGGTCCCGGCCCGGACCCTCCGGATGCGTGGAGTCGATCAGCGCCAGCGCGCCGGCCGTGATCACCGCCGCCGCGACACCCTGCACCGCCCGTGAGGCGAGCAGCACCCCGGAGTCCACCGTCACGGCCGGTGCCACGGCGGCCAGGCTCGACAGGGCGAGGCCGCCCATCAGCACGCGTCGCTGCCCGAACGCCTCACCCAGCGCCCCCGCGAGCACCGGCAGCGCGGCGAAACACACGCTGTACACGCTCAGCAGCCAGGTCAGGCCCTGGAAGGACAGCTGCGACCGGACCGCGATCCACGGCAGCCCCACCGTGAAGACGGTGGTGTCGAAGACGACCAGCACCTGGGCGGCCGCCAGCAGGACCACCGCCGGCCCCCTGCGCCGCAGCCCGTTCTCTCCCGCGTGCACCAACTCGGCTCGCCCCCACATCCGTTGTCGGCCCTCTGCGCGGATGAATGACTACCAGAGGCACATGACCGGTTCCGCACCGGCCCCGGCACTGGTCCGTCCGGGCGTATTCCCGCTGCCGAGCCGGTGTCGCTGCGGTGCGCCGGAGTCCGGTGGGGCGACTGATGGGTCATGCAGAAGGATCAGTTGCTCACACGGCGCCGGATGCTCCTGGCCGGCGCCGCCGCGCTGGGAGCGGCGGGTACCGCCGGGATGTTCCTCGCGGGCGGCGCCGAGGACGGCGGCGGTACCGCCGCCCCCGCCCCCGCTCCCGGACCGCAGGCCCGCCAGGCGCCCAAGTCCTCCGCCTTCCGGCTCCAGCCGCTCACCGGTGACGGACCGCCGCGTGCCGCGCCGCGCACACTGAAGGTCCGCAAGGAGCCCATCCTCCAGATCTCCGGGCGCGGCCGGAGCATGATGCTGACCTTCGACGACGGCCCCAACCCGGACTACACCCCGCACATCCTGGACACCCTCGCCAAGTACGACGTGCGGGCCATGTTCTTCGTGTGCGGCGAGTGCGTCGTCGACAACAAGGAGCTGGTGGCCCGGATGGCCGACGAAGGCCATGTGGTGGGCAACCACACCTGGACGCATCCGCTGCTGACGACCCTCAACCGCAGGCAGATCCGCTCCGAGATGAAGCGCACGAGCGACGTCATCGAGGACACCTACGGCGAGCGCCCGCAGTGGTTCCGCGCCCCCTACGGCGCCTGGAACCGGGCCGCCTTCCAGCTGGGCGCCGAGATGGGCATGGAGCCGCTGGCCTGGACGGTCGACACCACCGACTGGATGGAGCCCGGCACCGACACCATCATCGACCGGGTGGAGAGCGGCGCCGCCCCCGGGGTCGTGGTGCTCTCCCACGACGCCGGGGGCGACCGGTCGCAGACCGTCCACGCCATCCGCGAATGGCTGCCCCATCTCCTGGACTCCGGATATCACATGACCGTGCCGGACCGGCGTGTGTAACCGTTTCCCGGCTCTTCGGCCGCCCGGCCGCGGTGGACTCAGTTCACCGCGACCAGGCGGGCGAAGACGACGACGTTCCCGTCGTAACCGTTCTGCTGGGAAAAACCGCCGCCGCAGGTGATGACCCGCAGTTCCGGTGTGCCCTTCGAGCCGTACACGCGGGCGCCCGGAAAACGGCTCTTGGAGAAGACCTCGACCCCATAGGTCTCGAACACCGCGGTCTTCCCGTCCTTGCGCAGGACCTCGATCCGGTTTCCCTTCCTGAGGGACCCGAGTCCGTAGAACACGGCGGGGCCCCGTGCGTTGTCGACGTGTCCGACGATGACGGCGGTGCCCTTCTCGCCGGGGGAGACCGCGCCGGTGAACCAGCCCGCCAGGTTGGGGTCCTCAGGCGGCGGTGCGGCGACCCAGCCGGCCGCGTCCAGACCGACGGGCATGACCGGCGCGTTCACCTGGATCGCGGGGATGCGGACCCGGTCGGCGGCGGAGAACCCGAGCGAGGCCCGGGCCGCGGAGAAGGTGCCCGTGCCGCTGTGGCTGTCCGGGGCCACCGCCGAAGCAGGCTGCGGCGGACCGATGTCGAACTCCCCGGAACCGTTGCGGATGAGCGCCAGACCGGTCAGCAGAACAAGCGCCAGCACGCCCCACGGGGCGCGCTTCTTCCGCCGTTCCTCCTCTTCGGCAAGCTCGAAAAGCTCGGACGCAGACATTCGCCATCCCCTCTCGACGCGGCCTCGCCACGGCCTTCGCGCATGGGAAAACGCTAAGTCCCGCGCACACGAGGGGCGACCGGGTCCAGTGGCGAACGGGTGGCCCACGGCCTGTGTGGTGCGCCATCCGAGTTGCCGTTCTGAGAAAATTCCTGACGGACCGTGACCTGCGGCAATATCCGATTATGTGCTTTTTATGTGGCGTGTTGGC
Source organism: Streptomyces sp. NPDC001393 (assembly GCF_053597455.1). NCBI lineage: Bacteria > Bacillati > Actinomycetota > Actinomycetes > Kitasatosporales > Streptomycetaceae > Streptomyces > Streptomyces sp. NPDC001393. The sequence continues at coordinate 107,861 of NZ_JBSFIH010000015.1, forward strand.
TCACCAGGACGGACCATTCTCGACATGCGGGCGTGTTCCGCGCCCCCGAGGGTCTTTCCGGGAGGTGTTCTCTCGCCGATCGCCCGGGGACGGGTCCCGGGGACCTCCCGCGGAGGAGCACATGCGAAACCAACGCGCCCTGGCGGCCGCGTGCACCGCGGTCGCCATGCTCGGGTTCGCCGTCCCCGTGGCCGTCGCGGACGGCACGGGCAACGGCGGCAACTTCACCATCCACGGTCACTTCAAGGACAACGGGGATCCCGGCCGCGACCCGGGCCGGGGAGACGACTTCGGCCGAAGCGACGAGAACGGCAGCGGCGCCCGGAGTGACGACTCCGGCGACCGCGGCGACGACCTCCACCGGGGTGACGACTCCGGCGACCACAATGAAGACTTCGGCGACAGCGAGGACGACTTCGGCGGCCGTGGCAACGGCGGCCCCCGGAACATCGTCGCCACGCCCGGCGTGCTCCCGGCCGGCGGCCGGCTCACCGTCACCGCGGACGGCTGCCACGGCGGCACCATGTCCTCCCGCGCCTTCCCCACCACCCAGTTCGACGACTTCCGCGACGACACCGCGAGCGGCACCATCAACGTGGACCGCGACGCCCCGCCCGGCCGGTACGACATCAGGATCCGCTGCGAGAACAGGACCCTGGTCCGCCCGGCCGCGTTCACGGTGCTCGGCGGTGTCCAGGGCGGTGTCGGCGGCAGCAGATCCAGCGGCGCCACACCGGCCGACATGGCCGTCGGCGCCGGACTCGTGACCCTGGGGGTCGTCGGGGGCGGCGCGTTCTGGCTGCGCCGCCGGAACGAGAAGCGGGGCTGAGGCGCAGACACCGTCGCCCCGGCCCCCGTGGGGGAGCCGGGGCGACGGCCTGCCGGTGACGTGCGTCAACGGGCTATCCGGTGACCCCCGGGAACAGGTTCACGAACGGTTCCGCGGTCACCGCGATGCCCCGGCTGTAGGGGGCGTCGAAGTCCCAGATGAGGAACAGCATGAACGCGATGGTCGCGGAGAACAGCCCCGCCAGGACCACCTCACGTGTGGTCCGCCGGATCTGCAGCGCGAACACCATGCCGACGGTGACCAGCGCCCCGGTGAGCAGGCCCCACCACACCACCGGCGGCATGGTGGCCCCGGTGGAGTCGGCGCGGGCGTTGCGCGCCTGGTCGGCGGCGGTCATCTGGTCCAGCAGCGGCTGGTAGGCCTGCGCCTCGAAGTCGTTCTTCGGTTTGTAGTCGGTGACGTCCTGGCGGACCGTCTGCAGCAGCCGTGCGCCGCGGTCGGTGACGCGCCCGTCGTCGGACATCGTCCGCCACTCGTGGTGCACGACGTAGCTGACATAGGTGTTGACATCGGCGCGGACCTTGTCCCGGACGTCGGGCGGATAGACCCGTACCCGCTCCGAGATCTCGTGCAGCGCCTGGGCCTCGGACTGTACGTAGTCCTGCGCGGAGCTGCGCGCCTCCCACACGCCCGCGATGGCAAGGCCCAGGACGATGGCGTACACGACACCGATCCACATCGTCATGTACTCGATGACGTCCGGGGTCTCGCTGGGATCCTCGTCCTCAGGGGCACGCTTGTGCCGTACCACGGTGACGACCATCACCACGGCACAGGCCGCCAGCATCGCGAGGACGAGAACAAGCCAATCCGGCAACGGATACCTCCAGAAGGTGAGCGGGGCCCGGCCCGTCAGCGCGGGCGCAGGGCCGCGACGGCGACGATCGCCGGCACGGTGATGAGCAGGACATAGGTGACCGGCGTGGTGTGGCCGGGCGCGGTGTGTGCGGTGGGGTGCGGGTGGTACGCCGGATACCTCACCCTCGTCACCGAGCGCCGCGCGGTGGCCTTCGGCTTCGGATCGGGTGGCGGCGTCGGTGCAGGGGGCGGAGTCGGGGTCGGCCGCGGGGCCGGCGGAACCGGTCGGGGCCGGGCCGGCGGCTTCGGTTCCGGCGTCGGCTTCGGTGCCGGGCGCGGAGTCGGCCTCGGCGGTGCCGGTCTCGGCGGCGGGGGCGGTGTCGGACTGGGCGTCGGGGTGGGTGTCGGCGTGGGGCTCGCACAGGCCGGCAGGGGCGGCCAGTGGTGGTCGCCGGCGTAGGCCGTCGCCACCGTGCCGTCCGGCCCCGTGGAGGCGTACGCACAGGCGTCGGCCGACGCAACTCCGGCCGGGCAGCCCACCAGGGTCCAGGTCAGCGTCACCAGGGCCAACACCCGCGCGGCGGGCGCGCATCGGGTCACTTCGGGTCCATGCACTCGAAGATCATGGGGTCCGGAAAGCGGTCGTACGCCGTAGTGCGCCCGGATTGCTCCGAAGGGAGGACATAGCGCGATCCGTGGTTTGACGCGAAGAAGAACGCCATTGGTGCGATACACACGCCCGTACGAGCCCCGTGCACCGCCACAGGTCACAGGGCGCGGCAGGAAACTCCCGAGGCGACTGCCGAAGAAACTTCTCCTCCCGTTGAACGCTCCTGCCCCCTCGGTGCGTACCCATGGCCGTGCGGCGGCGCGGCATGGCGCTGCAACATCCAGGCGAATATGGGGAGTTGGACATGAAGACCTCCTGGCGGACCGCCTCACTGGTGGCCACAGCCGCTGCGGTGCTGGCGCTGACGACGGCGTGCGGTCAGGACAACGGCACCACGGCATCGGCGGCCCAGAACGTCGGCGCCACCGCGCCCGCGGGCAGCCCGACCACCGGTGCCGGCACCGGATCGGGCAACGGTTACGGCGCCGACGGCAACCAGAGCTCCGGCTCCCCGACCGCGGCCGCCCCCGCGGGCAAGCTGGCCGCCGTCACCAACACCAACCTGGGCAAGGTGGTGACCGACGGCTCCGGCCTCACCCTGTACCGGTTCGACAACGACACCGCCAACCCGCCCAAGTCGAACTGCGACGGCACCTGCGCCACCACCTGGCCGCCCGTGCCCGCCAACGACGCCACGGCCGGAGCCGGCATCGACAAGTCACTGCTGGGCGAGGTCACCCGTGCCGACGGCACCAAGCAGCTCACCATCGGCGGCTGGCCCGCCTACCGCTACGCCAAGGACACCAAAGCCGGAGACGTCAACGGCCAGGGCGTGGGCGGCAAGTGGTTCGCGCTGGCCCCGAACGGCAAGAAGGCCTCCCTGGCCGCCCTGCCCGGTCTGTCCGTCCGCAAGGACCCCAAGCTGGGCGACATCATCGTCGACAAGAACGGGATGACCGTCTACCGCTTCCTCAAGGACAAGGCCTGGCCGAAGTCCGTCTCCAACTGCACCGGTGCCTGCCTGCAGAAGTGGCCGGCCGTCGGCATCGTCAAGCCCGAGGACACCCAGGGCGTCAAGAAGAAGGGCCTGATGGGCTTCACCCGTCCCGACGGCGTGCAGCAGATGACGGTCAACTGCTGGCCGATCTACACCTTCTCCGGGGACAAGGCCCCCGGCGACACCAACGGTCAGGGCGTGGGCGGCACCTGGTACGCCGTCTCGCCCGACGGAAAGCCGGTCGGCGCGCCGGGCAACTAGATCACCTCCCCAGGGTCGATCGCCCCGCCCGGCCCGGAGCGCCACCGAAGGTCCGCCCCCTCCGCACCGCACGGAGGGGGCGGACCGTTTCATGCGGCGGAATCCGTCACACAGCGGTGTCATACGGGCACTTGCCGCAGGCAGTGGCGGGGAACGGACGGTCAATTTCCGGTTTGGGTCGCTCCTTTGCCGGGCGATCAGTAGCCTCAGCTCGAACACCGGATCGCCTGTCCCTGTCCCCTACCCTTGGAGAGATACATGGAGCGCCCCGCCTGGGCCCCACGGAGCATCGACATCACGGTGCCGAGCGTCTCGCGGATCTACGACTACTACCTGGGCGGCTCGCACAACTTCGAGGTGGACCGGGAAGCGGCCCGCAGGGCGATGGAGTTCATGCCGGGCCTGCCCAAGATCATGCAGGCCAACCGGGCGTTCATGCGCCGTGCCGTGCGGTTCGCGGCCGGGGAGGGCATCACCCAGTTCCTCGACATAGGCTCCGGCATCCCGACCTTCGGCAACGTCCACGAGGTGGCCCAGGCGGCCGTACCGGGCGCCCGCGTGGTCTACGTCGACCACGACCCGGTCGCCGTAGCGCACAGCGAGGCGGTGCTGGCCGGAAACGACACGGCGGACGTCGTCGCCGCGGACCTGCGCAAGCCCCAGGAGATCCTCTCCAGCGCCCAGGTGGAGCGGCTGATCGACCTGAACCGTCCGGTCGCGCTCCTTCTCGTTGCCATACTGCACTTCGTGGAAGACGCGGACGACCCCTACGCAGCGGTGGCCGAGCTGCGCGACGCCCTCGCGCCCGGCAGCCTGCTGATCCTCACCCATGCCTCGTACGAGGGAATCCCGCTGCCCGCAGAGCGGGCCGAGGGCGCGGTGGACGTATACAAGGACATTCGCAATCCGCTCATCATGCGCTCGCGCGGCGAGATCGCGCGGTTCTTCGAGGGGTACGACATGGTGGAACCGGGACTGGTGCCGATGCCGCACTGGCGGCCGGAGTCGGCGCCTCAGGACGAGGATCCGTTCGCCTTCTCCGGATTCGCCGGCGTGGGGCGTACGGCGTGAGCGCCGAGCCGGACGGGCCGGCGGACAGACTGCGCCGGTTCACGACGATCTGGAGCCGGGCGGTCTACCCGGTGACCTGCACGTCGCTGACCCGGGCGGAGTTCGAGGAACAACTGCTTCCGCTCGCACGCCGGTTGAGCGAGCTGCTGCGTGCCCGCGGCTTCGACGCGGACGGCGCGAAGGCGGTCGGCGCCGCCCTGGTCGACGCGCACTGCACCGACCCCGAGGCGCTCACCCGGACCCTGGACTGCGTGGACGCCTACCTGGTGCTGTACTGCGCCGAGGACGGCCCCCAGGACGACGCACGCCTGCGCTCCTCGCGGTTGCAGCACGCGATGGCCGCCGGATACGCCGAGGCGCTGCGCGAACGCACCCTCGCCGAGCAGGAGTCCATCGCCCAGGCCGCGCTGCGCGCCCAGGGTGTGGTCGCGCAGGCGCTGCACGCCAGCGAGGCCCGGTTCCGCGCGGTCTTCGAGGGGGCGGCCATAGGGATCGGCATCGCCGACCTCGACGGCAACGTCCTGCAGGTCAACGAGGCGCTGCTGCGCATGTTCGGGCAGTCCGACCACGCCCTGCGCGGCCGCCGCGTCCAGGACTGGGTGCACCCCGAGGACGCGCCGCAGACCTGGAAACTGTACGACGAACTCGTCCGCGGCGAGCGCGAGCACTACCACCTGGAAAAGGCCTTCAACCGCTCCGACGGCACGGTGCTGTGGACCAACCTGACGGTCTCCCTGCTGCGCGACGCCGACGGCAATCCGCAGTACCAGCTCGCCCTCATGGAGGACACCACCGAGCGCCGCCTGCTCAACCTGCGGCTGCGCTACGAGGCCACCCACGACGCGCTCACCGGCCTGCCCAACCGCAGCCTGTTCTTCGAGCGCCTGGAGAAGGCCCTGAACGCGGGCGAGGGCCAGCGTTTCGGGCTGTGCTACCTCGACCTGGACGGCTTCAAGACCATCAACGACAGCCTCGGGCATGCGGCCGGCGACCGGCTGCTGGTGGAGGTCGCCGACCGGCTGCAGTCCTGCGCGACCGCTCCCGGTGAGATGGTCGCCAGGCTCGGCGGCGACGAGTTCGTGGCCCTGACCACGGGGCCTGGCACCGAGCGCAAGGTCGACGAGCTCGCCGAGCGCATCATGAACGCCCTCGTCACGCCGGTCAGCATCGACGGCCGTGACCTGCTGGTGCGCGGCAGCCTCGGCATCGTCGAGGGCCCGGCGGGTGAGCGCACGGCGGCGGAGGTGCTGCGCAGCGCCGACATCACCATGTACCGGGCCAAGTCCGCGGGCGGCAACCGCTCCGAACTCGCCGACCCCGAGGCCGACGCCCGCGCCATCACCCGCCACGGCCTGACGACGGCCCTCCCCACGGCCCTGGAACGCGGCGAGTTCTTCATCGAGTACCAGCCGCTGGTCCACCTCGGCGACGGCAGCGTCCGGGGTGCCGAGGCCCTCGTCCGCTGGCTGCATCCCCAGCACGGAGTGCTCGGCCCCGACCGCTTCATCCCGCTCGCCGAGCACACCGGCCTGATCGTCCCGCTCGGCCGCTGGGTCCTGGAGGAGTCCATCCGCCAGGCCCGCGCCTGGCGAGAACGCCACGGCGAGGAGACCACCGCCGGGCCCCTGCGCATCAACGTCAACCTCTCACCGTGCCAGCTCAGCCATCCGGGCCTCGTCCAGGACACGGTCGAGATCCTGGAGCGCGCGGGTGTCGGGCCGGAGGCCCTCTGCCTGGAGGTCACCGAGTCCGCGCTCATCGGCGCCGACGACGACCTGCTCAAACCCCTGCACCGGCTGGCCGAGATGGGCGTCGACATCGCCCTGGACGACTTCGGCACCGGCTACTCCAACCTCGCCAACCTGCGCCGCCTCCCGGTGCGCATCCTCAAACTGGACCGCTCCTTCACCCGGGGCATGCAGCAGTTCCCCGCCGACCCCGTCGACCTCAAGATCGTCGAGGGTATCGTCACCCTCGCCCACAGCCTCGACCTCGCGGTCACCGTCGAGGGCGTGGAAACCGGCGCTCAGGCAGAGCAGTTGCGCATACTGGGCTGCGACACGGCCCAGGGCTGGTACTACGCCCGCCCGGGCCCACCAGATCGCCTGCACGACCTGGCCTTGGTGGACGCAACGGGCTGAGCCTTTCAAAGAGGGGCAGCGCAGTTCCCTGAGGGGCGCGGGGAACTGCGCGAGCAACCACGACGAACGGAAAGCCCGAAACGGCGATCCACAGGCAGACGCATCCGGCAACAAACACCGTCACCGCTCAAGAAGCATCCGCTGCAACTCCCTCGCTGCCCGAGGCGGAGCCACATCGCTGCGGTGAGCCAATGCGATGACCCGCTGCAACCCCGGCCGCGCCAACGGAGTGACCCTCAGCCCCTGCCCGGCCCGGGTGGCAACCATCCGCGGCACCACGGCGACACCGAGTCCCGCCCGCACAAACCCCAGCACCGCATCCATCTCACCCCCCTCGACACCGAACTCCGGCTCGAACCCAGCGGAGCGACACGCGGCGACGGTGAGCTCCCGCAGGTCGTACCCATGCCGGAACATCACCAGCCGCTCGCCCTCCAGATCGCCGATGTCCACCACCCGCCCACCCCGGCCCGGGGCCGGTACCTCGGGCGACGACACCACGACCAGGTCCTCCCGCAGCAGCTCGACCGTGCTGAGCGCCGGCGACGGCGTCGGCAGCGGCAGGACGACCAGCGCGAGATCAAGGGCGCCGCGCGCCAGCTCCCGCACCAGGTCGTGCGAGCCGCCCTCCTCGATCAACAGCTGGATGCCGGGATAGCGGTCGTGGAAGGCGCGCAGCACATCCGGCAGCAGGCCCGTGCACAGACTCGGCGTCGCCCCCAGCCGCACCCGGCCCCGGCGCAGCTGCACCAGTTCCTGCACCTCGTAGCGGGCCGTGTCCGCGTCGGCCAGGATCCGCCGGGCCAGCGGCAGCAGCGCCTCGCCGGCGTCGGTGAGCGTGATGTTGCCCCGTGCGCGCAGGAACAGATCCGCGCCCAGCTCCCGCTCCAGCGCCTTGATCTGCTGGGACAGCGACGGCTGGGCGACATGTACCAGCTCGGCGGCGCGGGTGAAGTGCCGGGTCTCGGCGACGGCGACGAAGTACTGGAGCTGCTGGAACTGCATCCTCGAATGATAGCTTCCAGCTATGGAAACGAGCTGGACCATGTCTTGGACTGATCGGGCCCTTCGCCCCTAGCGTGCTGGCCATGGCTCTGGCAACGCGGACGGACCGACGGCCGTCCATGGCGCGCACGATGTGGGACTCCTCCGTCGGCAAGAAGACGGTGATGGCCGTCAGCGGCCTGATCATGCTGCTGTACCTGGTGGCGCACATGATCGGCAACCTGAAGATCTACTTCGGGGCGGGCGAGTTCAACCACTACGCCCACTGGCTGCGCACCATCGGCGAGCCCTTCATGCACTACGAGTGGACGCTCTGGCTCATCCGGATCGTCCTCGTCGTCGCCGTGGTCGCCCACGCCACGTCCGCGTACCAGCTCAGCCGCCGTGACATCAAGGCGCGGCCCAGCAAGTACGTGCACTCAAGGCCCCGGGCGAGCTACGCCACCCGCACCATGCGCTGGGGCGGGATCATCCTCGGCCTGTTCATCGTCTGGCACATCCTGGACCTGACCACCGGCACCGTGCACTCCGGCGGCTTCCAGGCCGGCCACCCGTACCAGAACGTGGTCGACACCTTCTCCACCTGGTACGGCGACGTCATCTACATCGTCGCGATGCTCGCGCTCGGCCTGCACATCCGGCACGGCTTCTGGAGCGCCGCCCAGACCCTCGGCGTCGGCAGCCGCACCCGCGACCGCGCCCTGAAGACCATCGCCAACGTCCTCGCGCTGCTGCTCACGGCCGGTTTCATCGCCGTACCCGTGGGCGTCATGACCGGAGTGGTGAGCTGACATGACCGACTACGTGAACTACACGACCGGTGAGCCGGTCACCGACTCCAAGGCCCCGTCCGGCCCGATCCACGAGCGCTGGGACAAGCGCCGCTTCGAGGCCAAGCTGGTCAATCCCGCCAACCGGCGCAAGCACACGGTGATCGTGGTCGGCACCGGCCTGGCCGGCGGTTCGGCCGGCGCCACCCTGGCCGAACAGGGCTACCACGTCGTCCAGTTCTGCTACCAGGACTCCCCGCGCCGCGCCCACTCCATCGCCGCGCAGGGCGGCATCAACGCGGCGAAGAACTACCGCAACGACGGCGACTCGATCCACCGGCTGTTCTACGACACCGTCAAGGGCGGCGACTTCCGCGCCCGCGAGTCCAACGTCCACCGCCTCGCGCAGATCTCGGTCGAGATCATCGACCAGTGCGTGGCCCAGGGCGTGCCCTTCGCCCGCGAGTACGGCGGCCTGCTCGACACCCGCTCCTTCGGCGGTGTTCAGGTCTCCCGCACCTTCTACGCCCGCGGCCAGACGGGCCAGCAGCTGCTGCTGGGCGCGTACCAGGCCCTGAGCAGGCAGATCGCCGCGGGCAACGTGGAGATGCACCCGCGCACCGAGATGCTGGACCTGATCGTGGTGGACGGGCGGGCCCGCGGCATCGTGGCCCGGGATCTGATCACCGGGAAGATCGACACCTACTTCGCCGACGCCGTCGTAGTGGCCAGCGGCGGTTACGGAAACGTCTTCTACCTGTCGACCAACGCCATGAACTCCAACGCGACCGCGATCTGGCGGGCGCACCGGCGTGGCGCGTACTTCGCCAACCCCTGCTTCACGCAGATCCACCCCACCTGCATCCCGCGCACCGGCGACCACCAGTCCAAGCTGACGCTGATGAGCGAGTCGCTGCGCAACGACGGCCGGATCTGGGTGCCCAAGGCCAAGGGCGACACCCGACCGCCGAACCAGATCCCCGAGGACGAGCGCGACTACTACCTGGAGCGCATCTACCCCTCCTTCGGCAACCTGGTCCCGCGTGACATCGCCTCCCGCGCCGCGAAGAACGTCTGCGACGAGGGCAGGGGGGTGGGCCCCGGCGGCCAGGGCGTCTACCTGGACTTCGCCGACGCCATCCGGCGCATGGGCCGGGGGGCGGTCGAGGCCAAGTACGGCAACCTCTTCGACATGTACCAGCGGATCACCGACGAGGATCCGTACCAGGTGCCGATGCGGATCTACCCGGCCGTGCACTACACGATGGGCGGCCTGTGGGTCGACTACGACCTGCAGACCACCATTCCGGGCCTGTTCGCGATCGGTGAGGCCAACTTCTCCGACCACGGCGCCAACCGGCTCGGCGCCTCCGCGCTGATGCAGGGCCTGGCCGACGGCTACTTCGTGCTGCCGGCCACCATCAACGACTACCTGGCCCGCAACCCCCACCGGGCCGATGAAGAAGCTGTCACCGCCGAACATCCGGCGGTGCAGGAGGTGTTGGCCGAGACCGAGGACCGGTTGACGAGGCTCCTGGCCGTGGACGGCGACCGCACCCCCGACTCCTTCCACCGCGAAGTCGGCGAACTGATGTGGGAGTTCTGCGGCATGGCCCGCACCGACGCCGGACTGCGCAAGGCACTGGAGCGCATCCCGCAGATCCGCGAGGAGTTCTGGCGGCGCATCAAGGTCCCCGGCACCGGCGAGGAGTTCAACCAGTCGCTGGAGAAGGCCAACCGGATCGTCGACTACCTGGAGCTGGCCGAGCTGATGTGCCTCGACGCGCTGCACCGCGCCGAGTCCTGCGGCGGCCACTTCCGCGAGGAGTCCCAGACCCCGGACGGCGAAGCCGCCCGCAGGGACGACGAGTTCGGGTACGCGGCGGCCTGGGAGTTCACCGGCACCGGTGACGCACCCGTCCTGCACAAGGAAGACCTGGTCTTCGAGTACGTCCACCCCACCCAGCGGAGCTACGCATGAAGCTCACCCTGCGCGTCTGGCGCCAGAAGAACGCCGACGCCGAAGGCGCCATGTCCACGTACGAGGTGGAGGGCATCTCGTCCGACATGTCCTTCCTGGAGATGCTGGACGTCCTCAACGAGCAGCTCATCCTGTCCGGCCAGGACCCGGTCGCCTTCGACCACGACTGCCGCGAGGGCATCTGCGGCGCGTGCTCGCTCGTGATCAACGGCGACGCGCACGGGCCGGAGCGCACCACCACCTGCCAGCTGCACATGCGGTCCTTCAAGGACGGCGACACCATCGACATCGAGCCGTGGCGGGCGGCGGCCTTCCCGGTGATCAAGGACCTGGTGGTCGACCGGTCCGCGTTCGACCGGATCATCCAGGCCGGCGGCTACGTCACCGCACCGACCGGGTCCGCGCCGGAGGCCCATGCCACGCCGGTGCCCAAGGCCGACGCCGACTTCGCGTTCGAGCACGCCGAGTGCATCGGCTGCGGGGCGTGTGTGGCCGCGTGTCCCAACGGCGCGGCGATGCTGTTCACCTCGGCCAAGGTCAACCACCTGAACGTGCTGCCCCAGGGCGCGCCCGAGCGGGAGACACGGGTGCTGGACATGGTGGCGCAGATGGACGCGGAGGGCTTCGGCGGGTGCACGCTGACGGGGGAGTGCGCGACCGCCTGCCCCAAGGGCATCCCGCTCGTGTCCATCACGAGCATGAACAGGGAGTGGCTGCGCGCCACCCGTAAGGCGGGGAAGCGGTAGCGCCCCACCGACAGGGAAACGTTCGTCGCACAGGCGAACGGGCGGGGCCGGGGGTGGTGCTCACCGGCCCCGTCTGGTTTCCCGTGATCGCCCGTACCCCGGCGTTCAACATTCCCACATCCCCTCTCCTGGCACAGGTCACGCGCACGCCAACCGGCATCGGAAGAACAGGAGCGGCGGGCCGTACGCACCCGCTCGCCGCCGTCGCCGAACCGGCCCGTGACCAGGAGAGAGCCATGACCGGCGTTTCCACCCTCGACCGCCCCCCACAGCCCGCGGCACCGACCCGCTACACCGTCACCCTCGCCCGTGACGAGGACGACGTGCGGGCCGCGCAGCGGCTGCGGCACGACGTCTTCGCCGGTGAGATGGGGGCCCTGCTGGCCACGCCGCAGCCGGGACTGGACGTCGACGCCTTCGACGCCTACTGCGACCACCTGCTCGTGCGCGACACCGTCACCGGGCAGGTCGTCGGCACCTACCGGCTGCTGCCGCCGGAGCGGGCCGCGGTCGCCGGCCGGCTCTACTCGGAGGGCGAGTTCGAGCTCTCCGCACTCGATGCGATCCGGCCGGGCCTGGTCGAGGTCGGTCGCTCCTGTGTGCACCCCGACCACCGCGACGGCGCCGTCATCAGTCTGATCTGGGCCGGGATAGCCCGGTACATGATCGACCGCGGGCACGAGTGGCTGGCGGGCTGCTGCTCGGTGCCGCTCGCCGACGGCGGCGCCCTCGCGACGGCCACCTGGGAGCGGGTGCGCGCCAAGCACCTGGCACCCGAGGAGTTCCGGGTACGGCCGCTGCTCCCCTGGCTTCCGAACGCCGGGGCCCCGGCCGGACACAGCGAGCTGCCCGCCCTGCTGCGCGGCTACCTGCGCCTGGGTGCCTGGGTGTGCGGCGAGCCCGCGCACGACCCCGACTTCGGGGTCGCCGACCTCTATGTGCTGCTGTCGATGCGCCGGGTCAACCCGCGCTATCTGCGGCACTTCCTCTCCCTCGTGCCGGCCTGATGAGCGTCTGGCTGCCCAGCGCGCCCTGTACCCCGGGCGCGTGTGTGGAGACGGCCCGGGCGGCCACGGCCGTGCCCCGGGCCGTGCTGCGGCTGACCGCGGTCGCGGTCCTGGTGCTGGCCGGGATCGTGCTGTCCCCACTCGGCGGGAGGATCCCCGCCGAGTGGGTCAGGCGGTGGTGCCGGGCGATCGTGCGGGCCATCGGGGTCCGGGTCCGCTTCACCGGCTCCGCCGCACCGGCCGGCGGGCTGCTGCTGGTCGCCAACCATGTCTCATGGCTGGACATCCCGCTGCTGACCGCCGTACGCCCCGCCCGGATGCTCGCCAAGACCGAGATCCGGCAGTGGCCGGTCGCGGGCCCGCTGGCCGCACGCGGCGGGGCCCTGTTCATCGAGCGGGACCGGATCCGCGCCCTGCCCGAGACGGTCGCCCGGATCGCCGAGGCGCTGCGCGAGGGCGCGGCCGTCGCCGCGTTCCCCGAGGGCAGCACCTGGTGCGGGCGGGCCCACGGCCGCTTCCGCCGCGCCGTCTTCCAGGCCGCGCTCGACGCCGGCGTGCCCGTGCAGCCGGTCGGCCTGCGCTACCGGCAGGACGGCGGCGGGCCGAGCACGGCGGCGGCGTTCGTCGGCGAGGACACCCTGCTCGCGTCCCTGTGGCGGGTGGCCCGCGCCCGGGGCCTGGTCGCCGAGGTGGAGATACTCCCGCTCATCCCGGCCGGCCGCCACACCACCCGCAAGTCCCTGGCCCGGGCCGCCCAGCCCGGCCGCGTCGGCGAACCGGACTGGACCCACGCCGCGCTGGTCTAGTCCTGTGCGGCTGCCTTTCTCTGCGGACGCCGCGAGACACAGCCGTCCTACCACCGTCTGGACCGAACAGCCGCCGGTTCAGGGCATGACCCGCGCCAGATAAGGTGCCGTGGCGCTGCCTGCCGCCGTGGCCACCCGTTCCGGCGGACCCGACGCCACGATCCGGCCGCCCCGGTCACCCCCGCCGGGGCCGAGATCGATCACCCAGTCGGCGCCCGCGACCACTGTCATGTCGTGCTCCACCACCACGACCGTGTGCCCGGCGTCGACCAGCCCGTGCAGCCGGTCCATCAGGACCTCCACGTCGGCCGGGTGCAGCCCGGTGGTGGGCTCGTCCAGCAGGTAGAGGGTGTGGCCGCGCCGCCCGCGCTGCAACTCGCTCGCCAGCTTGATCCGCTGCGCCTCCCCGCCGGACAGCTCGGTCGCCGGCTGCCCGAGCCGCAGATAGCCGAGGCCCACGTCGAGCAGCGCGCCGAGGCTGCGGGCGGCGGCCGGGATGTCCGCGAAGAACCCCGCCGCCCCCTCCACCGTCAGACCGAGCACCTCGGCGATGGTCCGCCCCCGGTACGTCACTTCCAGCGTCCCGGGGTGGTAGCGGGCGCCGCCGCAGTCCGGGCAGGGTGCGTAGGTGCTCGGCAGGAACAGCAGCTCGACGCTGACGAACCCCTCGCCCTGACAGGTCTCGCAGCGGCCACCGGCCACGTTGAAGGAGAAGCGCCCGACGCCGTACCCGCGCGCCCGCGCCTCCTCGGTGTCCGCGAACAGCTTGCGTACGACGTCGAACAGCCCGGTGTACGTGGCCAGATTGGAGCGCGGGGTGCGCCCGATCGGCTTCTGGTCGACCCGGACCAGCCGGTCCACGCCCTCCAGCTCCTCGGTCAACTCGCCGATGAGCGTGGACTTTCCGGAACCGGAGACCCCGGTGACGGCGGTGAACGCGCCGAGCGGGAACCCGGCCGTCACCGCCCGCAGGTTGTGCCGGGTCACCGGACCCACCGTCAGCCAGCCGCGCGGCTCGCGGACTTCACGTGCCGGGCCGGGGGACTCGTCGAAGAGGAACGCGGCCGTCGCCGACTCCTCCACCGACGCCAGCTCGGCCGGCGGCCCGCTGTACAGCACCCGTCCGCCGTGCTCGCCCGCGCCGGGTCCCACGTCCACCAGCCAGTCGGCACCGCGCACCACCTCCAGGTGGTGCTCCACCACGAACACCGAGTTGCCCGCGGCCTTCAGCCGGTCCAGCACGGTCAGCAGCGCCTCGGTGTCCGCCGGGTGCAGTCCGGCGGACGGCTCGTCCAGGACGTAGACGACGCCGAACAGCCCGGAACGCAACTGCGTGGCGAGCCGCAGCCGTTGCAGCTCGCCCGCCGACAGGGTGGGGGTGGAGCGGTCGAGGCTGAGATAGCCGAGGCCCAGTTCGACCACCGGCGCGATCCGGGACTTCAGGTCCTCGGTGAGGACCCGCGCGGCCTCGGTGCGGCCGTCGAGAGTCGCGGCCAGGTCGGTCAGCGGCAGCGCGGCCAGCTCGGCGATGGTCCGGCCGCCGAAGGTCACCGCCAGCGCCTCCGGCCGCAGCCGGCTGCCTCCGCACCGCGGGCAGGGTGAGCTGGTCAGGAAGCGTTCCGCCTTCGCCCGCAGCGACGCCGACTTGGTGTCCGAGAACGTCTTCAGCACATACCGGCGGGCGCTCATGTACGTGCCCTGGTAGGGCCGTTGGATACGGTCGGCGTCCCGGACGGGGTGCACGGTGACGACGGGCTGCTCGTCCGTGAACAGGATCCACTCCCGCGCCTGCGCGGGCAGCTCGCGCCAGGGCCGGTCCACGTCGTGGCCGAGCGCGTCGAGGATGTCGCGCAGGTTCTTGCCCTGCCAGGCACCGGGCCAGGCGGCGATGGCGCCCTCCCGGATGGACAGCGACGGATCCGGGACCAGCAACTCCTCGGTGGTGCCGTGCACCTGGCCCAGGCCATGGCACCCCGGGCACGCACCGGCCGCCGTGTTCGGTGAGAACGCGTCCGACTCCAGCCGCTCCGCGCCCGGCGGATACTCCCCGGCCCGGGAGAACAGCATGCGCAGGGAGTTGGAGAGATTGGTGACCGTGCCCACCGAGGAGCGCGAGGTGGGGGCGGCGCGGCGCTGCTGCAGCGAGACCGCGGGCGGCAGGCCGGTGATCTCGCCGACCTTGGGCGCCCCGACCTGGTGGATCAGCCTGCGCGCGTACGGCGCGACCGACTCGAAGTACCGCCGCTGCGCCTCGGCGTAGATCGTGCCGAACGCCAGGGACGACTTCCCCGAGCCGGACACGCCGGTGAACACGGCCAGCACGTCCCGCGGGATGTCCACGTCGACGCCCTTGAGGTTGTGCTCACGGGCGCCACGGACACGGACGTAAGGGTCGTACGGCTGGTGCGGGCTGTGCATGGGGGGACACTCTATCCGCCCCCGTGTGCTACGACTGCGGCGGGTTGTCCCGGTTCGGCCGGGTACCGAACTCGTCCCTCAGCTTGTCCTGGCCGGCGTCGACCTGCGACTGGTACTTGTTCCCGGTGCGCTGGTCGATGTAGTCGCCGCCCTTGTCGATGCCCTTGTCGGCCATGTCCTCGTGGCCCTTGAGCATGCCCTTGATCTTGTCCATGAAGGACATGGCAGCCCTCCTCGTCGCTCGCGGCTTCCACCACCCAGGGTCACCGGCCCCGGCCGGGTTCGCATCTCGGGGCGGTCAGGCGGCCGGGCGTGAAGAGCGCGGCGAGCCGCCGGTGGGAGTCCAGCAGGGCGGTGCGGTCGTAGGTGCTGGTCGTGACCAGGACCTCGTCGGCGCCGGTCTCCTTCAGCACGGTCTCCAGCTCGTGCGCGCCCTGGTCCTCGGTGCCGGCGATGTGCCCGGCGAGAGAGGCCTCGTACAAGCCCCGCTCCTTCGCGGTCATCGGGCGGCCCTCGATCGCCTCGGCCGGGGCGAGCGGCGGGAAGGTGCCGTGGGTACGGGAATACGCCATCGACCAGGCCTCCGGGACCAGCAGCCGCCGCGCCTCGTCCGCGGTGCCGGCGACCGCGACCGTCCCGGAGACCACGACGTACGGCTTCGACGCCCAAGGGGACGGGCGGAACAGGGAACGGTACTGGTCGATGCCGCGCAGCATCTTCTCCCGGCCGCGCAGATCGCCGATGACCATCGGCAGTCCGGCGTGGGCCGCGATCCGCGCGCCCTCGCCCATGGCCAGCACGAACGGCGGCACCCGCAGCCCCTCGGCGGGACGCGCCCGCACCCCCGTGGGTGAGCCGCCCTCGAACCAGCGCAGCAGCTCGCCGAGCTGTGCCGCGAAGTCCTCGGCGACCTCCCGGTCCCGGCCGAGGGCTCTGCGCACCCCGTCGGTGAAGCCGACCGAACGCCCGAGTCCCATGTCGATCCGGCCGGGGAACAGGGACTCCAGGACGCCGAACTGCTCGGCGACGACGAGCGGTTGGTGGTTGGGCAGCATCACCCCGCCGGTGCCGACCCGGATCGTGCGGGTGGCCGAGGCGACCGCGGCGGCCAGCACGGTCGGCGCGGAACCGGCGACCCCGGGCACACCGTGGTGCTCGGACACCCAGAACCGGTGATAGCCGAGCGCCTCCGCCTGACGCGCCAGTGCGACGGTGTCCCGCAGCGCCTCGGCGGGCGGGTGCCCCTCGCGGGTACGGGAGCGGTCGAGGACGGAGAACCGGGTCCGGGCGATCACTGTGCTGCTCACACATGGTTCAACGCCCTGGCGACCCGGGAATTCCTGGCCCGCCGGTGCCTGGCTAGGGTGGCCCCGTGACCGACAGCAGCAGGCGTCCCCTCGCCGTGTTCGACCTGGACAACACCCTGGCCGACACCGCGCACCGGCAGCACTTCCTGGAGGCACGGCCGAAGAACTGGGCTGCCTTCTTCGCCGCCGCGCCCGCGGACCCGCCCCTCGCCGAGGGCATCGCGCTCGCCCTGGAGAGCGCCCGCGAGTGCGAGGTGCTGTATCTCACCGGCCGCCCCGAGCGGTACCGGCGCGACACGCTGGACTGGCTCGCCGCCCAGGGGCTGCCCGAGGGGCGCGTGTACATGCGGGGCAACGCCGACCGCAGGCCCGCCCGGTTCACCAAGCTGGAGATCCTGCGCCGGCTCGCCGAGGACCGCGAGATCCGGGTCCTCGTGGACGACGACGATATGGTCTGCGACAACGCCGAGCGCGCCGGGTTCACCGTCGTACGCGCCCGCTGGGCCGCGAAGTCCGCGGCGCTCCAGGAGGCTCAGGAGCGGGAGGGCCGCACCTGACGCCGGGAGACCGTCATTCGGCGTCCTCGATGCGGAAGCCCACCTTCAGCCCCACCTGGTAGTGCTCGATCCGTCCGTTCTCGATCTGGCCGCGGACCTCGGTGATCTCGAACCAGTCCAGGTTGCGCAGGGTCTGGTCGGCGCGGGCGATGCCGTTGCGGATGGCCTGGTCGATGCCCTCGTGCGACGTGCCGACGATCTCGGTGACCCGGTAGGTGTGGTTCGTCATGAGGGTGCTCCTCTCGTGTCACGCCGTACTCCACCGTGCCCCATCCCCGCCCGGCCCGCCCCTTGACCTCCGCATTGGTCCATACCAAAATCCAGCACACCCGTACGAGCGTCACCGCTCGTCCCCCCACGTCGGGCCCCCAGCCCTGTCCGCGTTCCCTTGCCAGACAGAACAGGACCCCTCGTGAGACGTCGTCTGCTCGCCCTCGTGTGTGTCGCCGGTTCCCTCGTGAGTGCCTGCGGGATGCTCCCGGGCCACCATGAACGCAAGACCGTCACCGTGTGGTTGATGAAGGACAGCGCCTCCGAACAGTTCCTCCGGCGGTTCACCGCCGATTTCGAACGCACCCACAAGGACCTGCGCCTGGACATCCGCATCCAGGAATGGACCGGCATCGTCGACAAGGTCCGTGCGGCGCTCAAGGACGACTCCGGGAACGGACCCGATGTCATCGAGGTCGGCAACACCCAGGTGCCGCTGTACGCCGACGGCGGCAAGCTCGCCGACCTCACGCTCGAGTCGATGCGCGACTGGGGCAAGGACCAGTGGCTGCCCGCCCTCGCCGAGCCCGGCAAGGACGCCAACGCGCAGTACGGCATCCCCTGGTACGCGGCCAACCGCGTCGTCATCTACCGCAAGGACCTGTTCGAGGCCGCCGGCATCACCCGCCCGCCGCGGACCCGCGAGGAGTGGCTCGCCGACACCGAGAAGCTGAACTCCGGCGGCAACCAGGGCATTTACCTGGCGGGACAGGACTGGTACACCCTCTCGGGGTTCATCTGGGACGAGGGCGGCGACCTCGCCCGGCAGAAGGACTACCGGTGGGAGGGCGCCCTAGACACCCCGGCCGCGCTGCGCGGCATGGACTTCTACCGGCGGCTGCAGGCACTGGGCCGAGGCCCGGCGGACGCCGATGAGGAACACCCGCCCCAGGCCGGGGTGTTCGCCGGCGGCAGGGTGGCGCAGCTCGTCGCCGTGCCGGGGCTCGCCCAGTCGATCGTGCGGCAGAACCCGGATCTGAAGGACAGGCTGGGCTTCTTCCCGGTGCCCGGCAGGACCGCGGCGCGTCCCGGCACCGTCTTCACCGGCGGCTCCGACCTTGTCGTCCCCGCCCGCACCAGGGACCAGTTCGCGGCGACCGCCGTCGTGGGCGCGCTCGTCGGCGCCAAGTGGGACACCGAACTCGCCCGCACCATGAACTACGTGCCCAACAAGACCACGCTGGCCGGCGCGGTAGCGGGCGAGGAGGGGGTCGCCGCCATGGCCGCGGGCGCGGCACACGGCCGGGCGACCCCCAGCACCCCTCAGTGGGCCGACGTCGAGGCCGACAACCCGATCAAGCAGTACATGACCCGGGTGCTGTCCGGGGCGGATCCGGCGACGGAGGCCCGCCTGGCCTCCGCGAAGATCACCGAGAAGCTCGCACCGGACGTGTGAGTCACCGCGCCACGCTCAACGACAGCGCGAAGCGGCCCTGTGCGTCCGTCCACCAGCGGGTCAACTCCAGCCCTGCCGCGGCCAGTTCGCTGCTCACTCCCTCCTTGCGGAACTTCGCCGACACCTCGGTGCGCAGCTCCTCGCCCGCTGCGAAGTCCACGGCCAGGTCCAGCGCGGGCACCTTCACGGTCTGCGCGGTACGGGAGCGCAGCCGCATCTCGATCCACTCGTGCTCGGCGTCCCAGCGGGCCACATGGTCGAAGGTGTCCGGATCGAAGTCGGCGCCCAGCTCACGGTCGATGACGGCCAGTACGTTCTTGTTGAACGCGGCGGTCACCCCGGCCGCGTCGTCGTACGCCCGGACCAGCACCCGCTCGTCCTTGACCAGGTCCGTGCCGAGCAGCAGCCCGTCGCCCGGCGCGAGCAGGGACCGTACGGTGGCCAGGAAGCCCGCGCGTTCGGCGGGCAGCAGGTTGCCGATCGTGCCGCCGAGGAAGGCAAGCAGCCGGGGGCCGGGAGTCGCGGGCAGGGCCAGCGGGGCGGTGAAGTCGGCGATCAGCGCATGGACGTCGAGGTCCGGGCGGTCCGCGACGAGCGCCTGCCCGGCCTGGGTGAGCGCGCTCTCGCTGACGTCGACCGGGACGTACGCCGCGGGCGAGAGCGCGTCGAGGAGATAGCGGGTCTTCTCCGAGGAGCCCGAGCCGAGTTCGATCAGCGTGCGGGCGCCGCTCGCCGCGGCGATCTCGCCGGACCGGCCGACGAGGATCTCCCGCTCGGCGCGCGTGGGGTAGTACTCGGGCAGCTCGGTGATCTGCTCGAACAGCTCGCTGCCGCGGGCGTCGTAGAACCACTTGGGCGGCAGCCACTTGGGGCTGACGGTGAGGCCGTGCCGGACGTCGGCGCGCAGCGCGGCCTCCGTCGCGTCTTCGGGGAGTGTGCGGGTCACGTGCAGGGGGCTCACGTACAGGGCTCCTTCGTTGGTGCGGATGCCGGATCCTCCAGCGGTGCGAGCAGCACGCCGGCGCGGCTCGCGGTGAGCACGGTGCGGTCGGGGACCTCCTGCCAGAGCGGGTCGTCGTCGTAGGGCTCGGAGGCGACGACCGTGCTCCGGCCGGGCTCCGTGCGGTACCAGAGGGTGTCGCCCCAGGCGGTGGCGGCGATCGTCGTGCCGTCGGTCAGCAGCAGGTTGAGCCGGGAGGCCGGGGCCGCCCCGGCCAGCTGCCGAACCGTTTCACCGAGCGCCCGGTCCGGCTCGTCACCGCAGCGCAGCCGGTGCAGGACCAGCGCCCAGACGAACGCCGAGTCGGTACGGGCCTGCAGCGACAGCAGCTCCACCGGGGGCAGCGCGGACACCAGCGGTGCCGCCGAGTCGGGCCAGCCCGCGAGCGCGCCGTTGTGGCTGAACAGCCACCGCCCCGAGGCGAAGGGCGCCGCGGCGGCCTCGGCGTCCGCACCGGCGAGCGTGGCGTCCCGCACGGCGGCGAGTACGCAGCCGGAGCGCACCACCCGGGCCAGATCGGCGAAGGACAGGTCCGCCCAGATCGGCCCGGCGCGCCGGTAGCGCGCCGGGACGGGGTCCTCGGGGGCGTACCAGCCGACCCCGAAACCATCGGCGTTGACCGTGCCGTAGCGTTGCCGCCGCGGCGCCCACGACTGGCGCAGCAGGCTGTGCTCGGGCTCCACCAGAAGCCGGCCGAGCGGCTCCTCGGGCCCCACGTAGGCCAGATGACGGCACATCAGGCGGCCTCCGATCGGGCGGTGCGGAACCCGGAGAAGATCTGCCGCCGGATCGGGTAGTCCCAGTTGCGGAACGTGCCCCGGCAAGCCACCGGGTCCACGGCGAACGAACCGCCGCGCAGCACCTTGTACTCGGGGCCGAAGAACACCTCCGAGTACTCCTTGTACGGGAAGGCCTGGAACCCGGGGTACGGCAGGAAGTCGCTCGCCGTCCACTCCCACACGTCGCCGATCAACTGCCGTACGCCGAGCGGTGATGCACCGTCGGGACAGCTGCCCGCGGGCGCGGGCCTGAGGTGCCGCTGGCCCAGGTTGGCGTGCTGGGGCGCCGGGTCCGCGTCGCCCCACGGGTAGCGCATGGAGCGGCCGGTGGCCGGGTCGTGCCGGGCGGCCTTCTCCCACTCCGCCTCCGTCGGCAGCCGCCGCCCGGCCCAGCGGGCGTAGGCGTCGGCCTCGTACCAGCACACGTGCAGCACCGGCTCGTCCGGCGGAACCGCCTCCGTGACCCCGAAACGCCGCCGCAGCCAGCGGTCGCCGTCCCGGCGCCAGAACAGCGGCGCGGTGATCGCGTGCTGCTTGACGTGGGTCCAGCCCTCCGGGGTCCACCAGCGCTCGGTGTCGTAGCCGCCGTCCTCGATGAACGCCTGGTACGCCGCGTTCGTCACCGGTGTGGTGTCGATCCAGAACGGCGCCACCTCCCGGACGTGCGCCGGGCGTTCGTTGTCCAGCGCCCACGGCTCGGTGGAGGTGCCCATCGTGAACGGCCCGCCGGGAACGAGGACTTCGGCCGGGCCGGTGAACAGCGGGGCCGGCTCCGGGTCCGGGGCGGTCAGGACCTGCGGGCCCGTTCTGAGCTGATGGGTGATCAGCATCGTCTCGTCGTGCTGCTGTTCGTGCTGGGCGATCATCCCGAAGGCGAACCCGGCCTCGGTCAGCCGGGTGCCGTGGAAGTCCGCGTCCGCCAGCAGGTCCATGACCCGGCCGCGCACCTCGGCCGCGTAGCGGCGGGCCTCGGCGGGCGGCAGCAGCGGCAGCGAGGGCCGCTCGGCCCGTGGATGCTCGAAGGCGTCGTACAGGCTGTCGATCTCGGGCCGCATGGCGTCCCGGCCGCCGACCCCCCGGAGCAGCCACAGCTCCTCCTGGTTGCCGATGTGTGCCAGGTCCCACACCAGCGGGGACATCAGCGGCGAGTGCTGCGCGGTGAGATCGGGCTCCTCGACGCAGCTGGTCAGTAGCGTGGTGCGGTCCCGGGCCGTGGTGAGGGAGGCCAGCACCCGCTCGCGCAGCGTCTCGGTGTCCACCTCGGTCGTGTCGGTCTCGGGGACGGTCATGTGCGGATGTCCTTCCTCCCGTGGGCGGTGCGGCCGGGCCGGTACGGGGGCAGGCCCCCGCCGTCCACTCGGTCCAGCAGGTCGTCGGCCGGGCAGCGGCCCCGGGCGACATAGCGGTCCAGGTACGCGGCCACCGCGTCGGTCACCCCGGCGGTGGCGCCGAGCCGGGGCAGGGCCTGGAGCGCCGCCGTGAAACACACGGCGGCCACCTCGCGCAGCTCCGGGTCGGCGAGGCCGAGGCGGGCCGCGTCGGTCCACAGCGGGTTGTGCGGGGCGGGCAGGTTCAGGGCCCGTTCCGCGAGGCGCTTGACGCTCCGGTACACGGTTTCGGCGGCCTCCTGGTCGTCGAACAGCGCCGCCGTCACTGCGAGCGGCACGATCCAGCCGTCGTCGCCGGGCTGCGCGTCGATCATCCGCAGCTCCAGGTGGCCACGCGGCCGGACCGGCGGGAACAGGGTGGTCAGGTGGTAGTCCAGATCCGCCCGGGTGGGCGGCCGGGGCGATCCGGAACGGGTCCACTCACGGAAGGTGAGCCCCTCGGGCACCTCCCACGGCCCGCTGTCCCGGCGCACACACATCACCGGAGAGTCGAGCACGTGCCGGGCCCAGGCCGCGCGCGGCTCGCCGTCCAGCGGTGGAGCGCCCGCGCGTCCGGCGTCGATCTCCAGCCACAGCAGCTGCCGGGTGGACCGCCAGCCCGTGGGCTCGCGGCCGACCAGCGGGGAGTTGGCGAACGCGGCCACCAGGACCGGCCCCAGCTGATGGGCCAGCCACCAGCGGCGCCGGTACCCGAGTGGACCCGGTTCCTCGTGGCCGGCGTCCAGGCAGACCTGCACGGAGGCGGAGGCGCACATCATGTGCCGGCCGGCCGGACCGGTGCGGTCCAGGCAGGTCTCCATCGCGTCGTAGCGCGGCTCGTGCAGGAACCGGCGGGGGATGTGCCAGGGGTCGTGGCCGATGCCGACCAGACCGAGCCCTTCCTCGGCGAGGACGGCGCGGACGGTGTCCAGGTCGGCGGAGACGGTGCCGATGCACTCCATCAGGGAGGCGGCGGGCGGCGAGCTCAGCTCCAGCTGGCCGCCGGGTTCCACGGTGAGCGGCGACCGCAGGGGCAGGGCCCGCAGTGCGGCGTACGCCGCTCGGAGTCGTTCGGGTGTCACGGGGAGCTGCGGCATCCGCAGCTCATGGACGAGCCACTCCAGTTCGACACCGAGTGCGCGGGGTGGCCCGGTCTTGAAGCAGATGCCCTGGACCAGGGCCTCCGCCTCGGCTTCGGCGACGGCGGTGCGGTGGTCCGTACAGTCGCCACCATCGCTCTGTGAATCGGACATGTCGGGATCCTCCTGAGATTCCACCATGTCGCCGGCCCGGTTCGGACGTGGGGCCGGGCAGGCGTGCGTTCCACCCAAGACCCTCGAGCCGATTCGCACAAGGGTGCCCCTCGGTACGTTCCGGTTCGGTCACCTCCGTTTCCGTATGCGTTCGCGGACCGTTCCGGGGACGGGAAACTCCGTTGCACGGCATCACCAGCATCACCCAGGATGCGTGCATGAGCACGACGGGGGAGACCGCGCAGGCCGCGGGCACGGCGCCCACGGGGGTGGCGCCATGAGCGCGCGCCTGCGCGGGATCGCCGCGGAGACGGAGCAGATCGTCGCGGCGGGCCGGTACCGCTTGCCGGACGGCCGCGAGGTGTCCGTCGCGGCGGAGATCGAGGCCGCGCGGGCTGGCACGCGGATGTTCGGTCCGCAGCCGGTCTCCCTGCGGGAACCGGCCCCGGTACGGCAGACGCCCACCGTTTTCCAGGTCACCGGCGAGAGCAGTCTGGAAGCCGCCCGCCGGCTGGCCGGTGCTCCGGTCGCGGTCCTGAACTTCGCCTCCGCGCGCAATCCAGGCGGCGGCTATCTCAACGGCGCACAGGCCCAGGAGGAGGCCCTGTGCCGCGCCTCCGCGCTGTACACCTGCCTGCTGGAGGTCCGGGAGTTCTACGACCATCACCGCGCCCACCGCGACCCCTTCTACACGGACCGGGTGATCCACTCCCCGGCCGTCCCGGTCTTCCGTGACGACCGTGGCCGGCTGCTGTCCGAGCCGTACCTCGCGGGCTTCCTGACCGCGGCCGCCCCCAACGCGGGCGTCGTACGGCGCACGGAACCGCAGCGCGCCGCCGAGTTGCCGGGCGCGCTGGCGGCGCGGGCCGAGCGCGTGCTGGAGACGGCCGCTGCCTGCGGCTACGGCCGACTGGTGCTCGGAGCCTGGGGCTGCGGAGTGTTCCAGAACGACCCCGCGCAGGTCGCGGGCGCGTTCCGGGCACTCCTCGGCCCCGGCGGCCGGTTCGCCGGGACGTTTGAGCACGTGGTGTTCGGGGTGCTGGACCGGACCCCGGGAACGGTGGTCCGGGAGGCCTTCGCCCGGGCCTTCCCGGAAACCCCGGCCGGGGCGCCGTACGCCGGTCAGGTCCAGCCGTAGCGCTCGTGCAGCCGCTGCCGGACGAGGTTGAACCGCATCCGGTCGATCGCGCACGCCTCGCGGCGCATGCCCTCCTCGTGCAGCCGCAGCACGCGGTCCACGTCCACCCATGAGTCCCGGCCGGACCGGTCCCACGGCCCGCTGCCGATCGCCACCCACTCCCGGTCGCCGTCGTGCCGCTTGCTGGAGAGCTGTACGGCGAGCAGGGTGCCGGCCGCCTCCCGGGCGACGACCAGCACCGGGCGGTCCTTGCCCCGGCCGTCGTTCTCCTCGAACGGCACCCAGGTCCACACGATCTCGCCGGGGTCCGGGTCGCCGTCGTGGGCCGGGGAGTACTCGGTGCGCACCCGGCCGACCTCGCGCGGGTCGGCCTCGGTGGTCGCGTGGGGGCCGAAGCGGCCGGGGACGTTCTCATCGGTAAACGTGGTCACGGGGGCACCCTAGTGCCAAGCTCCCGCAGGTCAAGGGGCGGCTGTCGGCGGGGGGTTGCCGATGGCGCGCTACTTCGGCTACGCCGGTGCCGGTCGGGCCGGCCGCGACCGTGACGTGCCGTGGGCCCCACAGTGGTGTGCTGTCGGCCCCGACCGTGGCGCGTGGGGCCCGCTGTGTGTGGGCGGCCGGGCGGTAGTGCCGGTGATCCGGGCCGAATCGCGCGGGGCCGGTGTTGTGCCGGTGATCCGGGCCGAATCGCGCGGGGCCGGTGCTGTGCCGCTGTCCGGGCTGTAGTCGTCGGGGCGGGGGCGGTCAGGTCTCGGGGCGGGTGCCGATTTGCATTCCCGGGCGGCGCTGATGCACGGTCACATAGGTCAGGCCCGCCTCGCCCGCACTGATGCTGCGCGGCGCCCCGTGCGGCAGCCAGGCCAGGGCGCCCTCGGTGAGCGGCTGCGGTGCCTCGGCGGGGCCCGCGCCGAGCACGCCGTCCCCGGCCACGACCAGGACCATCACATCCAGCTGCGTCTCGGTGTGCGCCGTGATCCGGTCGCCCGGCGCGAGCCGGACCACGTTGGCGTCGAGTTGCCGTCCGCTCTCGGCCAGCTTCCACAGCACTCCGCCCGGCAGTGGCGGAGACTCCGCCAGGGCCCGGGTGTCGCACAGCACGCGTGCCTCGTCCGAGGTGCGGTCGGCCGGCCCGGTGTGGGTGGCTGAGCGCGACGTCATCTGGTGTTCCCCTCGGCTCTTCCGTTTCCCTGCGAACAGGTACCCACTGTTGCCCCCCGTGCTCACTCTACAATTAATACAAGTAGAGTTCGTGAAAATGAGCGCAGGTGGGAGAGGGGTTCCGGAGGTGACCACGCGACAGAGGCCACGCCGCCGAGAGGTGCTGGACGTGCTGCGCGCGGCGCCCTCGCCACTCGGTGTCGCGGAGACGGCCGAGCGGATGGGCGTCCACCCGAACACGGTGCGGTTCCATCTGGACACCCTGGTGGCCGAGGGCCTGGTCGAGCGCCGGGCAGAGCCGTCCTCAGGGCCGGGCCGGCCCCGCACCGTCTACACCGCGCGTCCCGGCATGGACCGCGGCGGCATGCGTGACTACCTGCTTCTCGCCCGCATCCTGCTGAGCCGGTGGGCGTCCGCCGACCCGGCGACGGCGCGCGAGGAGGCCCTGCAGACGGGCCGGGCGTGGGGTGGTCACCTGGTGCAGCCGCCGCCCCCGTTCGAGGAGCCGACGGCAGACCGCTCGGTGGCCGCACTGCTCGCTCTGCTGGGCGAGCTGGGCTTCGCACCGCGGGCGGAGGGAGCCGACGAGTCCGGCGCTCCACCCCGGCTGATCCGGCTACGGCACTGCCCCTTCCTGGAACTCGCCGAGGAACACGGGAGGTTGGTGTGTCCGCTCCATCTGGGCCTGATGCAGGGCGCGTTGACCCGGCTGGACGCCCCGCTGACGGCCACCGGCCTGGAACCCTTCGCCGAACCCGACTTCTGCGTGGCCCACTTGGCCGCGACCAAGGCCGCCTAGCCGACGTACCCCCCTCCACGCGCTCAACGCACTGCACCGCCGGCCCCCGGCGGAGAGAGGCCCCCGCACATGAACGGCACGTCCGCCGCCACCGCGAGCGCTGTCACCTTCGTCTGGCTCGGCATGGTGCTGGCGATCTCCTTCCTGGAGGCGCCGCTGAAGTTCCGAGCGCCGGGCGTGACCATCCCGGTCGGCCTGGGCATAGGCCGGCTGGTCTTCCGCGCGCTGAACGCCGTGGAGGCGGTGCTGGCCGTCGTCGTCATCGCCGCGATCGCCGTGGGCGGTGCCCCGGCCGGGATCACCTCGCTCACCGCGGTCCTCGCGGTGCTGCTCCTCGCCCAGCTGGCCGCCGTCCGGCCCTGCCTCAACCGCCGGTCCGACCGGATCCTCGCCGGGGAGGAACTGCCCCGCTCCCGCAGTCACTTCTGGTACGTGGGACTGGAGATGCTGAAGGTCATCGCGCTGATCGCCCTGGGAGTCGGCCTGCTCACGGTGTGACGCCGTGAGGTCGTCGCCCCCGAGGTCCGCGCCCCAGCCGCAGGGGACCCGCGGCCCCGCCCGTCACCGTGGAACGCCTCCCCTCGGACCCGACCCCGACCCGCAGCAGGGGTCGGCGTCCGCCCGGCACCTGAACCTCCCTCCGGCCCGGCCCCCCTCGCACGCGCCCGTCCATCGACGCGTCGTCGGTCACATGTCACAAGGCGCGGGCGAAACAGCCGTCAGGCGGCCCGTGGTGCCGAGGCGGATTCCGGCGGCCACCGGTCCTGCCAGCGCAGCTCCGTCTCCAGCTGGGCGGCGACGGACACCAGCAGTGGTTCGCTGTGCGCGGGCCCGAGCAGTTGCGCGCCCACCGGCAGGCCGTCACCGACGAACCCGGCGGGCACGTTCACACCCGGCCAGCCCAGCACGTTCCAGGGCCAGGCGTACGGGCAGGCGGCGATCATCGCCCGGTCCGTGGCCAGCCCGCGCAGCCGGTACAGGGCGCCGATCCGGGGCGGGGGAGCGGCCGTCGTTGGCGCGAGGATCACGTCGTACCGCCCGAAGAACCCGCCGATCCGCCGGTGCAGCACCGCCTCCGCGCGCCGGGCCGCGCGCAGCGGGGCCCCGCCGAGCAGCCGGCCGAGGCGGGCCGCGTCCCGGGTGCGCGGGTCGAGCAGCGCCGGGTCGGGGGCCTCGCGGACGTGTTCGGCGATACCGGCGGTGGCGCGCGGCACGAAGGTCAGCCCGATCTGCCCGTACGGCGGGTCGGCCTCCTCCACGTGGTGCCCCAACGCGGCGAGTTTCCCGGCGAGTTCGACGACCCGGGCGCGGATCTCCGGGTGCAGCCGGGCAGCTACGGCGGTGAACGGCGGCTTCAGGGACAGGGCGATGCGCAGCCGGCCCGGGTCGCGGCCGACCGCGTCCGCCACGGAGAGCGCGGGCGGCCGGTGCGGGTCCCGGTCGTGGTTGCCGCTCGCCGCGTCCAGCAGCAGGGCCGCGTCGGCGACCGTCCGGGCGAGGGTGCCGTTGACCGTGATGCCCTGGAAGGACTCACCGCGCGGCCAGGTGGAGATACGGCCCCGCTGCGGCTTGATGCCGACCAGGCCGGTCCACGCGGCCGGGATGCGCACGGAGCCGGCGCCGTCGGAGCCGAGCGCCGCGGGGACGAGCCCGGCCGCGACGGCGGCGGCCGAGCCCCCGGACGAACCCCCGGGCGTGTGCCCGGGGTGCCAGGGATTGCGGGTGTCCCCGAACGCGGCTCCCTCGGTGAACGGCCACTGCCCCAGCTCGCACGTGTTGGTCTTGCCGACGATCACGGCACCGGCCGCGCGCAGCCGCCGTACCGCCTCCCCGTCCTCGGCGACCGCGGGGAACGTGCCCGCGCAGCCGAAGGCCGTCGGCTCCCCGGCCACGTCCATGTCGTCCTTCACCGCCACCGGCACGCCGAGCAGCGGACGCCGCGCCCCGCCGGCCAGCTCCCGGTCGGCGGCGTCCGCCTCGGCGAGCGCGGCCTCGGCCCGCACGATGCGGAAGGCGTTCAACGTCCCCTGTGTGGCCTCGATGCGGGCCAGCGCCCGTTCCACCAGCGCACGGGAGGTCACCTTCCCGTCGGCGAGTGCACTCCGGGTCTCGACGAGGCCGGCGGAACGGTCGTGCGGCATGGGCGGCACCTCCGGGAGACTCCGGGACTGATGTCTACCGAACGGTAACGTCACCGTCGGGCAGCCGTACGGGTTTCGCGCGGATGCCCCGGGCCGGACAGGCGTCGGCGGGCGATCTCGTCGGCCGCCCGCGCGGGGGTCACGCCCTCGCGTTCCGCTGTGTCGAGCAGTTCCCCGGCGGTCTGTTCGATGGCGAGGACCCGCGCACCTGCGGATACTGCTCGCCACGGGCCTGGTGACCCGCGCCAGGGACGGCCGCCGGGTGCTGTACCGGCGCAGTGGGCCGGCCGAGCGGCTGGGCGCCGATGGGGGTGACGCGGTCGGCTGACGGTTGGCGGCGGGCGACTCGTACGCGGCGGGGGCGACCGCCGGTGTCGACGGAGCGTTTCGAGCGGCTGGAGGAGACGCTGCGGATCTGTCTGCAGATGCGGGACGACCCTGCGGCTGATGGAGGGCTGCACCGAGCTCGGCACCGACACGGTGATCCTCTGCCCGCGGCTCGGCGGGACCTCCGCGTGGAGGGTGTGCCTCGCGGCGCCGCGGTGGAGCGGCTGAGCGGCCTCGACCAGGCCACGCGTACGCGGAAAGGGGCCGGACGGGATCCGGCCCCTGCGCGCGGTGCGTGCGGCTCAGGCGGCCGCGGCCTCGCCCACGTTGCCGTGCAGCCGGGCGACGACCTCGGTCAGCTGGGCGGCGACCTCGGCGTCGTCGACCGGGTGGGTCTCGGCGAAGCGGGTCAGGGAGCCCGGGATGGACAGCTTGATGTCCTCGATCACCTTGCCGCCGGCGATGCCCACGGCCTTGCGGGCCTCGTCCTGCGCCCACACGCCGCCGTACTGGCCGAAGGCGGTGCCGATCACGGCGACGGGCTTGCCGCCGAAGGCGCCGGCGCCGTACGGGCGGGACAGCCAGTCGATGGCGTTCTTCAGGACGGCCGGGATGGTGCCGTTGTACTCGGGGGAGAAGAGCAGGAAGGCGTTGGCGGCCTGCGCGGCCTCGCGCAGCTTGGCGGCGGCGGCCGGGACACTGCCCTCGACGTCGATGTCCTCGTTGTAGAAGGGGACGTCGGCCAGGCCCTCGAACACCACGACCTCGGCGCCCTCCGGAGCGAGCTTGACAGCGGCCTCGGCGAGCTGGCGGTTGGTCGAACCGGCACGAAGGCTGCCGACGAGCGCGAGGATGCGAACAGACATGGGGAACTCCAAGAGGCTGAAACATCGCCGATACGATCCGGACCGAGGTCCGGTTAAGTTTGTATCACTCTAAGCGGACCGCGGTCCAGTTTTGTTCCCGATGCTTTACGCTGTCTTCATGTCCAGCGCTCTGCCGCCCTTCCCGTCACCTCAAGAACCCCTCGACGTCCCTCAGTTGCTCGAGGTGGGCAGCGGGCCCGAGGAGCCGTGCCTGCGTGCCGACGCGGCGCGCAACCGGGCCCGGCTGCTGGAGGCTGCCGCGCGGCTGATCGCGGAACACGGTGTGGCCGGGGTCACCATGGAGGCGGTCGCGGCGGCGGCCCAGGTGGGCAAGGGGACGGTCTTCCGACGCTTCGGCGACCGCACGGGACTGCTGATGGCCCTGCTCGACCACTCGGACCGCAAGCTGCAGGCGGACTTCCTGGGCGGGCCGCCGCCGCTGGGGCCCGGAGCGCTGCCCCTGGAGCGCCTGCGGGCGTTCGGCGTCGCGGTGCTGTACCGCAGGGTCGAGCAGCTCGACCTGTTCCTGGGCGCCCAGACGGAACCCACCCGCCGGTTCTCCCACCCGGCGGTCACCGCGCTGCGCACGCACATCACGATGCTGCTGCGGCAGATCGTGCCGGACGCCGACTGCGAACTGCTGTCCCAGACCCTGCTGAACTCGCTCGACCCGGCCCTGATCCACCATCAGACCAGGCAGTGCGGGATGCCCATGGAACGGCTGGAGGCCGGCTGGATCGACCTGGTCGCCCGGGTTACCGGCACGCGCGCCCCCAGCTGAGCCCGCACTCTACGCCCGGCGCCCTCCCCGACACCCCGCCCACGCCCCTCACGCGGCCACTCCGCCGAGCCCCCGGGCGGCGATTCGTACGCGGCCGGCCCCCCGGGGGCCATGGGGACGCCGGCCAAGCCCCGGGCGGCGATCCCCACGCAGTTGATCTGCTCGGCATGGGGCCCGGCCACTCCATGGTCACCGGGCCGAGCCCCGGCCGGCGATCTGCGCCCGGTCTCCCCGCTGAGCCCCGCTCGGCCACCCGCAGTCGCCCACCGGGCGGCGGCCGTCCGCTTGGCGCCACCCATGGCAACCCCGATCCACATCCACCCATGGCAACTCCGCTCAGCGCCCGTCAGCCGCTCTGGGGTGCGAAAAGGTCGAGCAGGCCCTGTGGCGCGTCGGCGCGGAACAGCAGCGCGGCATTCTGCGCGGACTCCGCCGCGGAGGCCTCCGCGCGCCGGAACATCCGGTCTTCGTAGGCGGTGAGCGCGGCCCCGGTGTCGTCGGGGTGCGCGGCCAGTGCGAGGCCCAGTTCGGCGCCGTCGAGGAGTGCCAGATTGGCTCCCTCGCCCGCGAACGGCGACATCAGATGGGCCGCGTCCCCGAGCAGGGTGATCCCGGGCACCCGGTCCCAGCGGTGGCCGACCGGCAGCGCGTGGATCCGCCGGGGCACCAGCGCCCCGTCCGCGTCGCCGACCAGGGCCCGCAGGGTCTCGTCCCAGCCGTCGAACTCCTTCAGTACCGCCGCCTTCGCCGCCTCGGTGTCGCCGAAGTCGATGCCGTCCAGCCAGTCCTCCGGCGCCTCGACGGCCGCGTACACATGCAGACTGCCGTCGGTCTCGCGGTGCGCGAGGAAGCCACGGCCCGCGCCGAGCGCGAAGAGCATCCCGCCGCCTACGACCGCCGCGCTCGCCGGATGGCGCAGGTCCGCCTCCCGCAGGTCGGCTTCCACGAAGGACACACCCGTGTACGAGGGCCGGGCGGGGGAGAGCAGCGGGCGGATCCGGGACCACGCGCCGTCCGCGCCGACCAGCAGGTCCGTGGTGAACCCGGTGCCGTCCGCGAGCGTGACCTCGTGCCGGCCGTCGCCCAGCGGGCGCGCTCCGGTGACCTTGGCGCCCCAGCGGACCGTGCTGCCGGGCAGTGAGCCGAGCAGCAGCTCGCGCAGGTCGCCCCGGTCGATCTCGGGCCTGCCGCCGGCGCCGTCGTCATCCTCGGTGAGCCGGACGGTGGCATGCCGGTCCAGGACACGCATGGCCTGGCCGCCGGTGTGGACCCGTTTCAGGAACTCCTCGTGCAGCTTGGCCGCCCGCAGCGCCTCCTGGCCGGAGTCGTCGTGGATGTCGAGCATGCCGCCCTGGGTCCGGGCGGTCGGCGCGGGGTCCAGGTCGAAGAGGGCGGCCTCGATGCCGTGCACGTGTAGCACGCGGGCGAGCGCGAGCCCGCCGAGCCCCGCGCCGACGACGGCGATCGGGTGGTGGGGGCGATGGCTGGTCATGGGACCTCCTGGCGGGTCAGTCGGGTACGGCGGTGCGCTCGATGCCGTTGATCAGGGTCTGGAAGGCCCAGGACAGGCGGGCCTCGGGGGTGCCGGCGAGCAGTGCCCCGGCGCTCGCGGCGATGTGCGGATGGGTGTCGGCCGGCGCCTCGCGCAGGGCGCGGGTCAGGGCCTGCCAGTCGCCCGCGGAGTCCTCTCCGGCGTGCTCGGCGGCGGTGGCGGTGGCGTGCTGCAGCAGCAGGTCGACGCCCCACGCGGCCTGTTCGCGCGGTACTCCGCCCGACTGGAGCAGGTCCAGCAGGGTCTCGATGAGCCGCAGATAGTTCGGGCCGCTCGGCCACGCGGTCAGTGCCGAGCGGGCCAGGCTCGGATGCTCCAGGAGCATCGCGGTGTAGGCGGTGAGCACCTTCTCCAGCCCCTGCCGCCAGTCGCCCTCGGCCGGGGCCGGGGCGACCGTGCCGAGCAGCTCGTCCAGGACGGCGGCGTGCAGTTCGTCGGTGTTGCGGACGTACACGTACAGCGAGGCGGGACCGGTGTCGAGCTCCTGTGCCAGCCGCCGCATGGTCACCTTGCGCAGTCCTTCCGTGCGCAGGATCGCGACGGCGGCGGTGACGATGCCCTCCCGGGTCAGGGCGGGCTTGGCGGGACGCTCGCGACGGGAGCGGGGAGCAGCGGTCATGCCTTCACAGTAACGAACATGTTCGGCACGAACAAGTACGTGACGAACGTGTTCGCCGAGCGTCGTGCCGTCCCCTGCAGCTCACTCGAGAAACCGCCTGGCCCTTTTCGTCGAAAGCCGAACCACGTCGCCCCGCCTCTTCCCGGTCCCCGCGCCTCTGCCAAGATGCGGACTGTCATGGTGCAGATACCGAACACGCCCACGAGTGCCGATGTGGCCCGCCTGGCGGGCGTCTCGCGCGCGACCGTGTCCTACGTCCTCAACAACACCAGCGCCGTACGGATCAGCGAACCGACGCGCCGCCGGGTGCGCGAGGCCGCGCGGGAACTGGGGTACGTCCCCCACGCCGCCGCCCGCAGTCTGCGCGCCGGGCACAGCCGTATGGTCCTCATGCCCGCCCCCGCGATCCCGGTGGGCCCGCTCTACAGCAGGTTCCTCAACGAGCTGCAGTGGGAGCTCGGCCGGCTCGACTACACCGTCGTGCAGTACGGCAGCGTCGGCCTCCAGGGTGACGAAGCGGCCCGCGCCTGGGCGGAGTTGCGGCCGGTCGCCGTCCTGGTGCCCGGCGCGGACCTCGGGCCGCAGGGCGTCGGGGTTCTCAAGCGTTCCGGTGCCAGGGCCGTGCTCACCCTCGGCCCCGGACGCGTCGACGGCGCGCACGCCCTGCTCATGGACCACGACGCGGTCGGTGAGTGTGCGGGCGCCCATCTGTACGCCCGGGGCCGGCGCCGGATCGGTGTGGTGGTGCCCGAGGAGTCCGGCCTGGAGGCGTACTCCCGGCCCCGGCTCGCCGGTGTGCGCCGGGCGCTGCACGGCACGGACGCCGCCGTCACGGAGCTGCCGCTCGCGTACACGGAGGAATCGGCGGCTCAACTGGCCGCGGGCTGGCGGGAGTCGGGGCTGGACGCGGTGTTCGCGTACAACGACGAGTACGCGATGCTCCTGATGCGTGCCCTGCAGGACGCCGGGATGCGCGTCCCCGAGGACGTGGCCGTGATCGGCGCCGACGACCTGATGCTCGGCCGGCTGCTGCGGCCCCGCCTGAGCACGGTGCATGTCGAGCTGCCCTCGGGCCGCGACCTCGCCGAACTCGTCGACCGGGCGGTCCGCGACCCCGGCGGCGAGCCGGAGGTGCACAAGGTGCTGGGCGCCTCGGTGATCCCGCGCGAGTCCAGCTGACCCGGTCCCCGGCCGCTGCCGGGCTTCCGGATCTCCGTGTCGCGATGTAGTTTCGCGCTCAACCAAGTAGCGTCGAGGCGACAGTTCCCCACCGCCCGGCGATCGATCGGAGAGCCGTATGCCGCTGCTCGACCCGAAGACCTGGCAGGACCGCAGCCTTGCCGGACCCGCCCACAGCGTCACCGAGCCCGCCACCGGCGACGCGCTCGGCACCGTCACCCTCGCCGCCCCCGAGGACGTCGGTGACGCCGCGCGCGCCGCACGCGCCGCCCAGAGCGCCTGGGCCCGTGCACCGCACTTCCAGCGGGCCCAGGTGCTGCGCCGGGCGGGGGACCTGTTCACCGAGCACGCCGGGGAACTGCGCGAATGGCTGGTGCGCGAGTCCGGATCGATCCAGGGCAAGGCGGACTTCGAGCTCCATGTGGCCGCCCAGGAGTGCTACGAGGCCGCCGCCCTCGCCTCCCGTCCGACCGGTCAGGTGCTGCCCAGCGAGGCGCCCCGGCTGTCGTACACCCGCCGGGTCCCGGTCGGCGTGGTGGGCGTGATCGCCCCGTTCAACGCGCCGCTGATCCTGTCCATCCGCTCGGTCGCGCCGGCCCTGGCGCTCGGCAACGCGGTGGTCCTCAAGCCGGATCCGCGCACCGCCGTCTGCGGCGGCCTCGCCCTGGCCGCCGTCTTCGCGGAAGCCGGCCTGCCCCAGGACCTGCTGCACGTCCTGCCCGGCGGCGCGGAGACGGGCCGGGCGCTGGTGGAGGACCCGCTCGTGCCCGTCCTGTCCTTCACCGGATCCACCGCGGCGGGCCGCGCGGTCGGCGAGGCGGCCGGCCGCCATCTGAAGCGGGCCCACCTCGAACTCGGCGGCAACTCGGCCCTGATCGTGCTGGAGGACGCCGACCTCGACGCCGTCATCTCCACGGCGGCCTGGGGCTCGTTCTTCCACCAGGGCCAGATCTGCATGACGACCGGCCGTCATCTCGTGCACGCCTCGCTCTACGCCGAGTACGTCGAACGGCTCGCCGCCAAGGCCGACTCGCTCGCCGTCGGCGACCCGTACCGCGAGCAGGTCCACCTCGGCCCGGTCATCGACGCGGGACAACTCGCCAAGATCGACGGCCTGGTGCGCACGAGCACCGCCCGCGGCGCGAAACTCGCCGCGGGCGGCACCCACGAACAGCTCTTCTACCGGCCGACCGTGCTGGCCGACGCGGGCGACCACACCCCGGCCTACACCGAGGAGGTCTTCGGCCCGGTCGCACCGGTCCGCTCCTTCAGCACCGCCGAGGAGGCGGCGGCGCTCGCCGCGGACGGCCCGTACGGCCTCTCCCTGGGCATCGTCACCCGGGACACCGCCCGCGCCCTGGACCTCGCCGAACGGATCCCCACCGGAATCGTCCACGTCAACGACCAGACCGTGAACGACGAGGCCGTGGCCCCGTTCGGCGGCGTCGCCGCGTCCGGCACCGGCGCACGCTTCGGCGGCGAGGCCAATCTGGAGGCCTTCACCGAGCTGCGCTGGACGACCGTACGCGGCGACGTGGCGCCGTACCCGTTCTAGGCCCTGTCGTCAAATTCCCGCCTGCCCCGCGACGCCATGCACGCACTCTCGCCGCACCGGGGCCGGGCCCAAGTACATCCAGTACGAGGGCCAGGCCCCGGCACGCCGAGAGCACGCACCTGACGCCGCAGGGCCCGCCCTCCGGGCGGACGGCGGGAATTTGACGACAGGACCTAGGCCCTACTGCGCCTGGCCCTCCTGGGCCGCGATGCTCTTGCGGACCTCGTCCATGTCCAGGTTCCGGGCCTGCCCGATGAGGTCCGTCAGCGCGGGCTCGGGCAGCGCGCCCGGCTGGGCGTACACGGCGACCCTGTCCCGCACGATCATCAGGGTCGGGATCGACTGGATGCCGAAGGCCTGGGCCAGCTCCGGCTGGGCCTCGGTGTCCACCTTGGCGAAGACCAGGTCCGGGTTGTCCACGGCGGCCTTCTCGTACACGGGTGCGAACTGGCGGCACGGCCCGCACCAGGCAGCCCAGAAGTCGATCAGCACGAAGTCGTTGTCGGTGACCGTCTGGTCGAAGTTGTCCTTGGTCAGCTCCACGGTGCTGCTCATGGCGTGAGTCCCTCTTCCTGGTGTGGGGTGTGCCGACGGCGGAAACACGGCCGCCGGACCGCCTATTCCACACGCGCACGTCTGTCGTCCGGCGCTCGTACCCATGTGGCCGTCGCGCACACCACCCACCAGACTGACCCCATGAGGGAAACGACGGAATCGGAATCCATCGCATACGACATCGTGGTGCTCGGGGCCGGGCCCGTGGGGGAGAACGTCGCCGACCGCACCCGCGCGGCCGGTCTCACCACCGCGGTCGTGGAGAGCGAGCTGGTCGGCGGCGAGTGCTCGTACTGGGCGTGCATGCCCAGCAAGGCCCTGCTCCGGCCGGTCATCGCCCAGGCGGACGCCCGCCGGCTGCCCGGCCTCGACCAGGCGGTCCGGGGCCCGCTCGACACCCCGGCCGTCCTCGCCCGCCGGGACGAGTACACCTCCCACTGGAAGGACGACGGCCAGGTCGCCTGGCTCGACGGCATCGGCGCCGACCTGTACCGCGGCCACGGACGGCTGGCCGGCCCCCGCACGGTCACCGTGGCGGCTCCCGACGGCACGGTGACGACCCTCACCGCCCGGCACGCCGTCGCCGTCGCCACCGGAACCCGCGCCCAGCTGCCCGACCTGCCCGGCCTCGCCGAGGTGAAACCGTGGACCAGCCGCGAGGCCACCAGCGCCAAGGCCGCGCCGGCCCGGCTGATCGTCGTCGGCGGGGGAGTGGTGGCCACCGAGATGGCCACCGCCTGGCAGGCCCTCGGCTCCCGGGTCACCGTGCTGGTGCGCGGCAAGGGCCTGCTGAACCGCATGGAGCCGTTCGCCGGGGAACTGGTCGCCGAGGCGCTCGTGCAGGCCGGCGCCGACATCCGCACCGGCACCTCCGTGGAGTCCGTCACCCGCGAGAACGGCACGGTCGTGGCCGTCACCGCCGCCGGCGACCGTTTCGAGGCCGACGAGATCCTCTTCGCCACCGGGCGTGTCCCGCACACCGACGACATCGGCCTGGACACCGTCGGCCTGGCGCCCGGCTCCTGGCTGGACGTCGACGACACGCTCCGCGTCACCGGCACCGACTGGCTGTACGCCGTCGGCGACGTCAACCACCGTGCCCTCCTCACCCACCAGGGCAAGTACCAGGCCCGCATCGCGGGCGCGGCCATCGCCGCCCGCGCGGTCGGCGACCCCGTGGCGGACGAGTCCTGGGGCGCGCACGTGGCCACCGCCGACCACCACGCCGTACCGCAGGTGGTGTTCACCGACCCCGAGGCCGCCGCGGTCGGCCTCTCCCTCGCCGAGGCCGAACAGGCAGGCCACCGCGTCCGCGCCGTCGACGTGGAGTTCTCCGCCGTTGCGGGCGCCGGCCTGTACGGCGACGGCTACAAGGGCCGCGCCCGCATGGTGGTCGACCTCGAGGACGAGGTGCTGCGCGGTGTCACCTTCGTCGGTCCCGGCGTCGGCGAGCTCATCCACTCGGCGACCATCGCCGTCGCCGGCCGCGTTCCCGTCAGCCGCCTGTGGCACGCCGTCCCGTCGTACCCGACGCTGAGCGAGGTATGGCTCAGGCTGTTGGAGGCCTGCCGCGACAACTGACCTTCTGTTTACGGCAGTTGGAAGCCGAGCGCGTCGGCGGCCGCCTGTGGTGTGGGCTCGCTCCACAGCGCGGCGACCGCCTCGTTCGTGGACAGCGAGCGCAGTTCGGCGCGGTCCAGGTAGAGGGTGCCGTCCAGGTGGTCCGTCTCGTGCTGGACGATCCGGGCGGGCCACCCGGTGAACAGCTCGTCCAGCGCGCGCCCGTGCTCGTCCTCGGCGCGCAGCCGCACCTCCGCGTGCCGGGCCACCACCGCCTGCCAGCCCGGCACGCTCAGGCAGCCCTCGAAGAACGCGGCACGGGCGGTGCCCACGGGCTCGTAGACCGGGTTGACCAGGACACGGAACGGCTGCGGCACCCGGCCCCGGGCCTTTGCGACCTCCTCGGGCACCGGCGCCGGATCCTCGAGGACCGCGATCCGCAGAGGCACGCCGACCTGCGGCGCGGCGAGGCCCACACCGGGGGCGGCGTGCATGGTGAGGCGCAGGGCCTCGACGAAACGGGCGAGCAGGGCGGGACCCAACTGGCCCTCGTACGGCTCGGTGCCGCGCCGCAGCACCGGCTGCCCGGCGGCGACGATGGGCAAGGGGCCGCCGGTGGCGAGGAGTTCCTCGACCCGCTCGGCGAGCGGTGCGTGATCACGGAGAGGGGCCATCGCGCCAGCATGCCATGCCACCCGGCCGCCGACGGGCACACTCTCGCCATGACGCCGTGAAGCAGCGTGATCCGGCACGCCGGTGCCAACTCCGGCGTCCAGAAGATGGACAGGGCCACACCAGAGGGAGACCTGGACATGGCTCGGGAGGGCGGCCGGGGGGAGTTGGTGGGCCGGGTGCGTCCGCGGTCGGCGACCGGACGAAGGAGCGGCTCCGGCGTTCGCGGGAGACCGTGGCCCGCCTCGCCGGCCTGCGCATGTGCCGCCGGCCGGATGGCGAACGGGACCGCGAGGCGGTCCTCGCCGACTTCGTCACCGCCCTGCCGCCCGGCGACGCGCAGGTGCCGCGTGCCCTGCTCGACAGGTCCGGAACCGGTCTGCCGGACTCCACGGACACCGGGGAGGGCCGTGCGGAAGACTGACCGCCCATGGGAGCGTCCCTGACCCCGAGGAGAGAGATGACGTTCTCGGTACGGTCCCTGACCCCGGACACCTTTGCCGACCTCGCCCGGCTGGTCGCGGAGCACGACGGGGTCTGGGGCGGCTGCTGGTGCATGGCGTTCCACGAGGAGGGCGTCGGCCGCACCAAGACCCCCGAGCAGAACCGGACGGAGAAGGAGGCACGGGTCCGCGAGGGCCGGGCACACGCGGCCCTGGTGTACGACGGCCCCGACTGCGTCGGCTGGTGCCAGTTCGGCCCGCCCGCCGAGCTGCCCCGGATCAAACACCGCCGCGCCTACGAGGCCGGCCCTCCCGCCCCGGCCGACTGGCGGATCACCTGCTTCTTCGTACACCGCGCCCGACGCCGCACGGGTGTGGCCTCGGCCGCGCTCGACGGCGCCCTGCGCGAGATCGCCCGGCTCGGCGGCGGCACGGTGGAGAGCTTCCCGCAGGACACCGAGGGCACCCGGGTGTCCGCGTCCTTCCTGCACAACGGCACGGTCGCCCTGTTCGAGGGCAGGGGCTTCACCCGTACCCGGCGGCTGGGCAAGAACCACTGGGTGGTGACACGCACGGTACGGCCGTCCGCCTGAGACGCGCCGTCCGGCACCTCCTCGACCAGACCGGTCAGCACCCGCGCCGCGTCCGCGTAGTCCTTGGCGTCGAAGAACTGCCGCGCGCGCTAATGATCCGCGCCCGGGGGTCGTGGGGCCACCTGTGTGGTGAGGAAGTCCAGCAGGGCGGTGTTGAAGCGCTCGGGCTGCTCGGCGCCGGGCAGATGCCCCGCCTTCTCGACGACGGTCATGATTGCGTGCGGGACGAGACGGTGGATCGCCTCGGCTTCCGCGACAGGCGTGTAGAAGTCGTCCGCGCCGACCACGATCAGGACCGGTTGCCGTACGGTCGCCAACGTGTCCCGGTAGTCGGGGCGTTCGGCCCGTCCGCGCAACGCCGCCGCCGCCCCACGGGGGTCGGTGGCGCGCATCATGCCGAGGACCCGCTCCGCCACCTCGGGCATCGCCGTGACGTTGTACGGGGCGAGCATCTTGTCGATCACCTCACCTGCGTAACCGTCCATCCCCTCCGCGAGGAGCCGGTCGGCCAACCGGTTGCGGAACTCCTTGCCCTCGTCGGTTTCGGCGGGCGCGGAGGTGTCGGACAGGACGAGGGCGTGCACCCGTTGCGGGTGCCGGCGCTGGAACTCCATGGCGATCTGCCCGCCCATGGACACACCGCCGACCACCGCTCGCCCGATGTCCAGGTGGTCGAGGAGCGCGGCGAGGTCGTCGGCGAAGTCGGCGAGGAAGACCTTGCCGGGGTGGACGCTGCTGCGGCCGTACCCGCGCAGATCGGGGGTGATGACCCGGTATCCGGCTTCGGTCAGTGCCCTGGCCTGCGGTGCCCACAGGGTGCGGTCGAAGGGGTGCCCGTGGATCAGCAGGACCGGCAGACCGGCCGAGGGCCCGAGGTCGGCGTAGTGGATGGTGGCGCCGCGCAGGACTACGGCGTTCATGTCAGGCACACGGACTCCATGATCGGCAGGTCGGACGGTGTGTCGCTGATGCTCGGGATCTCTCCCGGGGTACAGAGGAGAGCTGCTCCGGGGCAGCCCGGGGCAGTCCGTGGGAGCGTAAACCCTGCCCCTGGGGGCAAGGTCAACTCGCTGCGCCGTCCTGTTGCGGGCGCCGGAGCCTGACGGCCAGGAAGTGCGGCTGTCGGTGGGTCTTCTCGTTGCGGCACGAACCCCGCCGCGAGCAGCTCGCCGAGGAACCGCTCCTCGGCGAGCAACTGCCCGCGCGCGTCGATGTGGTGGTGGACGAGAGCCATGACGACCAGGTCGAACGACCGGTCCGCCACGACCTCAGCGGCTCCCCGTTTCCGGAACTCCGCGAGGTAGTGGCCGGCCCCGCACCCGAGATCTGACGGCTCTCACCGGACCATTCTCGCAGCCGACCGATGTATGGTGAGCCGCGGTGGCCGCTGCTGCCTCATCCCACGTGCGGTTGCTCCTCGGTACCGGGTTCTGCGGTGCGTTGACCACGTACTCGAGGTTGTCGTTCGCGGAGGTGCTGTGGGCATGGACCAGCCGGTGTCCGACGAGCGGGAGGCGGACCGGTCGTCGGTGCGCATGAGG
Organism: Streptomyces sp. NPDC001393; assembly: GCF_053597455.1. Lineage (NCBI taxonomy): Bacteria > Bacillati > Actinomycetota > Actinomycetes > Kitasatosporales > Streptomycetaceae > Streptomyces > Streptomyces sp. NPDC001393. The sequence goes on from NZ_JBSFIH010000015.1 coordinate 148,730, forward strand.
CCCTGGCGGTTCGTTGTCTGGTTCGGCACGGTCAGTCTGCTCGCCGATTTCGTCTACGAGGGCGCCCGTTCGATCACCGGCCCGCTGCTCGCCTCGCTGGGTGCGTCCGCCCTCGTCGTCGGCGTGGTCACCGGCGCCGGTGAGGCTGCGGCGCTGGGGTTGCGGCTGGTCTCCGGCCCGCTGGCCGACCGCACGCGCCGCTTCTGGGGCCTGGCGATCGCCGGGTACGCCCTGACGGTCCTCTCCGTCCCGCTGCTGGGCGTGGCCGGGGTGCTGTGGGTCGCGTGCGCACTGGTGATCGCCGAGCGGGTCGGCAAGGCGGTGCGCTCCCCGGCGAAGGACACGCTGCTCTCGCATGCCACCGCCGCCACCGGGCGGGGCCGTGGCTTCGCCGTCCACGAGGCGATGGACCAGATCGGCGCCCTGGTCGGCCCGTTGCTGGTGGCCGGTGTGCTCGCGCTCACCGGGAACGACTACGGCCCCGCGCTCGGTGTGCTCGCCGTCCCCGGCATCGCCGTACTGCTGCTTCTGTTCTGGCTCCGGGCCCGGGTGCCCGACCCGGAAGCATACGAACGCGAGGTGACGGCCGCGGCGTCCACGACACCGGACGGTCGGGACGGGCGGCTGCCGAGGGAGTTCTGGACCTACGCCGCGTTCACCGCGGCCACCACGACCGGGTTCGCCACCTTCGGCGTGCTCTCCTACCACCTGGTCCAGCGACATCTGCTGTCCGCAGCATGGGTGCCGGTGCTGTACGCGGCGGCGATGGCCGTGGACGCGGTCGCCGCACTGGCCACCGGGTGGCTCTACGACCGGGTCGGCCCGCGCGTGCTGATCGCCCTGCCCGTCCTCACGGCGGGCGTGGTGGCGCTGGCGTTCACCGACACAGTCGCCGTCGCGGCGCTCGGGTCGCTGGTGTGGGGCGCGGCGATGGGCATCCAGGAGTCGACCCTGCGCGCGACGGTCGCGGACCTGGTGCCCAGCGGGCGGCGGGCGACCGCGTACGGCCTGTTCGCCGGCGTGGTCGGCGCGGCGAGCCTGGCCGGTGGCGCGCTGACCGGTGGCCTGTACGGCTACTCGATCCCCGTCCTGATCACGGTGGTGGTCGCCATCCAGGCGCTGGCCGTGGTGCTGCTGCTGGTCATCAGGACCGATCGCCGCTGACACGGAGTCGGCCGCCGGTCAGGGGGCCGGCACGTTGGTGCAGCGCGGGTCGTGGGCGGGGACGCACAACACCTTTTCGCCGGGGCCGTGTTCGTCCTTCGTGATCTCCACGGCCACCATGAACCCCACGTCGTCCTCCGTGTCGTAGCGCGTCAGCGGGACGGCGGTCGAGGCCGTCGGTCCTCCACTCGTCGCAGGTCGGCAGGCGGCGGAAGGTCCGTGCCCGCACGCGGGGCGAGAACGGCGGGTGCGCGTAGGGCTCCTCCTGGTCGGCGCCTCGGCTGGTTGCCGCCCCGGCCGTCCGGCAGGAGACTGCTGGTGTCCGGCGACGGGGTTCGCCGCCTATCGCTCCGACGCGGTGCGGACGGCCTCCACCCGCTGACCCTGCTCACGTCCGAGGAGGTCAGGGCCATGCCCCGGATCACCGTCGACATCGACGCCACCGCTTCCTCCACCATCCGCACGTCCGACGACGGCGCCTCCGGCCGCCTCACCGCGACGGGCTGGCCGGTCGGACACGGCCGCATCCCCGACACCCTCGACGCCGACGGGTTGCCCCTGGACGCCCTGGTGCTGATGCCCGAACCCGCCCTGGCCGGCACCACGGTCCCTGCCTGGCCGCTGGGCGTCCTGCACCGCATCGGCGCACAGTCCGCGCCCGCCGCACCCGTGCTGCTGTGCGTGGCCGAGGACCCTTCCTTCGTCGACCTGGTCGACACCGACGACCTGCCCCGCTGGCACGCCGAAGGCGAGGCCTGGGCCGCCGTTCTGGCGCGCCTGCAGCGCCGGACCACCGGCGAGGTCATCGACTGCGGCACCCGCGCCGAGGCCGAGCATCTGATCAGCGACGCCCATCACGCCTACGAGCGGCTGACGGGCTGCCTCGAATGAAGAGGCAACGGGTCCGTCAAGATTCACCCAAGCGCTGCACAGGAAGCCTTAGGTAAGGCTCGCCTAATTTATGCTGAGCGTCGTCCCCAGGCAGCCCGCCCCCACCCGGCCGCCACCAGAGCACGACCCGGAGTTCTCCCCATGTCCAGCGCCAACATCGCCCTGCTCGGCGCCATCGCGGGCCTCACCATCTACCTCGGCCTCCCGCTCGGCCGGCTGCGCACACCGACGCCCCGCCTGAAGGCCGGGCTCAACGCGGTCGCCATCGGCATCCTCGTCTTCCTCGTCTGGGACGTCCTCACCCACGCCTGGGAGCCGATCGACGAAGCGCTGAGCGCCCACCACTGGGCGACGGTCGCCTCCGGCGGACTCGTGCTCGCCGCCGGGCTCGCGGCCGGACTCGCCGGGCTGGTGTACTACGACGCCTGGACCGCCCGCCGCCGGGCCGCCGCCGCGCGTCCGGCCGGCCCCGGCGCCGCCGCGGCGACGGAGCTGGCGCCGAAGACCCGCAGCCAGGCGGCCTCCCTCGCCCTGATGATCGCGACCGGCATCGGCCTGCACAACTTCGCCGAGGGCCTGGCCATCGGCAACTCCGCCGCCAAGGGCGAACTCTCCCTCGCCGTGCTGCTCATCATCGGCTTCGGCCTGCACAACGCCACCGAGGGCTTCGGCATCGTCGCCCCGCTCGCCGCCGAGGGCGAACGCCCCAGCTGGGCCACCCTCTTCCTGCTCGGTCTGATCGGCGGCGGGCCCACCTTCCTCGGCACCCTCGTCGGCCAGCACCTCGTCAACGACACGCTCTCCATCGCGTTCCTGGGCCTGGCCGCCGGCTCCATCCTCTACGTCGTCATCGAACTGCTCGCCGTGGCCCGCAAGGCCGGTCTCAAGACGCTCACCACCTGGTGCATCCTCCTCGGTCTGCTCCTCGGCTTCGCCACGGACGCCGTGGTGACCGCCGCCGGAGCCTGACCGTTGTCACTCCCTCCGGCGGGTGAACCCCCGCCGGAGAACAGAACCGCCCTCCGCTCCCGAGCTGCCCATGGCGAACCATGCGGTGTCCCGGAGCAGAGGGCGTGTGCGTTTCAGGTGCCCGGCACGCCCGCGGCTTCGAGGTCCGGCTCCGGCTCCGCGCCGGGCGCCGACGCATCGCTCAGGCCGAGGCGGAGGTGCTCGACGTGGTACAGGGCCTGGTCGAGGAGTGCGGCGACGTGGTTGTCGTAGAGGGCGTAGATCACCGAGCGGCCCTTGCGGGTGCCGGTGACCAGGCCGAGGTTGCGCAGCAGCCGCAGCTGGTGCGAGCAGGCGGACTGCTCCATGCCCACCTCGGCGGCCAACTCGGTCGTCGGCAGGGGCCCTTCGCGCAGCCGGGCCAGGATGAGCAGGCGGGAGGGGGTGGCCAGGGCCTGGTGGGTGGCGGCGACCTTGGCGGCGTCGGCCGCGTCCAGACGCGTACGCGGAACGTTGCTGGCAGGCGGTGCGGCTCCATGACCCATGCGCTCATGGTGCGCCGCGCCATGAACACATGAATCGATGTTCATTCGTTCCTGTTACGGTGGTGGCGTCGGACGCTGACCACCCACCGCGTGCACAAGGACCCCGTTTCTGATGTCTTCCACTCTCATTCGCCCGGTCCCCGACGGCGATGCCGTTCGGGACGAGGTGGCGCGGCCCGGGCGTCGTACGAGGATCTTCACGCTGCCGGAGGCCCGCTGGGCGGCTGCGGCGCTGGCGCTGTTCCTGATCGGCCTTCCGCTGTACCTGCTGGGCGCGCCGGCCTGGGCATGGGGAACGCTGTTCGCCCTCACCTACGCCACCGGCGGCTGGGAGCCCGGCTGGGCGGGCCTGAAGGCGCTGAGGGGCAGGACGCTGGACGTGGACCTGCTCATGGTCGTCGCGGCGCTGGGCGCGGCCGCGATCGGGCAGGTGCTGGACGGCGCCCTGCTGATCGTCATCTTCGCCACCTCCGGAGCGCTGGAGGCGATCGCCACCGCCCGCACCGCGGACTCGGTGCGTGGCCTGCTGGACCTGGCCCCCGCGACCGCGACCCGCCTCGGCGACGACGGCGCCGAGGAGACGGTGCCGACCGGGCAACTGAGCGTGGGCGACATCCTTCTGGTGCGGCCCGGGGAGCGGATCGGCGCGGACGGCCGGGTGCTGGACGGGACGAGCGAGGTCGACCAGGCCACCGTCACCGGCGAACCGCTGCCGGTGGCGAAGGAGACCGGGGACGAGGTGTTCGCCGGCACCCTGAACGGCACCGGTGCCCTGCGCGTGAAGGTCGAGCGCGACGCCTCCGACTCGGTGATCGCCCGGATCGTGGCCATGGTGGAGGAGGCGTCCGAGACCAAGGCGCCGACGCAGTTGTTCATCGAGAAGGTCGAGCAGCGCTACAGCCTGGGCATGGTCGCCGCGACCGTGGCACTGTTCGTGCTGCCGCTGGTCTTCGGGGCGGCTCTGCAGCCGACGCTGCTGCGCGCGATGACCTTCATGATCGTCGCCTCGCCGTGTGCGGTGGTGCTGGCCACCATGCCGCCGCTGCTGTCGGCGATCGCCAACGCCGGACGCCACGGAGTGCTCGTCAAGTCCGCGGTGGCCATGGAACGGCTCGGCCAGGTCGACGCGGTGGCGCTGGACAAGACCGGCACCCTGACCGAGGGCACTCCGCGGGTGACGGAGATCCGTCCGCTGGCCGGCTCCGGTCTGGACGAGGACGGGCTGTTGCGGCTCGCGGCGGCGGCCGAGCATCCCAGCGAGCACCCGCTGGCCCGCGCCGTGGTGGCCGCCGCCCGCGGCCGCGACCTGGACATCCCGCCCGTGGCGGACTTCGGCTCCGCACCGGGCAGCGGGGTGCGGGCCACCGTCGAGGGCAGGCCGGTCGCGGTCGGCAGCCCCGCCCGGCTCCTGAACGCGGCTGCCGGGCACCCCGCCCGCGCGATGGCGGGTCTGCTGGAGGACGAAGGCCGTACCGCTGTCGTCGTCGAGGTCGAGGGCGTCCCGGTCGGGGTGCTGGGGATCGCCGACCGGCTGCGCGAGGAGGCCGCCGCCACCGTCACCGCCCTGGCCGCGCTCACCGGCAGCGCGCCGGTGCTGGTCACCGGCGACAACCCGCGCGCCGCCGCCCGACTCGCGCAGGAGGCCGGCATCACCGACGTGCGCGCCGGGCTCCTGCCGCAGGACAAGGTCGCCGCGGTCAAGGACCTGGAGCGGGCCGGGCGCAAGGTGCTCGTGGTGGGCGACGGGGTCAACGACGCGCCCGCACTGGCCGCCGCCCACACCGGGATCGCCATGGGCCGGGCCGGCTCCGACCTCGCCCTGGAGACCGCCGACGCCGTCGTGGTCCGCGATGAGCTGGCCACCATTCCCACCGCCTTGAACCTGTCCCGGAGGGCCCGGCGGCTGGTGGTGCAGAACCTGGTCATCGCCGGGGCGTTCATCACCGGCCTGGTCGTCTGGGACCTCGCCGGAACCCTGCCGCTGCCGCTCGGTGTGGCCGGGCACGAGGGCTCCACCGTCATCGTCGGCCTCAACGGCCTGCGCCTGCTGGCAGACGCCGCCTGGTGCCGCGCCCGCATCGGGACCGCCCGGTGAGCCGCCGACCCGCCTCGGTGAGCCGTACGGCTGCCCGCAGCGAAGCCGCCCCCGCGAGCCGTACGGCGGCCGGCTGCACCGTCACCGTCTGCCGCGGCTGCTGCTGCGGTACGGCGAAGATCCCCGGACTGGACCACGCCGCCCAACTCGACCGGCTCCGCCGGGCGCTCGCACGGATCGCGCAGGTGCGCGTGACCGGCTGCCTGGACGCCTGCGAGCACGCCAACGTCATCGTCGTCCAGCCCTCCGCCGTCGGCCGTGCGGCCGGCGGCCGGCCGGTGTGGCTGGGCCTGGTCAACGACACCGACGCCGTGGACGACATCAGGGCCTGGGTGGAAGCCGGCGGCCCGGGTCTGGCCGACCCGCCCGGTGTCCTCGACCTGTACGCCTTCACTCCCTCACGGCGCATCCGCCGAGCCGTCGAGCCATGATCCGCCCGGTCGGCTGACCACGTCGCCGGCCGGCACACCGTCGCGGGGCGGCGTCAGTCGTGCGGCGGCAGGTGGCCGATCTGGTGGTCGGCGATGCTGAGCGCCTCGTCGACCAGGCGGCGCAGATGCCCGTGCCGCAGGGCGTACACGACCCGGCGCCCCTCCTTCCGGGTGGTCACGAGCCCGGCCAGGCGCAGCCGGGCCAGATGCTGGCTGACCGACGTCCGGGTGGCATCGGTCGCCCCGGTCAGCGTCGTGACGTCGGCCTCCCCCTCGCCGAGCCGCCGCAGCAGAGCCAGCCGGGTGCGGTCGGCGAGCAGGCCGAGGACCTCTACGGCGACCGCGAGGCGTGCGCCCTCGTCCGCTTGTTGCGAGGGGTGCGCACCTGATAGATGCATGCGTGCGTTCATGTGCACATAATGAGGGGCAGCCAGTCCGGCGTCCACCTACGACCAGCCCGCCGTCCGCGAAAGGTGCACCGTGAACGAGCAGACCCACACCCACGAGCCGCACGGGCACCACCACGGTGACCACGGGCACCGGCATGACCATGAGCACCCTCGCCCTCACCCTCACGGAGGCGGGCGGTGGTCGAAGGTGCGCCACCAGCTCGCCCACCTGGTCACTCCGCACAGCCACGAGGCCCTGGACAAGATCGACTCCGCGATGGAGACCTCCCGGGAGGGCATGCGCACGCTCTGGCTGTCGCTCGCCGTCCTCGGGGCGACCACGGTGGTCCAGGCGGTGATCGTGGCCGTGTCCGGGTCGGTCGCGCTGCTGGGCGACACCATCCACAACGCGGCCGACGCGCTCACCGCCGTACCTCTCGGCATCGCGTTCGTCCTCGGGCGGCGGGCGGCCGATCGCCGCTACACCTACGGATACGGTCGCGCCGAGGACCTGGCCGGCATCGCAGTCGTGCTGACCATCGCCGCGTCCTCCGCGCTGGCCGCCTACGAGGCCGTCGACCGCCTGCTGCACCCTCGCGACGTCGGCCACGTGTGGGCCGTCGCCCTCGCCGCGCTGGCCGGCTTCCTCGGCAACGAGTGGGTGGCCCGCCACCGCATCCGCACCGGCCGCAGGATCGGCTCCGTGGCGCTGGTCGCCGACGGCCTGCACGCCCGCACCGACGGCTTCACCTCCCTCGCCGTCCTCCTCGGCGCCGGCGGCGCCGCCCTCGGCCTGCGCTGGGCCGACCCGGTCGTCGGGCTGCTGATCACCGCGGCGATCCTCATGGTGCTGCGGGACGCCGCCCGCGAGGTCTACCGGCGCCTGATGGACTCCGTCGACCCCGCCCTGATCGACCTCGCCGAGCGGGCCCTGCACACCGTCGAGGGCGTCGAGCGGGTCGGCTCGGTGCGGATGCGCTGGATCGGCCACTGCCTGCGCGCCGAGACCGACATCGTCGTCGACCCGCGGCTGAGCGTCGCCCGGGCTCACGCCATAGCCGTCGAGGCCGAGCACGCCCTGATCCACGCGGTGCCCCGGCTGACGGCAGCCACCGTCCACACCGACCCGCACTCAAGCCCCGACGCCGGCGACCCCCACGAGCCCCTCAGGCACCACGCCACCCGCTGAGTCCCCGGGGCAGGCCCGGTCGTACGGGCGGGTGCAGACGCCGGTGATCCACCGGACACGGTGGACGGACCGGTCGTGGCCCGCGAGGGGAAGCAGGTCACCGGGCAGCAGGCGGAGCGCGAGTACGGCGGCGACGACGTAGCGCAGTGCCGAGCCCACGGCGACGGTGTGGAAGCCGGGCACGAAGTGCGCGCCGCTGCTGGGCCGACCGGCGATGGCACCGGCCAACGCGATGCCGATCGCGCCGCCGGCCCGACAGCAGTGTTGTTGATGGCCGAGGCGAGACCGGAGCGTTCGCCGGGCACGACGGCGGGGGTCAGCAGACCCAGTCCGACGCCCCACAGCAGGAAGGCGGGCAGCAGGGCGCGGTAGCCCGACGCCGGTGTCACCCGGGTCAGCAGCGCCGGCCCCGCCGCGGCGAGGAGCAGCCCGGACCCGGCCGGCAGGCGGGCCCCGATCCGGCTGGTCAGCCGCCCGCCGAACGGCGCCGGCGCGGCCGGCGGCGCGAACAGCGGGACGATCGCCGGCCCTGCCTCCAGTGGTGGGCGATGCTGGAGCGACTGCAGGAACAGCGATTCCCTGTACGACGGCGGGCGGCGACCAGCCTGCCACGCCGGAGGCCAGGCCGCAGGCGAGCGAGCCCGCCCCGAAGACGACCAGTCCGATCAGCGCGATGCGTTTGTGGCCGTGCAGATCACCCAGCGTGCCGGGGTCAGCATCAGCGACGTCGGCGCCAGCGAGTTCGATCTCTCCGGGGCGATTCGATCTCTGGGCGAGCGGCGCGCTGAGTTCTCGGAATGAGGGAGCCCCGTCACTGTGCCAAGCTGGAGTTGATCACGAGGACCACACGCACTGGGGTCATGTCCGAAGACCGGTGAGTGCAGATGACCTTCAGCTCCGCCGACGCCCCCGCCCCCCGGCCGGTCGGTACCGGCAACGGGCCTGCCGTCTCCCGTGAGGAGTTCGACGCGCTCTTCGAGGCGGTCCGCACCTGGGGTCGCTGGGCCCCGGCCGACCGCGGGGCCTGGAACCGGGTGACCGCGGACCGGGTACGGCGGGCCACGGCCGCGGTGCGGTCCGGGACGGTCGTCCCGCTGGGGCTGCCCTGGAACACCCGGCCCGGCCCCGACAACCGCAAGCCCGCGCTGCATCACATGACCGACCTCGGTGACGTGCAGAGTCCGGAACCCTCCGTCCGCAAGGACTTCATCGCCGCCGACTACCACGGCAAGGGCATCACGCATCTCGACGCGCTGTGCCACATCGCCTACCGGGGGCGGCTCTACGACGGCCGGAGGGCCGGTGACGTCGTCGACAGTGCGGGCGCCCGCTTCGGAGCGGTGTCGGCGCTCGGGCCCCTGGTCACCAGGGGCGTGCTTCTCGACCTTCCCGCCGTTCTCGGGGTCCGCTGGCTGGAGCCGGGACGGGCGGTCCACGCGGAGGACATCGCCGTCGCGGAGACGGCGCTCGATGTGACCATCGGCGAGGGCGACGCGGTGCTGCTGCGCTCCGGTCATGTCCGGCGTCGCGCGGAACTCGGTGCCTGGGACCCCGACACGGCGAGCGCGGGCTTCCACGTGGACGCCGTACCGCTGCTGGCCGAGCGCGGCATCGTGTTGCTCGGCGGTGACGGCGACAGCGATGTACGGCCCTCGCCGGTGGAGGGCGTGCACTCGCCGGTCCACGCCCTGGCGATGGCCGCGATGGGGGTGCCGCTGCTGGACAACCTCGACCTGGAGGCCCTCTCCGCCGCGGCCTCAGCAGCCGGGCGATATGAGTTTCTGCTGGTCGCGGCGCCGCTGAACATCCCCGGCGGGACGGGCTCGCCCGTCAACCCGGTGGCGGTCCTGTGAGGCGGGCGTCGGCCCGTCGCCGGCGGTGAGGAGCCTTGCGAGCCATGACGTATGTGGCTGAATGTCCGTATCCTCATCTATGCCAGATTGTTTCGAAAAGCGGACTATCGTGAGCGCGGGTGAGCGAAGCGTGGTTCGGTCCGGCGGGGCACCGATACCGACGGGGCGTGCGACAGACGGCACGGGGCCCGTCCGTTCGCGTGAGCGGTTTCTGGAGGGCGAGCCGGTCGCAGCGGGTGTACGTGCGCCCATCTCGAACTCCTGGCAGCGCTGCCGGTCCCTGGGGCTCTCGCCGGACCAGGCCGACCTCCCCTTCCGGGACGACTTCGATCCGGACGCACGGATCGTCCGGGCGGCCGTGCCGGTGCTCGACCGGCTGCAGACCAGGTTCACCGGCAGCCGGATGAACATCTCCGTCGCCGATGCGAGCGGCACCGTCCTCCTGCGCCGTTTCGGAGAGGCGTCCCTGGCCAGAAGCCTCCCGGCGATCCAGCGCGAGCCGGGATTCGTGTTCGCCGAGCAGGTAGCCGGCACCAACGGCATCGGCCTCGCACTGGCGGAGCGGCAGCTCATCCGGGTCTACGGTGCCGAGCACTTCGCCGAGCGCTCCCAGGCAAGCGCCTGCCGGGCGCTCCCGGTCCGCGACCCGCTCAGCGGCCGTATCGAAGGCATCCTGTGCTTCGGCTATCCCCGCACCTGCGATCACCCCGCACTGGACACCGTGATCCGCAAGGCGGCACGGGCCATCGAACGGCGGCTGCTGTGGCAGAGTTCCGCGCGCGAGCGCGCTCTGCTGCGGGCGTACCTGGACACCGAGGCCGAAGCCGCCGTCGCCGCGCACCAGACCGTCGGGTTCGACGAACTGGCCCTCGGACAGCATCCGCGCGACCGCGCGATCCTCATGGAGAAGGCCACCGAGCTGCTCTCCTGCGCGCAGCGGGCCGCCGTCCATGTCGTCCTCTCCGGCGGCCGGTGGGTCAAGCTGGTGAGCCGTCCGATGACGGGTGCCCCCGGGGTGGAGGGCCTGGCCGTCGAGGCCGTCCTGCCCGGCTCCGCACCACGAGCACCCCTCGCCGCCCCAGGGCAGGCGGACGAGCTGCCGGGCCTCCCCGCCGCGCCTGCCGCCGCCCGCGGCGTCCTGCTGTCCGGGGCCGGCGGCGGAGCGGCATCCGGTCAGGCCGCCACGGGCGGCGAAGGTGCCACAGCCGGCCATCCGGGGGACGTCCATCCCGCCTCCCCGCCTCCGGTGAGAGGTCTGCTGCTCGTGGGGGAGCCGCAGGTGGGACGGTACGCCCTCGCCGCACGCCGCCGCCTGGAGCTGCTGTGCGAGACCAGTACGCGCATCGGCACCACCCTTGACGTGCGCCGCACCGCCCAGGAACTGGCTCAGGCCGCGGTGCCGCAACTCGCCGACTACGTCACGATCGACCTGCCGGAGGCCGTACTGCGCGGAGAGGAGTCCGCCCACCCGTACGGGGACCTGCGACGTACGGTGGTCCACGGCGTCCGCGACGACTGTCCCTTCCACCCGGTCGGCAAGCAGGTCGACTACGGCCCGACCACGCCCCAGCTGCGCTGCCTGACCAGCGGGCAGGCGGTGCTGGAACCGGACCTGAAGACCGCCGCGGGCTGGCTCGCCCACGACCCCGAGCACACCGCGGAACTGCTGGCCCACGTCCACTCCCTCATCGCGGTCCCTCTGGTGGCCCGCGGCGTCGTCCTGGGCGTCGCCGCCTTCTACCGTGGCCGGGACCCCGCCCCCTTCGGCGACGACGACCGTTCGCTGGCCCAGGAACTCGCCTCCCGCGCCGCCCTGTCCATCGACAACGCCCGGCGCTACACCCGCGAACGCACCATGGTCCTGGCACTGCAGCGCAGCCTGCTCCCGCAGGGACTGCCCGACCAGGCCGCCGTCGAGGTCGCCCACCGCTATCTGCCCGCCGAATCGGACGTCGGCGGGGACTGGTACGACGTCATCCCCCTCTCCGGCACCCGTATCGGCCTCATGGTCGGGGACGTCGTCGGCCACGGCATGCTCTCCGCCGCCACCATGGGCCGGCTGCGCACCGCCGCACGCAGCTTCGCCGAGCTGGACTTCCCCCCGGACGAGGTCCTCATCCACCTCGACAACCTGGTGGCACGTCTGGACCGGGAGGAGCCCGCCGCCGGGGAATCGGGCATCATCGGCGCGACCTGCCTGTACGCCGTCTACGACCCGACCACCCAGCGGTGCACCATGGCCCGCGCCGGGCACCCTCCCCCCGCGCTGGTCCTCCCCGACGGCACGGTGTCCTTCCCCGAACTGCCCGACGGGCCCCCGCTCGGCCTCGGCGGCCTGCCCTTCGAGTCCGTCGAGATGGACGTCCCCGGGGACAGCCAGCTGGTCCTCTACACCGACGGGCTCATCGAGGACCGGCACCGTGACGTCGACGTGGTCCTCGACCAGCTGCGCGGGGCCCTGGCCCACCCGGAGCGCACGCCCGAGGACACCTGTGAGGTGGTCCTGAACACCGTGGCCCCCGCCCACCCCTGCGACGACATCGCCCTGCTCGTCGCCCGCACCCACCCCCTGGACCCCGGCCGGATCGCCACCTGGGACCTGCCCGCCGACCCGGCACGGGTCAGCGAAGTACGCGCCTCGGCCATGCGGAAGCTGGCCGACTGGGGACTCGACGAGGCCGCGTTCGCCGCGGAGCTCATGCTCAGCGAACTGGTCACCAACGCCATCCGCCACGGCTGCGGACCCATCCGCGTACGGCTGCTCCACGACCGCAAGCTGATCTGCGAGGTCTCCGACACCAGCAACACCGCCCCGCACCTGCGCCGGGCCGCCACCACCGACGAGGGCGGCCGGGGCCTGTTCCTCGTCGCGCAGCTGGCACAGAGCTGGGGCACGCGCTACCTCCCGCAGGGCAAGGTCATCTGGGCCGAATGCGATCTCGCCGGCGCATGAGAACGACGGCACCGCTGACCCGTTGGTGTCACAGCGGGCGGCAAATGTCCGACATGCCATAGCCCTGCCCCCTAGGATCACTGGCGAAAGTCGGGAAGAAATCGCCAGGCCGACCCCCGGAGATGTCCGTGCACGACCCTCCCGACACCTCTGCGGAACCCCTGGTCCGCATCCGCGGGCTCGCCAAGCGGTTCGGCGGCACCCGCGCGCTGGACGGGGTCGACCTCGACGTCCACGCGGGCAGCGTCCTCGCCCTCCTCGGCCCCAACGGCGCCGGAAAGTCCACGCTGATCAAGGTGCTGGCCGGCGTCCACCAGGCCGACGCAGGACGGATCACGGTGGCCGGGCACCCGCTCGGGAGTCCCGCCGCCTCCAAGGGCATGTCCTTCATCCACCAGGACCTCGGTCTCGTGGAGTGGATGACGGTCGCCGAGAACATCGCCCTGAGCACCGGCTATCCCCGCCGCGCCGGACTGATCTCCTGGCGGCGCACCCGGGAGCGCTGCACCGACGCCCTGCGGCTCGTCGCCGGACACCTCGACCCCGACGCGCCGATCGCGCACCTCGCCCCGGCCGAGCGCTCGCTGGTCGCCATCGCCCGGGCCCTGGCCGCGCGGTCGCGACTCATCGTCCTCGACGAGCCGACCGCCCGCCTCCCCGCCCCGGACTGCGCCCGCCTCTTCCGCGTACTGCACATCCTGCGCGATGGGGGGCACGGCGTTCTCTACGTCAGCCACCGCCTGGACGAGGTGTACGACGTCGCCGACGCCTTCGCCGTCCTGCGTGACGGCCGCCTCGTCAGCCACGGCCCGCTCGCGGGTCACAGCCCGGCCCGTCTGGTGCGTGACATCGTCGGCGAGGAACCGATCCGCCACCACCGGGCCACCGTCCCCGCCGGCGGCCCGGCCGTCCTGTCCCTGGACGGTGCACGGACCGCCGGGACGGGACCGGTCGACCTGGCACTGGGGGCCGGGGAGGTGCTGGGCCTGGTCGGCCTCTCCGGCGCCGGGCACACGGACCTCGGCAGAGCCCTCGCCGGCACCCGGCCCTTCCTCGACGGCCGAGTGCTCCTCGGCGGGCGGCCGTACAGCCCTCGCACGGTCGCCGACGCCGTGCGTCTCGGTGTCGGCTTCGTACCCGGCGACAGACTGGGGGAGGGCTGCGCCGCCGCGCTGACGGTACGGGAGAACCTCCTGGCCAACCCGCGCGCCGAAGGCGTTCCGGCATGGCACTGGATCGTGCCCCGCCGCGAACGCGCCGAGGCGGCCGGCCTGATGGAGAGGTTCTCGGTGCGTCCCCGCGACAGCGAGGCCCCCCTCGCCACGCTGTCCGGCGGAAACCAGCAGAAGGTCATGATCGGCCGGTGGCTCCGGGTGGGCCTGCGGCTGCTGATCCTGGAGGAGCCGACCGCGAGCGTGGACATCGCAGCCAAGGCCGCCCTCTACCGCCTGCTCGACGATGCGCTGGCCGGCGGCCTCGCGGTGCTGCTCATCTCCACGGACTTCGAGGAGGTCGCGGGCGTGTGCCGGCGCGCCCTGGTGTTCGTCCGCGGGACCGTGTCGGCCGAGCTGAGCGGTCCGGGCCTCACGGCCGCCGGGCTCACCCGGGCGGCCTCGGCCATGCCGCCGTCCGGAACCGCGACGGACTCATGACCGCCCCGCCCTCCTCCCCGTCCCCGTCCCGGCCGCACCGACGGAGCCCCACCGGACACCTCGTCAGCGCCTACGGCCTCCTGGCCCTCACCGCCCTGCTCTTCCTCACCTTCTCGCTCCTCCTGCCGCGTACGTTCCCCACGCGGGACACCGTCGACTCGATCCTGTCCAACCAGTCGATCCCGGCCGTCCTCGCGCTCGCCGCCACGGTCCCCATCGTGACCGGCGCGTTCGACCTCTCCATCGGCTACGGCCTCGGCCTGGCGCACGTCATGGCGATGCAACTCATCGTCAACGAGGGCTGGTCCTGGCCGTGGGCCTGCCTCGCGGTGATCACCGGAGGGGTGGTCGTGGGCGTCCTCAACGGTGTCGTCGTCGAGTTCGGCCGGATCGACTCCTTCATCGCCACCCTCGGCACCGGCAGCATGCTGTACGCCGTGACCGGCTGGGTCACCGGCGGCGGCCGGATCGTCCCCGGCCCGCGGGGGCTGCCCGCCGCCTTCACCGACCTCTACGACTCCAGGTTCCTCGGCCTCCCGGTGCCCGCCTTCTACGTGCTCGCCCTCGCCGTCGCTCTCTGGCTCGTGCTGGAACGGCTGCCGCTCGGCCGGTACCTCTACGTCGTCGGCTCCAACCCGCGCGCCGCCGACCTCGTCGGCATCCCGACCCGCACGTACACCGTCTACGCGTTCGCCGCATCAGGCCTGATCGTCGGCTGCGCCGGCGTCCTGCTCGCGGCCCAGCAGCAGATCGGCAATCCGAGCGTCGGCCTGGACTATCTGCTGCCCGCCTTCGTGGGCGCCCTCCTCGGCTCCACCGCGATCAAACCCGGCCGGCCCAACGCCCTGGGCACGCTCGTCGCCGTCGCCGTCCTCGCCGTCGGCCTCACCGGGATCGGCCAGATGGGCGCCGACTTCTGGACGATCCCCCTGTTCTACGGCGGCACCCTGCTGCTCGCCGTCGGCCTGGCCGGCTACTCCGCCCGCCGCCTGCGCAGCGGGGCCGACGCGCCCCCCGTACCCCCGCAGCCGCCGCCCCCGGCGCGCGACGACGGGACGGCGGCCACCCCTCCATGACCCCGCCACGGGCCCCGCCTCCGCCCCCCGGCCGCATCCTCCCGCTCATCCCTCCGCGAGGAGCTCCCGTGCACCGCAACCGCAAGGCCGTACCCGGCGTCGCCGGGGCGCGATCCGTGGCCGTCGCCCTGCTCGCGGCGGCAACCGCCCTCGCCGGCTGTGAACGCGGCTCGTCGAACGGACCCGGGGTCTCGGCCACGGGCCCGAGCGGCTGCCCCACGGCCCAGACCAGGGCCCGGACGGCCGTCACCCGGGCGGAGCGGACCGACGTCCCCTGGAACGGGCCGACCGGCGGGCCAGCGGCGGTGCCGGGCAGGACGATCGTCTACGTCGCGCAGACCATGACCAACCCCGGAGTCGCAGGCGCCGCGCAGGGCGTACGGGAGGCCGCGAGGGTCATCGGCTGGAAGGTCCGGGTGATCGACGGCGAGGGCACCCCGGCCGGCATCCAGGCGGCACTGAGCGAGGCCGTGGACCTCAGGCCCTCGGGCATCGTCATCGGCGGTTTCGACCCCGGCTCGACCGCGCAGCAGGTCGCGCGGGCCGACGCGGCGCGCATCCCGCTCATCGGCTGGCACGCGGTCGCCTCCCCCGGCCCCAGCGCGCGACCCAGGCTCTTCACCAACGTCACCACCAGCGTCGAGGACGTGGCCGCGATCAGCGCGCAGTGGGTCATCTCGCACTCCCGGGGCCACGCCGGGGTCGTCCTCTTCACCGACGCCTCGATCCCCTTCGCCAAGCACAAGTCCGACCTGATCAGGAAGGAGCTGGCCACCTGTCCGGGCGTACGGCTGCTGGCCGGTGAGAACATCCCGATCCCCGACGCCGGCAGCCGCACCCCCAGGGAGGTCGCCTCCCTCCTCTCCCGGTTCGGGACCAGCTGGACCTACTCCGTCGCCATCAACGACCTGTACTTCGCCGACGCCGCCCCCGCCTTCCGCGCGGCCGGAAAGCAGGGCTCCGGCCCGCCCTTCAACATCGGCGCAGGTGACGGCGACCCGTCCGCCTTCCAGCGCATCGACAGCAGGCAGTACCAGGCGGCCACCGTGCCCGAACCGCTGTCGCTGCAGGGATGGCAGATCGTCGACGAGTTCAACCGCGCCTTCTCCGGCCGTCCGGCCAGCGGCTACGTGGCCCCCGTCCACATCTCCACGGCCGCCAACAGTGAAGGGGCCACGACCTGGGACCCCTCGGGCTACCGAGAGGCGTACCGGAAGATCTGGGGCACGTGACCGACGTACGACGACAGACGGTGACGATCGGCGTCGACCTGGCCGCCCGTGCCCGGCTTACGGCCGTGTGCCGGGTGGTCTGGGGATCCGGGGACGGTCCGACGGCGGAGTCCTCGTGCCCGAGGGGGACGAGCAGTTGCTCGCCGTGGTCCGGGCGGCCGACAAGACCGGGCTCGACTGCCCGCTCGGCTGGCCGTCGAGCTTCGTGGCCACGGTTCTGGCCCACCACCAGGGCGTGCGGCTGCCGCGCCCCGCCCGGTTCGGGGAGCGCGCCGACGGTCGGCCCGGTCTGGACGCGTTGCGGTTCCGGCTGACCGACGACCTCACCTGGAAGGCGACCTCGATGCGGCCGCCGCTGTCGGTGTCCACCGACCTGCTGGGTGTCGTGGCACTGCGAGCGGCCCATCTCCTGGATGCGCTCGAGGCGTCGGGCGTCCCCGTGCCCAGGGACGGTTCCGGACCGGTCGCCGAGGTGTATCCCGCCGCCGCGCTGTGCCAGTGGGGCATCCGTTTGACCGGCAGCTACAAGACCGCCACACCCCAGGCGCACACCCTCAGAAGGCACATCCTCCGCTCCATCGAGGCGGGTCTGGGGGCGGCTCTGCCGGAGGCGGTGCGTGAGCGGTGCGCCGCCAGCCACGACCACCTCGACGCCCTGGTCTGCGCCCTGGTCGCCCGCGCCGTCCTGATCGGGGACACGCTGTGGCCGCACTCTGCGGACGAACGGTCGGCCGCCCTGCAGGAGGGCTGGATCCATCTGCCCGGTCCGGACCTCGCCGCCCTCCGCAGCTGACCGCATCAGGGGTCGGCCGACTGCCGACCGCCGGGGCGCCCCCGTGGATCCGGCGGGGACCCGTGGTGCGAGGATCGTCCTGGTAGCCCGCTCACCAGCGGGAGCAGCACGAGCGTGCGGAAGACACCATGCACACCCCCAACGGCGACCTCGCCGCGACCCAGCAACAGCACTGGCAGGAGACGTACGCCGCTCACCCGGGCATGTACGGCACCCAGCCCTCCGCCCCGGCTGTCCATGCCGCCACCGTGTTCCGCGCAGCCGGCGCCAAGGCGGTGCTGGAGCTGGGTGCCGGGCACGGCCGCGACGCCCTGTACTTCGCACGCGCGGGGTTCACCGTGCACGCCACCGACTTCAGCCCGGTCGGACTCGCCCAGCTCGCGGCGGCGGCCCGCGCCGAGGGCATCGCCCAGCGGGTGACCACCTCGGTCCACGACGTCCGCGACCCGCTGCCGCTGCCCGACTCTTCGGTGGACGCCGTCTTCGCCCACATGCTGCTCTGCATGGCCCTGTCCACCGCCGAGATCCACGCCCTGGTCGGTGAGGTCGGGCGGGTGCTGCGGCCGGGCGGCGTGTTCGTTTACACCGTGCGCCACAGCGGCGACGCCCACTTCGGGACCGGCACGTACCTCGGCGACGACATCTCCGAGCACGGCGGCTTCGCCGTCCACTTCTTCCGGCGCAGCCTCGTCGACGAACTCGCGCTCGGCTGGGACCTCGTCGATGTGCACGACTTCGAGGAAGGCGCACTGCCGCGCCGCCTGTGGCGAGTGACCCAGATCGCCCGCTGACCATCGACGGCGCCCGCGCCCTGGTGACTGCCGCGCTGTGGTGACGGAGGCAGCGCGCGCAGCGTCTCACTCCCCGTCGATGTGGGGCCGGATCTCCACCGTGAGGGCCGCGTCCTCGGGGCCGATGCCCTCCTCGTCCTCCCAGACGAGCACGCGCACGTGCGACTGGCCGGTGCCGCTCACCCTCCAGTCGCTCACCAGGTCGGTGACGACCAGGGCGGCGACGTACTCGGCATTCTCGGCCGGGTCGTCGGTGGCGACGGTCCCGCGCCACCGATCGGGGTCGTCCCCGTAGGGGCGCCAGCCGGCCGAGCCATGCGGCTCGTCGACCCGGTACACCCAGTTCATGTCGGTGCCCATGGCACCGATCCTTTCACCGTGGCGAGAGGAGCGCGGTGTCACGGACCGCTCGGGCTGCCGGCAGGGGGATGGTGCGGATCGCATGTGCCACGCCGGTGCGGCCGTGGGACTCCGTGCTGGGGTGCCACTTCTGATCACCGCCGGTCTGTACGAACCAGCATGTTCCGAGGACCTCCGCCGCATCTTGGCAGCGCGGCCCGTCTCTGCGGGTTTCCCCACACCGAAGCGCTCAACCGGCCGACCCGGGAACTGGCCGAGAAGGGCCGCTCGGGCGCATGCGTTGCGGTGGGCGTTCGTGCACTGGCCGATGGTGGGCTCCGTTGCTTGAGCGTCGGTGCGGGAGGACGGAGCCCTTGGTGTCAGCCACGTTGTGCCTTGGGGTTTCAACTTGCGGACGGCCAGGAAGCTGGATGCGGCGCTACCGGCCCGGTTGCATTGCCCCCTGTTCCGCAGGTCAGGCGTTGGGATCGAAGGGGATGCCCGAGGGCATGGAGTGTGCCAGCGCGTAGGCGAAGTCGCCGTCCTTGATCTTGATGGTGGCCGCGCCGAAGTCGGCGCTCATCAGCTTGTCCCGGAAGTCGGCTGGGTAGCCGTTCCAGCCCACCAGGCGGGGGTAGAACCAGCCGCCGGTCACGTTC
>NZ_JBSFIH010000016.1:0-161764 GCF_053597455.1 Streptomyces sp. NPDC001393
CCCCTGCGGGGGGGGTCGCCCCCCGGGGCGGGGCCCCACACCGTGGCCCCCCCCGCGCCCCTACGGGGCGCTCGCCCCACCCGGAACTACCAGGCGAAGGCCTCCGGGGACGGCCCCGGGCCCGGGAAGACCTCGTCCAGGCCCGCCAGCAGCTCCTCGCCCAGCTCCAGCTCCGCAGCCCTGATCGCCGACTCCAGCTGCTGTGCCGTACGCGGACCGACGATGGGCCCCGTCACACCCGGGCGGGTCAGCAGCCAGGCCAGCGCCACCTCGCCGGGTTCCAGGCCGTGCTTGTCGACCAGGTCCTCGTACGCCTGGATCTGGGCGCGGGCGGCCGGGTCCTTGAGGGTGTCGGCGGCCCGGCCGGTGGCGCGGCGCCCGCCCTGGACCTCCTTCTTGATGACCCCGCCGAGCAGTCCGCCGTGCAGCGGCGACCACGGGATGACCCCGAGGCCGTACTCCTGCGCGGCCGGGATGACCTCCATCTCGGCGCGGCGCTCGGCCAGGTTGTACAGGCACTGCTCGCTGACCAGGCCGATGGTGCCGCCGCGGCGGGCGGCGATCTCGTTGGCCTGGGCGATCTTGTAGCCGGGGAAGTTGGAGGAGCCGGCGTAGAGGATCTTCCCCTGCTGGACCAGGGTGTCGATCGCCTGCCAGATCTCCTCGAACGGGGTGCTGCGGTCGATGTGGTGGAACTGGTAGAGGTCGATGTAGTCCGTCTGGAGCCGCTTGAGGCTGGCGTCCACGGCCCGGCGGATGTTCAGCGCGGAGAGCTTGTCGTGGTTGGGCCAGGCCGGCTGCCCGTCGGCGCCCATGTTGCCGTAGACCTTGGTGGCGAGGACGACCCTGTCCCGGCGCTCGCCGCCCTTCGCGAACCAGTTGCCGATGATGGTCTCGGTGCGTCCCTTGTTGTCACCCCAGCCGTACACGTTGGCGGTGTCGAAGAAGTTGATGCCGGCGTCCAGCGCCGCGTCCATGATGGCGTGGCTGTCGGCCTCGTCGGTCTGCGGCCCGAAGTTCATCGTCCCGAGGACCAGCCGGCTGACCTTGAGTCCCGTGCGTCCAAGCTGCGTGTACTTCATGGTTCTCCAGCCAACGGCTTGAAGTGCGCTCGAAGCAAGGGCTTTCGGGGTGAACGCGAGGCGTCGTGGTGCTCCTTGCTCCGCCAGGTCATGGGCGGTCGCGGGGGAACTCGTCGGTCTTGAGGGTGAGGTTGACGGGAGTAGCGGTCATGTCGAGGTCCGTACCGAACGCGATCGACAGCTCGGTGAGATACTCGCTGCCCTTGGGGTGTGTGTAGAGGTGGCACTTGCCCTGGTACGGGTCGGCGATGAGGTAGACGGGGACTCCGGCTGTGGCGTAGGCGGCCTTCTTCGGGCCGTAGTCGTTTGCCGCGGTGTCCTTGGAGATGACCTCGGCCACGAATTCGACATCCTGATAGCGCCAGCGGCCCTTGCCGTCCTTGACGGACCGCTCGGCCAGCCCTGCCACATCACAGGCGAAGCCGTTCAGATGTCCGGGAAAGTCGATTCGCACGTCCGAGGCCAGCCGCTTGATCGGGTACTTGTCCCGCAGCTGTTCCAGGATGCCGAAAACGATCTCAAAGTGGGTTTGCCGCTGTGGCGACATGAAGATGTGTCCCCCGACGATCTCGACTTTCGTCCCCTCGGGGGTGGGCATCTTCTCGAGGCACTCGAACATGACGTCCAGAGTCAGCTCGTTGCTCTCTTCGGCCATCTCGATCCTGTCATCAAGGACGGTCATCGTGGCGCTCCTCCCCGGCTGCCCACGGACGAGTGCAGCCGCGCAGTCCAACGATACGCAGGGTGACCAGGAGACGCCGGAATTCGGTCAACCTGTTCCCGCCACGTACGCCTGTCCGACCCCCCACGCCTCCCACATCGCCCCCGCAAAGGCCCCCGCGATCCGGTGCTCCCCGCTCGCGTTGGGATGCGTGCCGTCGTAGGTGTCGGCGTGGATGTCGTACGACTCCGGCCGCGAGGCCAGCAGCACCGGTGACCGGGGCTCGTCCAGGTCGGCGACCGTCTTCGCCAGCAGGACGTTGAAGAGGTCCACCTGCGCGGCGAAGGGCGCGTCGACCTCGGCCCGGATGTTCGGGATCACCGGCAGCAGCACCATGCGGATGCGCGGCTGGGCCTGACGGGCCCCCGCGACGAAGGCCCGCACGTTCTCCGCCGTCTGCTCGGGGTTCGTGTAGAAGCCCAGGTCGATCAGCCCGAGGGAGACCAGCAGCACGTCGGCCCGCTGCTCCCGCACCGCTGCGCCGATCAGCGGGGCCATGTGCAGCCAGCCCTCGCCCCAGCCGGCCAGGTGGCGGCGAGGGAAGTCCGGGTCGGCGTATTCGTACGACGTCGGTGCTCCGGTGGCCTTGTCGTACAGCTCCTCGCGGGGGCCGACGAAGGTGAACGGGCCGCCGTACGTGTCGCGCAGGTGCCGCCACAGCCGGTAACGCCACGTGTGCTCGCCCGCGCTCCCGATCGTCATGGAGTCACCTACGGGCATGAACCTAAGCATCCGCTCATGATGGACGATCTCGCTCACCGGTGGGGTGTGAGGCCCACCACGTCCGAGGGGGCCGGCACGAGCCCATCCGTGAACCCCCGGGGGGAATGGCACTCTTGGGGCATGCGCCGACCGTCCGCCGTCCTCGCCGCCCTGCTGCTCGCCGGCGCCTGCGCGCTGCCCGCCTCCGCGCTGCCCGCCTCCGCGCTGCCCGCCTCCACCGCCGGGAGCGGGGACGGGGACGGGGACCAGGGGTTCACCCTCAAGGACCCGCGGATCACCGAGTCCAGCGGACTCGCCGCCTCCCGCCTCCACCCCGGCATCTACTGGACGCACAACGACAGCGGGGACGGGCCGTACATCTACGCCGTGGACAGCCGGACCGGGAAGACCGTCGCCCTGATCACCCTGCGCGGCATCGGCGCCCCGCGCGACGTCGAGGCCATCTCCATCGGGCCGCACAACGAGATCTACCTGGGCGACATCGGCGACAACCTGGGCGGGAAGTGGCCGTACGTGTGGATCTACCGGCTGCCCGAGCCGAAGGTGCTGAAGGACCAGACGGTCACCGCCACGCAGTACGTCGTGAAGTACGCGAACGGGCCGCGCGACGCCGAGTCGCTGATCGTCCACCCGAAGACCGGGCGGGTCTACATCATCGACAAGAAGGAGGACGGCGGGCACCTGTACGAGGGTCCGGCCACCCTGTCCACCTCCGGCACGAACATCTTCCGGCCGATCGCCGCCGTCGACCTCTGGGCCACGGACGCGGCCTTCTCGCCGGACGGGCGACAGCTCGCCGTCCGCGGGTACTTGGGCGGGATCTACTACGACTGGAACGGCGGCCGGATCACACGCGAGGGCCAGCTCGACGTGCCCCTGCAGCAACAGGGGGAGGGCGTCTCGTACTCCGTCGACGGGACCAAGCTGCTGTACAGCAGCGAAGGGGTGGACAGCGAGGTCGTCTCCAAGGACGTGCCGGGCCTGCCCGCGTCCAAGTCGCCGTCGGCGAGCGGTGGTTCGGCCGCGGTCGCGTCCGGGGGCGGGAGCGGGGGCAGCGGTGTGAAGCTCGGTGCGGCCGTCGTCGCGGCCGGGCTGGCGGCCCTGTTCGGGCTGCGGTGGCTGCGGCGGCGAGAGTGACGGGGGCGACGGGTGACGAGGTGGTGCGCGGCATGCGAGCGCTCTCTCCATGCGCCCGAGGCCTCGGCTGCGGCGCCCGGTGGTGAGCCGGGCGCCTCAGCCGTTCTATGTCAGGCTTACGCGGTGACCGCTCGGCCGAGGTGCCGGGAGAAGAAGCGGACCGCGCTGTCGGCCTCGAAGCGGGGCAGCTCCTTGTGCCTGCCCGAGTTCACGTGCAACGACTTCTCCTTCGAGGCGAAGGCGTCGAACAGCGCGAGACCGTCCTCGCGGGAGATGTGCTCATCGTCCCACTGCAGATCGAACTCGATCGGGATGGTGATCTGCTGCGCCTTCTCGGCCAGGACCTCGGGCCAGTGCTGGCCGAAGACCGCGGCCGTGATCCGGGGTTCGCTCGCCACGAACGGCACGCCGATCGCGGTGCCCATGTTGATGCCCCAGTAGCCGACCGGCCCGTCGGTGCCGATCTCCGGCAGCTTCTGGAGGGCGTCCAGGGCCGCCTGGTACTCGGGCACGGCGAGCTCGGCCAGGTGGGCGTTGTAGCGGGCGACGATCGGTCCTTCCGGCTCGCCCGCCGCCCTCGCCCGGAACAGCTCGGCGATCTCCGCCTCGTCGTGCGCCGTGCGCGGCCGGTCGCCGTGACCGGGGGCGTCGATGACGGCGGCGTGGAAGCCGCAGCCGGTCACGAGGAGGCGGGCGCGGCCGGACATCGCCGGGTGCTTCTTGTGGTTGCCGCCGCCGTGGCCCATCAGGACCAGGGGCGCGCGATCGGCGCCGGACGCCGGCGACCAGAGAACTCCGGGGACGCCGCCCACGGTGAAGTCGCGCTCGACCATGCCGTTCGACGACGACTCGGAAGTGAACTTGAAAGAGTGCATGGCGTGTTGCCTTTCGGGAGTGCCTTGTTGTCCAGGCGCTCCCGGCGACACGTGCGTCAGTCGCCGGCCGTGACGGAAAGGGGGAGCACCCACGTCGATACAGCGTTCATGGGTCTCACCTCCTCGGGCGGTGTCACGGACGACTGAAAGCTACCAGCCCGATGATCGTCTCTCCAGCCCTTTTGGCATAGCGCCAGCAGGCGTGAAGGGCGGCCCGCAGTACTCCGCGGGCCGCCCTTCGTTCCCGTACCGGGAGACCGGTCATTCCCGTACTGGGAGACCGGTCAGGGGCCGGTCAGAGCTTCTCGATCACGTAGTCCACGCACTTCGTCAGCGCCTCGACGTCCGCCGGGTCGATCGCCGGGAACATTGCGATGCGCAGCTGGTTGCGGCCGAGCTTGCGGTACGGCTCGGTGTCGACGATGCCGTTGGCGCGCAGCACCTTGGCGACGGCGGCGGCGTCGATCTCGTCGGAGAAGTCGATCGTGCCGATGACCTGCGAGCGCTTGGCCGGGTCGGTGACGAACGGGGTGGCGTACTTGGACTCCTCCGCCCAGGCGTACAGGCGGGTCGAGGAGTCCTTGGTGCGGGCGGTGGACCAGGCGAGACCGCCCTGGCCGTTGAGCCACTCCAGCTGCTGGTTCAGCAGGAACAGGGTGGCGAGGGCCGGGGTGTTGTACGTCTGGTTCTTGCGGGAGTTGTCGATCGCGGTGGGCAGCGAGAAGAACTCCGGGACGTGGCGGCCGGAGGCGTGGACGCGCTCGGCGCGCTCGATCGCGGCCGGGGAGAAGACGCCGATCCACAGGCCGCCGTCGGAGGCGAAGGACTTCTGCGGGGCGAAGTAGTAGACGTCCGTCTCGGACACGTCGACCGGGAGGCCGCCCGCGCCGCTCGTCGCGTCCACGAGGACGAGGGAACCGGAGTCGGCGCCCTCGACCCGCTTGATGGGCATCGCGACGCCCGTCGAGGTCTCGTTGTGGGTGAAGGCGTACACGTCGACGCCCGCTTCGGCCCGCGCCTCGGGGTGGGTGCCGGGGTCGGTGGAGATGACGGTGGGCTCGGCCAGCCACGGGGCGAGCTTGGCCGCCTTGGCGAACTTGGAGGAGAACTCGCCGAAGCTCAGGTGCTGGGACTTGTTCTCGATCAGGCCGTGGGTGGCGATGTCCCAGAAGGCGGTCGAGCCGCCGTTGCCGAGGATCACCTCGTAGCCCTCGGGGAGGGAGAACAGCTCGGAGATGCCCTCGCGGACCTTGCCGACCAGGTTCTTGACGGGCGCCTGGCGGTGGGAGGTGCCGAGCAGGGAGCTTCCGGTCGCGGCGAGGGCGTCCAGCGCCTCGGTACGCACCTTGGAGGGGCCCGCGCCGAAACGTCCGTCGGCGGGCTTGATGTCAGCGGGAATCTGGATGTCGGCCACGAGTCGGAGGGTATCCGGTGGGCGAAACCGGGCGGAACCGTGTCCGTCCGATGAGACGAGATCGCCGGGCACCGGACTCGTGAATTCGTACGACGATATGTGTGCGGCTGTGGAAAACTTTCGGTGACTGTCCGTGAGCGGATGCATCCTGGACGCATGACGGATCACTCGGGTCTCGAAGCGGAGCTGCGCGGCGCCGTCCGGGGCGAGGTCGGTTTCGACACCACCTCCCGGGCGCTGGTCACCATGGACGCGTCCAACTACCGGCGTGTCCCGGCGGGCGTCGTGGCCCCCTCAGACGCCGACGACGTGGCCGCCGTGCTGGAGATCTGCCGGGCGCGCGGGGTGCCGGTGGTGGCGCGCGGCGGGGGCACGTCGATCGCCGGGCAGGCGACCGGCACCGGCGTGGTGCTGGACTTCACCCGGCACATGAACGGCCTGCTGGAGCTGGACACAGCCACCCGTACGGCCGTCGTCCAACCGGGGCTCGTCCTCGACCGGTTGCAGGAGGCCGCCGCCCCGCACGGCCTGCGCTTCGGCCCCGACCCGTCCACCCACAGCCGGTGCACCCTCGGCGGCATGATCGGCAACAACTCCTGCGGCTCGCACTCGGTAGCCTGGGGCACGACCGCGGACAGTGTGCGGGAGCTGTCCGTCGTCACCGCGCGCGGGCGCCGGCTGCGGCTCGGCCGGGACTGGGCCGGGGCGCCGGACGGGCTGCGCGAGCTGGCGGAGGGGGAACTGGCACGGCTGCGCACCGGCTTCCCGGAGCTGCCCCGCCGGATCTCCGGGTACGCGCTGGACGCGCTGCTGCCCGAGAAGGGCGCCGATGTCGCCCGTTCCTTCTGCGGCTCCGAGGGCACCCTCGGCATCCTCACCGAGGCCGTCGTCCAGCTGGTTCGGGCCCCCCGCGCGCGTGCCCTGGCCGTGCTGGCGTACGGCGACGAGAGCGCCGCCGCCGAGGCCGCCGCCGCACTCCTGCCGCTCGGCCCGCTGACGGTGGAGGGCATGGCGGCCGACCTGGTGCGCACACCGGCCGGACTGCCCAAGGGGGGTGCCTGGCTGTTCGTGGAGACCGGCGGGGAGTCGGCGGCGGAGGCACGCGCACGAGCGGCGGCGATCGTCCGCGCGGCCGACGTCATCGACTCCCTGGTGGTGACCGACCCGGCCGCCCAGCGGACCCTGTGGCGCATCCGCGAGGACGCGAGCGGCACGGCGACGCGCATGCCGGACGGCAGCGAGGCCTGGCCCGGCTGGGAGGACTGCGCGGTGCCGCCCGCGAGGCTCGGCGCCTATCTCCGCGACTTCCGCGCCCTGCTCGCGGCCCACGCCCTGCGGGGCACGCCCTACGGCCACTTCGGCGACGGCTGCATCCATGTCCGCATCGACTTCGACCTGCTCACCGAGGCCGGCATCGGCCGCTTCCGCCGCTTCTCCGAGGAACTGGCCGACCTGGTGGTGGAGCACGGCGGCTCCCTGTCCGGGGAGCACGGCGACGGGCAGGCCCGCGCGGAGCTGTTGCCGCGCATGTACGGCGCGGAGACGGTCCGGCTCTTCGAGCGCGCCAAGGCGGTCTGGGACCCCGACGACCTGCTCAACCCCGGCATACTGGTCCGCCCGGCCCCGCTGGATGCGAACCTCCGCTTCTCCGTCCTGCCGGCGAAGCCCGTCGACGTGGCCTTCGGCTACCCGGCCGACGAGGGCGACTTCCGGGCCGCCGTCCGCCGCTGCGTCGGCGTCGCCAAGTGCCGTACGACCACGGCGTCCGGCCCCGCCGTGATGTGCCCCTCGTTCCGGGCCACCGGCGAGGAGGAGCACTCCACGCGCGGCAGGGCCCGGCTGCTGCACGAGATGCTGGCCGGCGAACTGGTCACCGACGGCTGGCGCTCGACGGAGGTCCGTGACGCCCTCGACCTGTGCCTGTCCTGCAAGGGCTGCCGCTCCGACTGCCCGGTCGGCGTCGACATGGCCACCTACAAGGCGGAGTTCCTGCACCACCACTACGCCGGCCGGCGCCGCCCCGCCGCCCACCTCACCATGGGCCGGCTGCCGCAGTGGCTGCGCTGGGTCGCCGCCACCCGCACGGCCCCGCTGCTCAACGTCCTCGCCTCGATGGGGTCGCCTGCTCGCCTCGGCAAACGTCTGGGCGGGATCGCGGCCGAGCGGGAGGTTCCCCGGCTGGCCACACGGACGTTCACCGGCTGGTGGCGCGGCCGGCCCCCTGCCGAGGGCGGCAGCGGCAAGCTGGTGGTGCTGTGGCCCGACACCTTCACCGAGCATCTGTCCCCGTCCGTCGGCCGGGCCGCCGTCCGGGTCCTGGAAGCCGCCGGACTGCGGGTGGCGCTGCCGCCGACGCTGCTGCCGCGCGGGGGCAGGATCGGCGGGGGCAGGATCGGCGGGGGGAGGACCGGCGGGGGGAGGACCGGCGGAAGCTGGATCGGCGGCGGCCGGACCAGGTCGGCCGCCGCGCTGCTCACCGCCCGCCGGGCCCGGGTCTGCTGCGGCCTCACTTACCTCTCCACCGGCCAGCTCGACCGCGCCCGCACGGTCCTGCGGCGCACGCTGGACCTGATGGAGCCGGTGCTGCGGGCCGGGGCCCCGGTCGTCGTCCTGGAACCGAGCTGTGCCGCGGCCCTCCGCACCGACCTGCCCGAGCTGCTGCACGAGGACCCGCGCGCGGCCCGGCTCGCCTCCGCCGTCGTCACCTTCGCCGAGGCCCTTGAGCGGCACGCCCCGCACTGGACCCCGCCCGCCGTGGACCGCCCGGTCGCCGGCCAGACCCACTGTCATCAGCACGCGGTGCTCGGCGATACCCCTGACCGCCGACTGCGCGAGGCCGCGGGCCTCACCGGAGAGCTGAGCGGCGGCTGCTGCGGCCTCGCGGGCAACTTCGGCTTCGAGAAGGGCCACTTCGAGGTGTCCAGGGCCTGCGCGGAGGAACAGCTCCTGCCCGCGGTCCGCGCGGCATCCGAGCAGACCGTTCTCCTGGCCGACGGATTCTCCTGCCGCACCCAGCTGGAACAGCTGGCCGGGGTGCGGGGCAGACATCTGGCGGAGGTCCTGGCACAGGCGCTGGACCAGGAGACCGGGGGCTCGGAGTGATCGTGCGGGGCCGGTGTCCGGCGGAGGCGATGGCTACAGACGACGGGGGCGCGAAGTGACCGATGAACACGGCAGGTTGGCCGTACTCGATGAATACGGCAGGTTGGCCGTGCTGTCCGACATCCACGGCGTGCTGCCCGCCCTGGCGGCGGTCCTGGCGGAACCCGAGGTGGCGGCGGCCGACAGGATCGTCCTGACCGGCGACATCACGGCGGGCCCACAGCCGGCCGAGGTGCTGGACCTGCTGCGGGAGCAGGGGCCATCGCGCGCGCCATCCCTGCGCGACGCCCCCGTCCTGGTCCTGGACGAGCCGACGACGGGCCTGGACGCGATGGCCGCCCGCCGCGTCGTCAAACCCCTTCGCTGCCTGATGACCGGCCGTACGACGATCATGATCACCCACGACCTCAACCTCGCCCCCGACGCCGACCGCATCCTGGTGGTCGACCGGGGCCGCATCGTGGAGACCGGCCGGCACGAGGAACTCCTCGTCCGGGGCGGCGCGTACGCCCGGCTGCACCGCTCGCAGAACAACGCGGTGATGGACACCGGCGAGCTGCGCATGCCGCTGTGGCAGGAGCAGCAGCCGCCGGTGCCGGTGTACGGGCAGGCGCCGGCGTACCAGCAGCCGTACGGTCACGATCCCTACGCCGCCCCCCTCCCCGCCGGCCTTCCCGACGGTCGTCCCCTCTTCCGCGACGAGGAGGCGTGGCCGGGCATCTGATTCCAGCATCCGGGACAGTTCCTTAAAGGGTTCACGCACCTGTCAGAGTCCATTACCATGGACCTGGTAGTGCATCTAGATGAACGAACCCGATCAAGCACTGGACCGCCCGTGACCGCCACCTCCAGCACCGCGACGCCGACCCCGGTCACTCCCCCTCCCGTCGGCGGGCACAGCCGTTTCGGTTCGCTCGGCCCTCTGGGTCTGGTACTGGCCGGCGGCATCTCGGTCCAGTTCGGCGGAGCCCTGGCGGTGACCCTGATGCCGAGGGCCGGCGCGCCGGGCGTCGTCGCCCTCCGCCTCCTGGCGGCGGCCGTGGTCCTCCTCCTCGTCTGCCGCCCCCGGCTGCGCGGCCACTCCCGCGCCGACTGGGGCACGGTGATCGCCTTCGGCATCGCCATGGGCGCGATGAACGGGCTCTTCTACGAGGCAGTCGCCCGCATCCCGCTCGGCCCGGCGGTCACCCTGGAGGTCCTGGGGCCCCTCTCCCTGTCCGTCCTGGCCTCCCGTCGCGCGATCAACGCGCTGTGGGCGGGCCTGGCCCTGCTCGGCGTCTTCCTGCTGAGCGGCGGAGGCTTCAGCAGCCTCGACCCCACAGGTGTCGCATTCGCCCTGGGCGCCGGCGCCATGTGGGCGATCTACATACTCTTCAGCGCCCGTACGGGCCGCCGCTTCCCCCAGGCGGACGGCCTGGCGTTGGCCATGGCGGTCGCAGCCCTCCTCTTCCTCCCCATCGGCATCGCCTCGGCAGGCACCCGACTGCTGAACCCCACCACCGTCGCGCTCGGCTCGGCGGTGGCCCTGCTCTCCTCGGTCCTCCCCTACACCCTCGAACTCCTGGCCCTGCGCCGCCTGCCCGCCTCCACCTTCGCCATCCTGATGAGCCTGGAGCCGGCGATAGCGGCAACGGCCGGCTTCCTGGTCCTCGGCCAGTCCCTGTCCCCGACGGAAGCCGCCGCCATCGCCCTGGTCATCGCGGCGAGCATCGGCGCGGTCCGCACCCAGGTGGGCCGGGGCAGGGCCAGGGTGGAACCGGCCCCCGAGGCGGCGGCCCCCGAGGCCTGACGCGCCCCACGCCCCCTGCATCCCGCCCCTGACGGCCGTGATCCCGCCCCTGGCGGTCGTGCCGCCAATTCATGCAAGCATGCTTGATTGTTTCTGGCCCCGCTGCCATGCTCGCCCCATGGCCGACCCGACGCCCGTCATCGACGACCTGCGTGCCGAGAGCGACGAACTGGACCGACTCGTAGCGGAGTTGGCGCCTAAGCGGTGGACGCTCGCCACCCCCGCTCCCCGGTGGACCATCGCCCACCAGATCGCCCATCTGCACTGGACAGACCGCTCGGCGCTGCTGGCCGTCACCGACGCGGACGCCTTCCGGGCACGGGTGGAGAAGGCGCTGGCCGCCCCGGACTCGTTCGTGGACGAGGGTGCGGAGGACGGCGCCCGGCTCCCGCCCGCCGAACTGCTGTCGGCCTGGCGCACCGGCCGTGCCGCCCTCGACCGGGCACTGCGCGCCGCACCGCCCGGCGCCCGTTTCCCCTGGTACGGCCCGCCCATGTCGGCCGCCTCCATGGCCACCGCCCGCCTCATGGAGACCTGGGCCCACGGCCTGGACATCGCCGACGCCCTGGGTGTGGTCCGGACCCCCACCGAACGGCTCCGGCATGTGGCCCGGCTCGGGGTCCGTACCCGCGACTTCGCCTACACCGTCCACCAGCTCACCCCTCCCGCCGAGGAGTTCCGCGTCGAACTCGCCGCACCCACCGGCGAGGTGTGGGCGTACGGCCCCGAGAACGCCCCGCAGCGCGTCACCGGCCCCGCCCTCGACTTCTGCCTCCTCGTCACCCAGCGCGCCCACCGCCGCGACCTCGCCCTGACCGCCGTCGGCCCGGACGCCGACCGCTGGCTGGACATCGCGCAGGCCTTCGCGGGCCCGTCCGGCGGCGGCCGCCCGCCGAAGGGGGCCGAGCGGTGAACGCCCTGCGCATCGGCAACTTCTCCGGCTTCTACGGCGACCGGTCCGACGCCCTGCGCGAGATGCTCACCGGCGGCGAGGTCGACGTCCTCACCGGCGACTACCTCGCCGAACTCACCATGCTGATCCTCGCCCGCGACCGGCTGAAGGACCCCGGCGCCGGTTACGCGCGCACCTTCCCGCGCCAGCTGGAGGACTGCCTCGGCCTCGCCCACGAGCGCGGGGTGAAGATCGTCACCAACGCGGGCGGACTGAACCCCGCCGGACTCGCCGAAGCCATACGGCAGTCGGCGGACCGGCTCGGGATCCCGGCCAAGGTCGCCCACGTCGAGGGCGACGACCTCACCGCCGCCCACCCCGGCAGCCTAGTGCCCCAACAGGCAACGTTCGCCCCGTCGCGACGCCCGGCACGCTCCCCCACTGCCTTAAGGGCGTGGGAGGTGCCCCCACTCGCCGCACCGGGCACAAGCCCAAGTACATCCAGTACGAGGACTTGCACCCGGCACGCCGAGAGCACGCACCGGACGCCGCTCCTTGACGGGCAAACGTTGCCTGCCGGGGCACTAGCCGCCCACGCCTATCTCGGCGGCTTCGGCATCGCCGAGTGCCTGCGGGCCGGCGCGGACATCGTCGTCACCGGGCGGGTGACCGACGCGGCCCTGGTCACCGGGCCCGCCGCCGCCCACTTCGGCTGGCAGCCGGGGGAGTACGACCGGCTCGCGGGCGCCGTCGTCGCCGGGCATGTGCTGGAGTGCGGGACGCAGGCCACCGGCGGGAACTACGCGTTCTTCCAGGAGGCGGACGTACGCCGGCCGGGCTTCCCGCTCGCCGAGATCCACGCCGACGGCAGCAGCGTCGTCACCAAGCACCCCGGCACCGGCGGCCTGGTCGACATCGGCACGGTCACCGCGCAGCTGCTGTACGAGACCGGCGGCGGCCGGTACGCCGGGCCCGACGTCACCGCCCGGCTGGACACCGTACGGCTGAGCCAGGACGGGCCGGACCGGGTGCGGATCGCGGGGGTGCGGGGCGAGGCGCCACCGCCGGACCTCAAGGTCGGCCTCAACCGGCTCGGCGGCTTCCGCAACGAGGTCGTCTTCGTCCTCACCGGACTCGGCATCGAGGCCAAGGCCGAGCTGGTGCGGGCACAGCTCACCGACGCACTCGCCAAGTCGCCGCCCGC
The DNA here is from genome assembly GCF_053597455.1 of Streptomyces sp. NPDC001393. Classification (NCBI taxonomy): domain Bacteria; kingdom Bacillati; phylum Actinomycetota; class Actinomycetes; order Kitasatosporales; family Streptomycetaceae; genus Streptomyces; species Streptomyces sp. NPDC001393. The sequence continues at coordinate 12,940 of NZ_JBSFIH010000016.1, forward strand.
CGAGGTCCGTTGGGAGCTGGTCCGCACCGACCGGGCTGACGCCGACACCGAGGAGACCGCGAGCGCCCTGCTGCGGCTCGTCGTACGGGACCCGGACGAGCGGGTCGTCGGGCGGGCGCTGAGCGGGGCCGCCGTGGAGCTCGCGCTGGCCAGCTATCCGGGCTTCCATGTGCTCGCCCCACCGGGAAAGGGCTCGCCCTATGGGGTCTTCGAGGATGTGTACGTTCCCCATGGTGCCGTGGACCATAGGGCGGTCCTCCATGACGGACGGCGTGTCCCCGTGCCGCCGCCCCAGGAAACCCGGCCCCTGGAGGCCGTACCGGAACCCGCCCTCCCGGACCCCCTCCCGCCCGGTCCGACCCGCCGCGCACCCCTCGGGCTGGTCGCCGGGGCCCGCAGCGGGGACAAGGGGGGCAGCGCGAACGTCGGTGTGTGGGCCCGTACCGAGGAGGCCTGGCGGTGGCTCGCGCACGAGCTGACCGCCGAAAGGTTCCGGCAGCTGATTCCCGAGAGCCGGGACCTGCCGGTCACCCGGCATCTGCTGCCGAACCTGCGCGCGGTCAACTTCGTCGTGGAGGGCATCCTCGGCGCGGGCGTCGCCGCGCAGGCCCGTTTCGACCCGCAGGCCAAGGCCCTCGGCGAATGGCTGCGCTCCCGCCACCTGGACATCCCGGAGGCCCTGCTGTGACCACCCTGACCTCGGCCCTGGACCCGGCCGGCCCCGACCACCGGGCCAACCGCGAGGCCATGCTCGCCAAGATCGCCGAAATCGAGGCCGAGCACGCCAAGGCGCTCGCGGGCGGCGGCGAGAAGTACGTGCAACGGCACCGCGAGCGGGGCAAGTTGCTGGCCCGCGAGCGGGTCGAGCTGCTGCTCGACCCGGACACGCCCTTCCTGGAGCTGTCTCCGCTCGCCGCCTGGGGGAGTGACTACACGGTCGGCGCCTCGCTCGTCACCGGCATCGGCGTGGTCGAGGGCGTGGAGTGCCTGATCACCGCCAACGACCCGACCGTGCGCGGCGGCGCGAGCAATCCGTGGAGCCTGAAGAAGGCCCTGCGGGCGAACGACATCGCGCTCGCCAACCGGCTGCCCTGCATCAGCCTGGTGGAGTCGGGAGGGGCCGATCTGCCGTCCCAGAAGGAGATCTTCATCCCGGGCGGCGCCATCTTCCGCGACCTCACCCGCCTCTCCGCCGCCGGGATCCCGACCATCGCGGTCGTCTTCGGCAACTCCACCGCCGGGGGCGCCTACATCCCCGGCATGTCCGACCACGTGATCATGGTCAAGGAGCGCGCGAAGGTCTTCCTCGGCGGGCCGCCGCTGGTGAAGATGGCCACCGGCGAGGAGAGCGACGACGAGTCCCTGGGCGGCGCCGAGATGCACGCGCGCGTGTCGGGCCTCGCCGACTACTTCGCCGTGGACGAACCGGACGCGCTGCGGCAGGCGCGGCGGGTGGTCGCCCGGCTGGGCCACCGCAAGGCGTACCCGGATCCCGGCCCCGCAGAGCCGCCCAAGTACGATCCGGAGGAGCTGCTGGGAATCGTCCCCGGCGACCTGAAGATCCCCTTCGACCCGCGCGAGGTCGTCGCACGGATCGTGGACGCCTCCGACTTCGACGAGTTCAAGCCGCTGTACGGGACCAGCCTGGTGACCGGCTGGGCCGCCCTGCACGGCTACCCGGTCGGCATCCTGGCCAACGCCCAGGGGGTCCTCTTCAGCGCCGAGTCGCAGAAGGCCGCCCAGTTCATCCAGCTCGCCAACCAGCGCGACATCCCGCTGCTCTTCCTGCACAACACCACCGGCTACATGGTCGGCCGGGAGTACGAGCAGGGCGGGATCATCAAGCACGGCTCGATGATGATCAACGCGGTCAGCAACAGCCGGGTGCCTCACCTGTCGGTCCTCGTGGGCGCGTCGTACGGCGCCGGCCACTACGGCATGTGCGGGCGGGCCTACGACCCCCGCTTCCTGTTCGCCTGGCCGAGCGCCAAGTCCGCCGTGATGGGCCCGCAGCAGCTCGCCGGCGTGCTGTCGATCGTCGCCCGGCAGTCGGCGGCGACGAAGGGCCGGCCGTACGACGAGGACGCGGACGCCGCCCTGCGCGCGATGGTGGAGCAGCAGATCGAGTCCGAGTCGCTGCCGATGTTCCTGTCCGGGCGGCTGTACGACGACGGTGTCATCGACCCGCGCGACACCCGCACCGTTCTCGGCCTGTGCCTGTCCGCCATCCACACCGCGCCCTACGAGGGCGCGCGCGGCGGCTTCGGCGTCTTCCGGATGTGACGACGGACATGACGACGGATATGAGGGGTTCCGTGATTTCGACACTGCTCGTCGCCAACCGGGGCGAGATCGCCTGCCGGATCTTCCGCACCTGCCGTGAGTTGGGAATCCGGACGGTCGCCGTGCACTCGGACGCCGACGAGCACGCGCTCCACGCGCGCGTGGCCGACACGGCGGTACGGCTGCCGGGTGCGGCGCCCGCCGAGACGTATCTGCGCGGCGACCTGATCGTGAAGGCGGCCCTGGCCGCGGGCGCGGACGCCGTGCACCCCGGCTACGGCTTCCTCTCCGAGAACCCCGACTTCGCCCGCGCCGTCCGGGACGCCGGACTGACCTGGATCGGCCCGCCGCCGGAGGCCATCGAGGCGATGGCGTCCAAGACCCGCGCGAAGCAGCTCATGGGTCTCGCGCCCCTCGACGCGGCCGGCGTCACCCAGGCCGATCTGCCGGTCCTGGTGAAGGCGGCAGCCGGCGGCGGGGGCCGCGGCATGCGGATCGTGCGCCGCCTGGAGGAGCTGAGCACCGCCCTGGCCGGCGCGCGTGCCGAGGCCGCGAACGCCTTCGGCGACGGCGAGGTGTTCATCGAGCCCTACCTGGAACACGGCCGCCATGTCGAGGTACAGATCCTCGCCGACACCCACGGCACGATCTGGCCGCTCGGCACCCGCGACTGCTCCCTCCAGCGCCGCCACCAGAAGGTCATCGAGGAGGCCCCCGCACCCGGCCTGTCCGCCTCGCTCACCGAGGACCTGTACGCGCTGGCCACCCAGGCCGCGTGTGCCGTCGCCTACGTCGGCGCCGGAACCGTCGAGTTCCTGGTCGCCGACGGCCGCGCCCACTTCCTGGAGATGAACACCCGCCTCCAGGTCGAACACCCCGTGACGGAGGAGGTGTTCGGCATCGACCTGGTCGCCGAACAGATCCGCATCGCGGAGGGCGCGGCCCTGGAAAAAGACTCGCCACGCGCGCGTGGCCACGCGATCGAGGCCCGCCTGTACGCCGAGGACCCCGCCCACGACTGGGCCCCGCAGACCGGCACCCTGCACCACCTCGCCGTACCGTCCGGCACCCGCCTGGACACCGGCTACACCGACGGCGACACCATCGGCGTCCACTACGACCCGATGCTCGCCAAGGTCGTGGCCCACGCACCCACCCGCACGGAGGCGATCCGCCGGCTCGCGGGCGCCCTGGAGCGCGCCGACCTGCACGGCCCGGTCACCAACAGGGACCTCCTCGTACGCTCACTGCGCCACGCGGAGTTCACCGGCGGCCGCATGGACACCGGCTTCTACGACCGCCACCTGCCCGCACTGACCGAGCCCTCCCCCGACCCGTACGCCCCGCTCGCCGCCGCCCTCGCCGACGCCCACGGCCGCTCCCGCTTCGGCGGCTGGCGCTACGTTCCCTCACAACCGCAGGTGAAGCGGTACGCGGTGGCGGGGAAGGAGTACGAGGTCCGCTACCGGCACACCCGGGACGGCCTCGCGGCCGACGGGGTGCGCGTCGTGCACGCCGACGCGCGCACGGTCGTACTCGAAGCGGACGGCGTGGAGCGCCGGTTCACGGTGACGGCGTACGGCGACGAGGTGTACGTGGGCGCCACCCGCCTCACCGCCCTGCCCCGCTTCCCCGACCCCACCGCCCAGCACGCACCGGGCTCCCTGCTCGCACCGATGCCGGGCACGGTCGTACGCGTCGCCGAGGGCCTGGCGGAAGGGGCAACGGTCCAGGCCGGTCAGGGCCTCATCTGGGTGGAGGCGATGAAGATGCAGCACCAGATCTCGGCGCCCGTCACGGGAACCCTGACCGCGCTGCATGCCAGGACCGGCCAGCAGGTGGAGCCAGGAACGTTGCTCGCCGTCGTGCAGGAAACCTCTTCCTAGGATTCTTAGGAGCCCCATGTCTCCCGTCATCGAAACCGAAGAGCACAAAGCCCTCCGCTCGGCGGTAGCCGCCCTCGGCAAGCGCTACGGCCGCGACTACCTGGTCCAGACCGTCGCCGCGGGCAAACCCCCCACCGAACTCTGGTCCGAGGCCGGCAAGCTCGGCTACCTCGGCGTCAACCTCCCGGAGGAGTACGGAGGCGGGGGCGGCGGTATCAGCGAACTCTCCATAGTGCTCGAGGAGTTGGGTGCCGCAGGTTCGCCCCTCCTCATGCTCGTCGTCTCCCCGGCCATCTGCGGAACGGTCATCTCCCGCTTCGGCACCGAAGAGCAGAAACGCGCCTGGCTCCCCGGCATCGCCGACGGAACCCGCCTCATGGCCTTCGGCATCACCGAGCCCGACGCCGGCTCCAACAGCCACCGCATCACCACCACCGCCCGCCGCGACGGCGCCGACTGGCTGCTCACCGGCCGCAAGGTCTTCATCTCCGGTGTCGACATCGCGGACGCCGTCCTGATCGTCGGCCGCACCGAAGACGCCCGCACCGGACGCCTCAAGCCCTGCCTGTTCATCGTCCCGACGGACGCCGAGGGCTTCCAGAAGCGCCCCATCGACATGGAACTCAGCGCCGCCGAGAAGCAGTTCGAGCTGGTCCTGGACGACGTACGACTGCCAGCCGAGGCCCTCGTCGGCGACGAGGACGCCGGCCTGCTGCAGCTGTTCGCCGGACTGAACCCCGAACGGATCATGACCGCCGCGTTCGCCATCGGAATGGGCCGGTACGCCCTCGCCAAGGCCGTCGAGTACGCCCGCGACCGCACCGTCTGGAAGACCCCGATCGGCGCCCACCAGGCCATCGCCCACCCCCTCGCACAGGCCCACATCGACCTGGAACTGGCCCGGCTGATGATGCAGAAGGCCGCCCACCTCTACGACACCGGCGACGACATCGGCGCGGGCGAGGCCGCCAACATGGCCAAGTACGCGGCCGGGGAGGCCTGCGTGAAAGCCGTCGACCAGGCCGTACACACCCTCGGCGGCAACGGGCTCACCCGCGAGTTCGGGCTCGCCTCGCTGATAACGGCCGCACGCGTGTCTCGTATTGCTCCGGTGAGCCGGGAGATGATTCTCAACTACGTCTCCCATCAGACCCTGGGCCTGCCCAAGTCGTACTGAGCCCGGCCGCTTGGAGGAACCGTGTTCCACAGCGAGTACGCAGACGTTCCGCCCGTGAACCTCCCCATCCACGAGGCCGTCCTGGGCCACGCCGCCGCGTTCGGCGAGCGCCCCGCCCTGATCGACGGCACGGACGGCACCACGCTCACGTACGAGCAGGTGGACCGGTTCCACCGGCGCGCCGCCGCCGGACTCGCCGACGCGGGCGTACGCAAGGGGGACGTCCTCGCCCTGCACAGCCCCAACACCATCGCCTTCCCGACCGCCTTCTACGCGGCCACCCGCGCCGGCGCCGCCGTCACCACCGTCCACCCCCTCGCCACGCCCGAGGAGTTCGCCAAACAGCTCGGCGACAGCGGCGCCCGCTGGATCATCACCGTCTCACCGCTGCTGGGCACCGCCCGCCGCGCCGCCGAACTCTCCGGCGGCATACGCGAGATCTTCGTGTGCGACAGCGCCCCCGGACACCGTTCGCTCATCGACATGCTCGCCACCACCGCCCCCGAGCCCCGGCCCGCCTTCGACCCGGCCGAGGACATCGCCGCGCTGCCGTACTCCTCCGGCACCACCGGCATCCCCAAGGGCGTGATGCTCACCCACCGGCAGATCGCCACCAACCTCGCCCAACTCGAACCCGCCGTACCGGCCGCCCCCGGCGACCGCATCCTCGCCGTCCTGCCGTTCTTCCACATCTACGGCCTCACCGCCCTGATGAACGCGCCCCTGCGCAAGGGCGCCACCGTCGTCGTCCTGCCCCGCTTCGACCTGGAGACCTTCCTCGCCGCCATCGAGAACCACCGCATCACCGGCCTGTACGTCGCCCCGCCGATCGTCCTCGCCCTCGCCAAGCACCCGGCCGTCGCCCGCTACGACCTCTCCTGCCTGAAGTACGTCATCAGCGCCGCCGCCCCCCTGGACGCCACCCTCGCCCGCGCCTGCGCCGAGCGGCTCGGCCTGCCCCCCATCGGCCAGGCCTACGGCATGACCGAACTGTCCCCCGGCACCCACGTCGTCCCCCTGGACCGCCTCCACGACGCCCCCGCCGGCACCGTCGGCAGGCTCATCGCCGGCACCGAGATGCGCATCGTGTCCCTGGACGACCCCGACAAGGACCTCGGCACCGGCGAGGTGGGCGAGATACTGATCCGCGGCCCCCAGGTCATGAAGGGTTACCTCGGCCGCCCCGACGCCACCGCCGCCATGATCGACACCGACGGCTGGCTGCACACCGGGGACGTGGGGCACGTCGACGAGGACGGCTGGCTCTTCGTCGTCGACCGCGTGAAGGAACTCATCAAGTACAAGGGCTTCCAGGTGGCCCCCGCCGAACTCGAGGCCCTGCTGCTCACCCACCCCGGCATCGCCGACGCCGCCGTCATCGGCTCCTACAACGACGACGGCAACGAGATCCCGCACGCCTTCGTCGTCCGCCGGGCCGACGCCGCCGAGCAGCTGACCGAGAACGAGATCATGCTCTACGTCGCCGAACGCGTGGCACCCTACAAACGCATCCGCCGGATCACCTTCATCGACACCGTCCCCCGCGCCGCCTCCGGCAAGATCCTGCGCCGGGAACTGAGGGAGCTGCCGTGACACTGATCAGCCGCACACGCGCGCGTGCCGTCGAAACCCTCAGCCTCGACGCCACCACCACCCGCAACGCACTCTCGGCCGCCCTCGTCACCGAACTCGCCGACGCGCTCGCCGACTGCGGCAAGGACCCCCACACACGCGCCGTCGTCCTCACCCACACCGGCACCACCTTCTGCGCCGGCGCCGACCTGCGCGACCCACCACACCCCGATGCGCTCACCGGCCTGCTCCGGCAGATCCTCGAACTGCGCAAACCCGTCGTCGCCCGCGTCACCGGTCACGTCCGCGCGGGCGGCCTCGGCCTCCTCGCCGCCTGCGACATCAGCGCCGCCTCCACCGACGCCACCTTCGCCTTCACCGAGGTCCGCATCGGCGTCGCCCCCGCGGTGATCTCCCTCCCCGTCATCCCGCGCGCCGACCCCCGCGCCCTCGCCCGCTACTTCCTCACCGGCGAACGCTTCGACGCCCCCGAGGCCGTACGCGTCGGACTCCTCACCGTCACCGGCGACGACGTGGACGACGCCCTCGCCCCGATCCTCGACGGCCTGCGCCGCTCCTCACCCCAGGGCCTGGCCGAGACGAAACAGCTGCTCACGGCTAGGGTGCTGGAAACATTCGACCGGGACGCGGCGGACCTGACCGCGCTCTCGGCCCGGCTGTTCTCCTCCGCCCAGGCCCGGGAGGGGATGACGGCCTTCCTGGAAAGACGGGACGCGGCATGGGTGGTGTGACCGGATGAGCACGACGGCGGAACGCGACCGCGTGGCCAGAGAACGCGCGCCCAAACAGGACCGCAGCCGCGCCACCCGGCAGCGGCTCCTGGAGGCCGCCGTGGCCTGCCTGGCCGAACACGGCTGGGCAGGCTCCACCGTCGCCGTCGTCGCCGAACGCGCCGGAGTCTCCCGCGGCGCCGCCCAGCACCACTTCCCCACCCGCGAGGACCTGTTCACGGCCGCCGTCGAATACGTCGCCGAAGAACGCTCCACCGCCCTGCGGGCCCTCTTCCCGGCCGGACCCGCCGACCGCCGCGCCGTCGTCGCCGCCCTCGTCGACCTCTACACCGGCCCCCTCTTCCGCGCCGCCCTCCACCTGTGGGTCGCCGCCTCCAACGAGGACCAGTTGCGCACCCGCGTGACCGAACTGGAGGCCCGCGTCGGCCGCGAGACCCACCGCATCGCCGTCGACCTCCTCGGCGCCGACGAGAGCCGCCCCGGCGTCCGCGAGACCGTCCAGGGCCTCCTGGACATGGCCCGCGGCCTCGGCCTCGCCAACCTCCTCACCGACGACACCGCCCGCCGCGAAAAAGTCGTCGCCCAGTGGGCCGACCTGCTTCAGCAGGCGCTTCCGGCCGCGTGAACCGCACCACAGGCGTTTCCCACGGCACGCAGTACCCTTGCCCCATGCCTCCGATGCTCGTCCGCCGCCGCCACGTGGACTACGTGCGCGTCACGAGCATGGGCTGTCGGCCTTCGGCCTGATTCAGCCTCTTTTCTCCCGCCTTCTTACGGCATCTTCTAACGGCATCCGGGGCGACGCCGCCCACACCCTCGGCGGCATGCCCGTGGCCCACACACCCCGTGGACGCACCCATGACGACGCACACCGCATCGACGCACACTGCTCCGACGCACCCCACGACGACCCCGTCGTACGGCCAGCTCCCCATCATCGACCTGTCGGCCGCCGACCACGGCCCCCAGGCCCGCGCCCTGCTCCACGCCCAGCTGCACAGCGCCGCCCACGACGTCGGCTTCTTCCAGCTCGTCGGACACGGCGTCACCCAGGCCGAGACCGACGCGCTGCTCACCGCCATGCGCGCCTTCTTCGCCCTCCCCGAAGCCGACCGCCTCGCCCTCGACAACACCAACTCCCCCCACTTCCGCGGCTACACCCGCACCGGCGACGAACGCACCGCCGGCGCCCGCGACTGGCGCGACCAGCTCGACATAGGCGCCGAACGCCCCGCCCGCGTCCCCGCCCCCGGCGAACCCCCCTACTGGTGGCTCCAGGGCCCCAACCAGTGGCCCACCGCCCTCCCCGAACTGCGCACGGCAGCCCTGGCCTGGATCGACAAGCTCAGCGCGGTCGCCGACCGCCTGCTCCACGAGCTCCTCGCCGCCATCGGCGCCCCCGCCGACTTCTACGACCCGATCTTCGGCACCCACGCCCACCCGCACCTCAAGCTCGTCCGCTACCCCGGCAGCGCCGGCGACGGCACCGACCAGGGCGTGGGCGCCCACAAGGACTACGGCTTCCTGACCCTGCTCCTCCAGGACACCGTCGGCGGCCTCCAGGTCCAGCGCGAGGACGGCCACTTCCACGACGTCCCGCCCATCGACGGCGCCTTCGTCGTCAACCTCGGCGAACTCCTCGAAGTCGCCACCAACGGCTACCTCCTCGCCACCAACCACCGCGTCGTCAGCCCCACGGGAGCGACGGAACGCTTCTCCGTCCCGTTCTTCTACAACCCCCGCCTCGACGCCAGGGTCGAGCCACTGCCCTTCCCCCACGCGTCAAAGGCCCCGGGCATCACGACCGACCCGGCGAACCCCCTGTACGCCGAGTACGGCTACAACGAGCTGAAGGGCAAGCTCAGGGCGCATCCGCTGGTGGCGGAGAGGCATCACGGGAACTTGCTGACACCGGCGGCGTGATTCCCCAGGGGCGCGGGCCGTATCGATATGCGGCTCCGCCGCGCGGGCGCGAGCAACCACACACAACCCGCAGTCGCCACGCGCCCCTGGCCACCCCTCTCAGTGGGCGATATCCGCGTACCCGGCGATGTCCTCCGGCCGACGCGCCCCCGGCCCCACATACCGCGCGGAAGGCCGCACAAGCCTCCCCGTCCGCTTCTGCTCAAGAATGTGCGCCGACCACCCTGCCGTACGGGCGCACGTGAACATCGACGTGAACATGTGCGCCGGAACCTCAGCGAAGTCGAGCACGATCGCGGCCCAGAACTCCACGTTGGTGGCCAGCACCCGATCAGGCCGACGGCTGTGCAACTCCTCCAGCGCCGCCTTCTCCAACGCCTCGGCGACCTCGAACCGCGGAGCACCCAGCTCCCGCGCCGTACGCCGCAGCACCCGCGCCCGCGGATCCTCGGCCCGGTACACCCGGTGCCCGAACCCCATCAGCCGCTCACCCCGGTCCAGCGCCTGCCGGACGTACGCCTCCGCGTCCCCCGTCCGCTCGATCTCCTCGATCATCCCGAGCACACGTGAGGGCGCACCCCCGTGCAACGGCCCGGACATCGCCCCGACCGCCCCCGACAGCGCGGCGGCGACATCCGCACCGGTGGACGCGATGACCCGCGCGGTGAAGGTGGAGGCATTCATCCCGTGCTCGGCCGCGGACGTCCAATAGGCATCCACAGCGGCGACGTGCTTGGGATCCGGCTCACCCCGCCACCGGATCATGAACCGCTCCACGACCGACTTCGCCTTGTCGATCTCCCGCTGCGGCACCATCGGCAGCGTCTGCCCACGCGCCGACTGGGCGACGTACGACAACGCCATCACCGCGGCCCGCGCCAGATCCTCCCGCGCCTGCCGCTCGTCGATGTCGAGCAGCGGTTTCAGCCCCCACACCGGGGCCAGCATGGCCAGCGCCGACTGCACATCCACCCGGATGTCACCGGAGTGCACCGGGATCGGGAACGGCTCGGCGGGCGGCAGCCCGGGATTGAAGGCACCGTCGACCAGCAGCCCCCACACGTTCCCGAACGAGACATGACCGACCAGGTCCTCGATGTCGACGCCCCGGTACCGCAGGGCGCCCCCCTCCTTGTCCGGTTCGGCGATCTCCGTCTCGAACGCGACGACTCCCTCGAGTCCGGGTACGAAATCGGACATCAGGCGGCTCCTTGAGATGGTTCGGCGGCGGTCACCCCGGTGATGCCCCGTTCGACCGGTGGTCACCCAAACCGCAAGGGACCAGCACGATAACCCCCCGTGCCAGACTTGGGGAGTCCGTACGACACTCAGTGCCAGTGGCGTTCGATACGGCAAGATGACCGCGTGACCGACCGCGACCCGCTCCTGGACCCCGTCCTCGATCCCGCCGCCATGCGCAAGCAGTACCGGGCGGAAGGCCTCGCCGAACAGGACCTCGCCGCGCACCCCATGGACCAGTTCACCCGCTGGTTCGAGGACGCCGCCCGAGCGGCGCTGCACGGCACCATCTACGAGCCCAACGCCATGGTCGTCGGCACCGCGGACGCGGCGGGCCGCCCCAGCTCGCGCACGGTCCTGATGAAGCAGTTCGACACCGAGGGCTTCGTCTTCTACACCAACTACGACTCCCGCAAGGCCCGCGACCTCGCGGAGAACCCGCACATCTCCCTGCTCTTCCCCTGGCACCCACTGGCCCGCCAGGTCATCGTCACCGGCACCGCCCACCGCACCGGCCGCGACGAGACCGCCGCCTACTTCCGCACCCGCCCGCACGGCTCCCAGCTCGGCGCCTGGGCCAGCGCCCAGTCCTCGGTCATCGCCTCACGCGCCGAACTGGACACCGCCTACGCCGACCTCGAGGCCCGCTACCCCGAGGACGAACAGGTCCCGGTCCCCCCGCACTGGGGCGGCTTCCGCATCACCCCGCACACGATCGAGTTCTGGCAGGGCCGGGTCAACCGCCTCCACGACCGCCTCCGCTACACCGCCCAGCCGGACGGCACCTGGCGGGTCGAGCGCCTGGCCCCCTGAGGGGCCGGAAAACGCAGACGACCCGCGGGCTGGGTTCCTCAAGGAGGAGCCGGCCGGACGTACCGGCAGCCCGCGGGTCGGGTGACTGCGTTGGATTAGGCCGGCTGCGTGTTTCGCACACACGCTGGTCCGGCACCGCACTGGGTGTGGTGGCGAGCCGCTAGCCCGCAGCCACCTCGCGCGTCCGGGTTTCACTCATTTACCCGATCACCTCCTTCCCTACGTGAGGCACAGCCTAGGAAGCGGCCGCGGAGAGCTCAACTGTTTTTCGGAGTTCCTGATGTAGAGGCCTCCGGACGGACGTCGTAGCTGTACCCGTCGCCCCGCTGGAGCAGCCGCAGATTCCAGTGAGAGACGTTGATCCGGCCGGCTGGCGTGTTGAGGCTGTGCTGGCCCCTTGCCCGGACAGAGATACGTCCGACCCACGTGCCCTTCCACTTGCCTGAAGGCATGACTGCACGCACGAGATCCCCGGTGACATACCCGAAGTGCTGCTTCTTGCGAGCCCGCTGTAGCCGTGGGAATCCAAAGCGATCCGGTGTGGTGCGGGCGTATGAGCCACGACCGGTGGCCTTTACGATCAGTACCCGATCGGGGACACGGACGATCACGTTGCGTCTGCCGCGATCAAGGTCACCGACGCACAGGGCGTCCAGCGTGTGCGTCTTGGCGAGGCCTACGACGTCGCGATTCGCCTTGGTGAGGTGGCCCGGCCAGGCGTGCACGGGCTTTCCGAGCGCCTCCAGTGATTCTGTGAGTCGCCCCTGGATCGCGTTCATGGCCGAGGCGTCCCGCAGCGGTGCCTTGGTCTGGTCGAGGATCCGCGCCAGAAGGTCGGGTCGGGTGGCCAGGAAGGACTCGATGGATCGGCTGCCCTTGGCCTTGTTGCACGGGACGCAGGAGAGAACCAGGTTTGTGATGCGGCTGGATCCTCGGCGGCTGCGGGGTCGTATGTGCTCGATGTTGAGAGTCACGCCGGTCGCACCGCAGTAGGCACAGGAGCTGTTCCACCGCTTGTGCAGGTAGGCCCGGGCCGTCGTGCCCGCGAGGGTGCCTTGCGCGTACTCCGCCCCGTACAGAGGCCTGCCGGCGCTCATGGAGTGAGTGTCGAACGCGGTGCGTTCCAGATGGATCTCGGTGACGGGTGCGTAGCGGCAGAGGCGGCGCGCGATGGAGAAGGTGGTGTCGACGCGGTGGCGCAGGGAGGGCGGGAGCCATCCTTCGGGGCGGACCCGGTTGTTCGAGCGCGGTGATCGGTAGCGGCAGTTGGCTGAACGTCGTCTCTTTCGGCAGCCCGCGCGTTGTTGCATGGAGGCCTGGATCTGCGCACCTCGGTGCTGGAGTTCGACGGAGACGAGTCCACGTCGGACCGTGACGTTGGCGCCGTCTTCGGTAGCTTCCTTCTTCTCGTCGGTGAGGACGAGTCCGGTGCCCTGCGAGCCGGGGTCGATCCGTAGCTGCACGCCGTCGACTTCGGAGTCAGCCAGCGCGCGGTCCTTCAGCCGGATGGTGAAGGGCACCTGTCGCGCGACCACAGCCCGGTCCTTCCGGAGGAGCTCGCGGGCGCGGGCGGGATGGCAGGGCATGAGCGGGTGCCCGTCCTTGGGAAAGCACGAAAACCCTGCTCGCACCTGTCTGAGCGTCACCGCTCACGTTCTCTGCCGCCTTCGCTGCCTGGGCAGCGCTCTTGGCGTGACGCCGACGGGTTCCGGTGCCGTGCCCGTCGATCTCCCCTCGCCCATGTTTCCCGTCGGTGCCCCGCGCGGTGGCGGGGTGTCCGTGAGCCGTTTCGTCCCCGCTCCCGGGGGTGTCTGCTCTCACGGATTCCAGAGCAGGCTGCTGAGGAAGCACAGCCTGGTGGGTCTGCTCGCCTACGGGGAACGTAGTCATCGAGGTCACCTCCCTGATCGCCGATCGCGATGACTTGGGCTGGTCACCCGACAGGCAGCGTTGTGCCGGGGAGCGAGTGACCTCCCTTCTCCGTGTGGGATGCGAAGTTAGTGAACTGAGGCGCGGTCGCTCCTGTGATCAGCCGTGAGTCGCCCAGATGTGCGAATCTCCAGAATTCCCCGAACGCGCGACCGGCGCTGATGCTAGGGGCCCCGTATTGACACCGCACTGGTCCAGACCGCACCGTGATCCGCGACACAGACGCTGCGAAGGGGCTCCGCATGAGCGACGGCACGCCTGCCGACCTGTTCTTCGACGCCGCGATCGGGCTGCTGCAACGGGTGCGTGAGGAGGAGGCCGGGGCGATCGCCGCGGCCGGCACCCTGCTCGCGGACACCGTTGCCGCCGGTGGGCGGCTGTTCGCCTTCGGGGCGGGGCACTCGTCCCTGGCCGCGCAGGACGTCGTCTACCGCGCGGGCGGTCTCGCCCTGATGAACCTGCTCGCCGTCCCCGGTGTGGTCGGCGTCGATGTCACCCCGGCCACCCTCGGCTCCGCCCTCGAACGGGTCGACGGCCTCGCGAGCGCCGTCCTCGACACCTCACCGCTCCGGGCCGGCGACGCCCTTGTGATCATCTCCCTGTCCGGTCGCAACGCGCTGCCCGTGGAGATGGCCCTGAGCGCCCGATCCCTCGGGGTGAAGGTCATCGGCGTCACCTCGGTGGCGTACGCCGCGCAGACCACCTCCCGGCACTCCTCCGGCAGCTTCCTGAAGGACCACTGCGACGTCGTCCTGGACTCGAAGATCGCCGTCGGTGACGCGGAGCTCACCCTGGACACCATCCCGGCGCCCTTCGCCCCCGCCTCCACGGTCGTCACCACCGCCCTGATGCAGGCCGTGATGGCGACCACCGCGTCCGCCCTCGCCGACCGGGGCATCGAACCCCCGCTCCTGCGCTCGGGCAACGTCGACGGCGGGCACGAGTGGAACGGCCGGGTCATGCGGGAGTACGGCGACCGGATCTTCTACCGGCGCTGAGTCCCCCCGGGCCCCTTCTCGTCCCGTACCGCGTCCGCCAGGTCCAGTGCCGCCGCGATGCGGACCGCCACGTCCTCCGCGTAGGCCGTGTCGGAGCGCTCGAAGCGGCTGCGGCCGGAGCCGCGCAGGAAGGTGACCACGCCGAGGGTCCGGCCCCGGCTGCGCAGCACCGCGCACAGGGCGTGCACCGCGTCACCGGGCCACTGCCGGGCCAGCGCCCATTCCCGCGCCCGCTGCGCCGGGACCGACCCGGCGTCCGCGCGCACGGCCCCGGCCCGCGCCACGCACTGCAGCGCCGGATGGCCCGGTTCGTAGCGCACGGGCAGCCCGGCCGCGCCGGTGAGCAGGCTCGGTCCCGGCGCTCCGGCGGGTGTCGCGGCGAGCCGCACCAGCCGTACGGCCGCCTCCTCGCCCTCCGAGCCCTCGGAGCCCTCGGAGCCCTCCGAATCCTCCGGACTCTTCGAGCGCGGGGAGGGCACCACCCGGTCGATCAACGCGTGGTCGGCGAAGCCGGCGAGGGCGAAGTCGAGGTGGACGGTGGCCGCCTCGGCCGGGTCCTCGCACTCGGCGGCGGCGCGCGCGGCCCGGTGCAGCTGGTTGGTGCGGAACCGCAGCAGGGCCGCCTCCTGCTCGCTCTGCTTGCCCTCGGTGACGTCCTGGAACAGCCAGCCGACGCCGAGCGGCACGGGTTCCTCCGCGAGGGGTGAGGCCAGCCGCACGAATCCGTTCCGCCAGCAGCGCCGTTCCTCGCCCCGGGCGGTGCGCACGGTGACCCACATGTCGGCGGGCGCGGGCGGCGCGCCCTCGGCCAGCACATGCGTGAGCGCGGCCTCCAGCTCCTCCACGCCCTGTGCGAGCAGTTCGCCGAGCGGCCGGCCCAGCGCGGACGTGCGCCCGATGCCGAGCGCACGCGCCGCGTGCGCGTTGACGACGGCGGGCCGCAGGTCGGCGTCGATGAGGACGACCCCCCAGGCCGCGTCCTCGAACAGCGCCTCGCTCAGCGCGATCGACCGCTCCAGGTCGATCTGTGCGTGCACCTCGCTGAACGCGCAGTACACCCCGGCGGGCTTTCCGTCGGGCCCGCGCACGGCGGCGGACTGCGTCCGTACGAGGACTCTCCCGCCGCCCTTGGTGACCAGCGCGAACTCGTGCACCTGACGCCCGGGTGCGTGCATGGCCGACATCAGCCGGGCCTGCACCTCCTCGGCGTCGGCGCTGCGCACCGCCCATCCGGCGAAGCCGTGCCGTCCGACCGCCTCGGCGGCCGTCCAGCCGAGGATCCGCTCGGCCTCCCGGTTCCAGTGTGTGACGACCCCGTCGGCGTCGAAGGCGCACAGGGCGGCGTCCATGCCGTCGAGCAGTGCGGCGAGCAGGTCGGATCCCCCCGACTCACCGGGTTCGTCCGGCCCCAGTTCGT
This sequence comes from Streptomyces sp. NPDC001393, assembly GCF_053597455.1. Taxonomy (NCBI): domain Bacteria; kingdom Bacillati; phylum Actinomycetota; class Actinomycetes; order Kitasatosporales; family Streptomycetaceae; genus Streptomyces; species Streptomyces sp. NPDC001393. The sequence continues at coordinate 28,929 of NZ_JBSFIH010000016.1, forward strand.
CGGTGGTCCCACTCCGCCGGGAAGCACTCACCTGGACCCCCTGCAGGCTGCGTCGGCGCGTTTGCGGCGCACGGTTCGCTCAGTGGCCTTCATTCAACTGGAACGTGACCCACCCCACATCCTGTTCCCGCAAGATTGGTGGCCCGAGATTGAACACACGAGATGGAACGCATACGCATCCGCGGGGCGCGGGGACCCGCGCCCCGCGACGGGCGGAACCCCTTACGGTGGTTCCCGTACCGGCCCGTTCCGCCGGAGGCCCCCGCTTGTCAGTCGGATCCGGCAGAATTGGTGCCAGGGCCAGCGCACGCGCCGGGCTGCCGGCAGAGGTAATCGAGGGGCACGTATGTCCGGACTGATCGACACCACGGAGATGTATCTCCGCACCATCCTCGAGCTCGAAGAGGAAGGCGTCGTCCCCATGCGCGCCCGCATCGCGGAGCGGCTCGACCAGAGCGGGCCGACGGTGAGCCAGACGGTGGCGCGGATGGAGCGTGACGGGCTCGTGTCCGTCGCCAGTGACCGTCATCTGGAGCTGACGGACGAGGGCCGCAGGCTCGCCACGCGTGTGATGCGCAAGCACCGGCTGGCCGAGTGCCTCCTCGTCGACGTGATCGGCCTGGAGTGGGAGCAGGTGCACGCGGAGGCCTGCCGCTGGGAGCACGTGATGAGCGAGGCCGTCGAGCGGCGGGTGCTGGAGCTGCTGCGGCACCCGACCGAGTCGCCGTACGGCAATCCGATCCCGGGCCTGGAGGAGCTGGGCGAGAAGGACGGCGCCGACCCGTTCCTGGACGAGGGCATGGTCTCGCTGGCCGACCTGGACGCGGGCGCGGACGGCAAGACGGTCGTCGTCCGCCGCATCGGCGAGCCGATCCAGACGGACGCGCAGCTGATGTACACGCTGCGGCGCGCGGGTGTGCAGCCCGGTTCCGTGGTGAGCGTGACGGAGTCGGCCGGCGGTGTCCTGGTGGGCAGCGGTGGTGAGGCGGCCGAGCTGGAGGCGGATGTCGCCTCGCATGTGTTCGTCGCCAAGCGCTGAGCAGGAGAGGGCCCCGGCGCCTTGTGGCGCCGGGGCCTGTCCTCCCCTGTGCTGACCCGGAGCCCCGAGCTCTCAGGGTCATCCCCCTCGGACCGTTTTTCCCCGAGCGGTCCGCCTCCCGCCAGAAAAGATCCCCTCGATGGCGGCGATCATGCCTTGAGGGGTGTCACTCGAATGAGGGGTGTTGTCCGCAGAGACGGATTTTTCGAATGTCCATTCGATGGATTCGGTACTCTGCGGCGGCAGGACGCGTACGACAGCGACAGCAGCGAGTACGAGCGAGTACGGCAGTACACCGGTACGAGGCAGGCGGAGCTGGGGGGTGCCAGGCCCATGGCACGGCGTATCGACGTGACGGGAGCGGGCGGGGTGCGCCTGGCTGCCTGGGAGTTCGCCGACCCGCCGAAGGGCGATCCGGAGTCCGTGGCGCCGGGCGTGCTGTTACTCCACGGCCTGATGGGCCGTGCCTCGCACTGGGCCTCGACCGCCCGCTGGCTCGCCGCACGCCACCGCGCCGTGGCCCTCGACCAGCGCGGGCACGGCCAGAGCGAGAAGCCCCCACAGGCCGCCTACACCCGCGAGGCCTATGTCGAGGACGCCGAGGCCGCCCTGGAACAGCTCGGCCTCGCCCCCGCGCTCCTCATCGGCCACGCCATGGGCGCGCTGACCGCCTGGCAGCTCGCCGCGAAACGCCCCGAACTGGTGCGGGGCCTGATCATCTGCGACATGCGGGCCTCGGCCCTGGGCGCCGCCTCGCAGCGGGAGTGGGCCGACTGGTTCCATGCCTGGCCCGTCCCCTTCGCCACGCTGGCCGACGTACGCAAGTGGTTCGGTGAGGACGATCCCTGGGTGGAGCGGCCGAATCCGGCGCGTGGGGAGTTCTATGCCGAGGTGATGCACGAGGCCGCCGACGGCTGGCGGCCCGTGTTCGAGCCGGAGCAGATGCTGAGGTCCCGGGAGACATGGGTGTACGACGCGCACTGGGAGGAGCTGGCCCAGGTGCGGTGTCCGACGCTGGTGGTGCGCGGGGTGGACGGGGAGCTGGGGCGGGCGGAGGCGCAGGAGATGGTGCGAGTGCTTCCAGCGGGGGAGTATGCGGAGGTGTCTGATGCCGGGCATCTCGCGCACTATGAACTGCCGTTGGCTTGGCGGTCGGCTGTGGGGCCGTTTCTTGATCGGGTGCTCGGGGATTGAGCGCCTGTTCATCTGCCGGGTTGGGCTTTCGTCGGCGAGTGCGGGTGCGTGGTGGGTTCTCGCGCAGTTCCCCGCGCCCCTTGGGTAAGTCTCCCTACCCCTTGCTTACAGCCGTCAGGATCTCCGGGAGCCGTGCCGCCGTTCTCGGAGCTGCCAGGCGTAGGCCCCCCAGGGTCAGCACCGCGCCGTATGCCGCGCCCACCGGGAGCAGGAGCCACCTCCACGCCTCGCCGCCTGCGCTCACGTGGAGCCAGATGGTGAGGGCGATGACCGGGGAGCAGAGCAGGGCCGCTGCGATCATGCCGCCGAAGATGGAGATCCAGGCGAGGCCCGCCTGTCCGGGGACGACGTTCTTGTGGCCCTCCTGGGGGATGGAGTAGGGGAAGCGGGCCGAGGTCCAGGCGCCGGTGGCGAGCATCGCGCCCAGCAGGGCCAGGGACAGGCCCAGTACCTCAGGCAGCCGGGGCCAGGCGTCGAGCAGGGCCGTCGTCACCACCGTCACGAGCGCCGCGTACGGCAGGGTGATCAGCAGCAGTGCCAGGGCGCGGCCGCGCAGCTCGGCGTAGGCGTCCCGGGGTGAGGAGATGGTCATGGCCACCATCCAGAACGCGGAGGTGTCCTGACCGAACTGGTTGTACATCTGGATGCCGAGCATCCCGGCGGCGAAGCACGCGAAGTAGATCGACCCGGTGCCCTGCACCGCGTTGAACACCGGAATGATCAGTCCGATCGCCAGCGAGGTCACCCAGGCGGCCTTGGTCTTCGGGTCCCGCCAGATGTAGCGCAGGCTGCGTTCCATGACCGTACCCGTGCGGCCCTGCGGCAGCAGCCGGCCGAGTCCGGCGGCCGGGCGGCCGCGGTCTGCCGCGTCGGCCGGCTGCAGCGTGGAGGCGTCGGGCGCGGTCATCAGCCGGGTCAGACTCCGCGCCCACACGGCGATCAGCGCCGCCAACCCGACGGCCGCAAGGGCGAGTTGGGCGGCCGCGACGCCGTACGAGCCCTGGCTCGCAGAGCGCACCGCGGCCACCGCCGATGCCGGCGGCACCCATGACAGTACGTCCGCGACCGGCTGCAACTGCCCGAGGCCGGCCGAACCCAGCTCCCTCGCCCCGAAGTTGACCAGCTGCGCGCCGACCGCGATCACCAGCCCGCTCAGCACGGCCAGGTCGCGGCCCTTCCTGCTGCTCAGCAGCCGTACGTTGGCGGTGGCGACGGCCCGCGCCAGCGCCACGCAGATCAGCAGGGCGAGACAGACGCCGAGCACCGCCACGGTGCCGCCGGCGGCGCCCTGCGCGACGGACAGCGTGCAGCCCACCAGTACCAGCAGCGTGAACAGCGGGCCGATGCCGATCAGGGAGGCCGCGAGGAGCGCCCGGACCAGCGGGCGGGGGCGCAGCGGGAGCATCACCAGCCGGGTGGGGTCCAGCGTCTCGTCGCCGGTGGGGAAGAACAGCGGCAGTACCGCCCAGCCCAGCGCCAGTACGGCCGTACCCGGGACGGCGACGGCGTCGGCGTGCGCGTGCCCGTGCAGGGCGAGCAGCCCGAGCAGTTGCAGCAGGGCGAACAGGATGGCGACGACCGCCGAGACGACGAACGCGGCCCGCCGGCCCCCGGACTGCCGCAGCCCGTTGCGCAGGAGGGAGAGTTTCAGCCGTACGACGGTGGAGGTGAGGTTCGTCATCGGGCCGCTCCGCCGCCCAGCCAGTCCAGATCGGAGCCGGCGTCCCGTCCGCTCGCCCCGACGAGCTCCAGGAACGCCCCCTGGAGAGTGGGGTGCGTGCCGCGCACCTCGGCGAGCGGACCGGTCGCGCGGATCCGCCCGGCCGCCATCACGGCGACCCAGTCGCACAGCGACTCGACCAGCTCCATGACGTGGGAGGAGAAGACGACGGTGGCGCCGGAGGCGGTGTAGCGCTCCAGGACGCCCCGGATGGTCTGCGCGGACACCGGGTCGACGCCCTCGAACGGCTCGTCCAGGAAGAGCACCTCGGGGTTGTGCAGGAGTGCGGCGGCGAGCCCGATCTTCTTGCGCATGCCGGTGGAGTAGTCGACGACGAGCTTGTGCTGGGCGCCGGCCAGGTCGAGGACGTCCAGCAGCTGCGTGGCCCGCTTGTCGACCTCGGGCCCCGGCAGTCCGCGCAGCCGCCCCGAGTATCCGAGCAGCTCCCGCCCCGACAGCCGCTCGAACAGCCTCAGCCCTTCGGGGAGGACACCGATCCTCGCTTTGACGGCGACGGGGTCGCGCCATACGTCATGACCGACGACCTCGACCGTGCCGTCATCGGGCCGCAGCAGCCCGGTCACCATGGACAGGGTCGTGGTCTTGCCGGCTCCGTTCGGCCCGACCAGCCCGATGAACTTCCCGGCGGGCAGCTCGAGATCGATCCCGCCGACAGCGACCTGCTGCCCGAACTGTTTCCAGAGCCCACGCACGCGTACCGCAGTTTCGGTCATGCATGAAGGCTACGGCGGCGCTGCCGACCGGAGGCTACCGGTCCCGCCCGCACGCATAGGCCAGCGGCGAGATCAGCTCCTCCGCATCCGGCAGCCACCGGTTCGCCGGGGTGGGCCGGCAAGCCCACTGCACGGCGCCGCGCGATCCGAAACGCGTGGGAGGAGCGGCCACGTACGCGCCCTCGCCGAGTGCCGCCAGATCAAGGGAAGTGAGCGACCAGCCCAGCTTGCGCACCAGGTCCGGCACCTTCGCGGCACCGCCCGGCAGCACGAAGAACTGCATGCGGCGGTCGGGGGACAACGTCACCGGCCCCAGCGTCAGCTCCATCCGCTCCATACGGGCCAGAGCGAGGAACCCCGCGGTCTCCGGGACGGACAACGCGTCGAACGTCCGCCCCGTCGGCAGCAGGATCGAGGCCGTCGGCTGCTTCTGCCACATCCGGCGCGCGACGGTCGCGCTGCCGGTCGCCTGCGTCGCCCAGTCGGGGCGCGCGGGGTGCGCACCCGGCGCAGGGCAGGTGGCGTCGCCGCACGAGCATCGCTGCCTGCCGTCGACCGCTACCAGCCAGGTGCCCGGGAACACGTCCCAGTGGCGTTCCTCGGCGTAGCGTACGGCGTTCTCCAGCAGCGATTCCCCGCGCTGCTGCGGAATCTGACCGGCAATCTGAGTGTTTTCGGCGCCCGCGATCGTCTCTTCCACGCCCCTCTCAACTCCCGCACCCACCTCGGGTTACGGCCGTAGCGCGCGCGGGGATGGCGCATCGATTCGGCAGTCGGGGCGCATGGGTGCACGGGTGGGGGCGCGCGGGGGGAAGCAGGGCGTGAGGTGGGTAGCCAGGGGTGGGGTTGGCAGCCGTCGTTACCCCGGCAAACGGCACATGTCGCGCATTGACGGTATGTCAGCTGGGCAGTGATCTTCCCGGAACGGTTACGCCCAGGGGATCGCAACGCAGGGGGTAGCACATGGCCGCAAGGCCTCTCGTGGCGAGGCAGCCCAACGAACGGCTGCAGGCACTCATCCAGGAAGCGGGGTGTTCGAACGCCGGGCTGGCCCGGCGGGTCAACATGTGCGGCGCCGAGCACGGCCTCGACCTGCGCTACGACAAGACGTCCGTGGCCCGCTGGCTGCGCGGACAGCAGCCGCGGGGCCGCGCCCCGGCGATCATCGCGGAGGCGCTCGGGCGCAAGCTCGGCCGTACGGTCACGATCGACGAGATCGGCATGGCCAACGGCAAGAACCTCGCCTCGGGGGTCGGTCTCCAGTTCTCGCCGACGGTACTGGGGGCCATCGAGCAGGTCTGCGAGCTGTGGCGCAGCGACGTGGGCCGGCGGGACTTCCTGTCCGGTTCCTCTGTCGCCGCCTCCGCGCTGGTCGAGCCCAGCCGCGACTGGCTGATCTCGGCGCCGGACGCGCAGGTGGCCCGGCAGGCGGGCCCGCGCGTGGGGCAGGCCGACGTGGCGGCCGTACGGTCCATGACGCAGGCGCTGACCGACCTGGACCACCAGTACGGCAGCGGGCATGTGCGCCCGGTCGTCGTGCACTACCTCAACAGCGTGGTCTCCGGGCTGCTCGCCGGCTCGTACCGGGAGACGGTCGGGCGGGAACTGTTCGCCGCGGTCGCCCGGTTGACCGAGCTCGCCGGGTACATGGCCGTGGACACCGGGCAACCGGGACTGGCCCAGCGGTACTACATCCAGTCGCTGCGGCTCGCGCAGGCCGCCGGGGACCGCGGGTACGGCGGTTACGTCCTCGCCGCGTCCATGAGCCACCTCGCCGCCCAGCTCGGAAACCCGCGGGAGATCGCCCAGTTGGCGCGGGCGGCGCAGGAGGGGGCGCGCGGGCGGGTGACCCCGCGCGTGGAGGCGATGTTCCACGCGGCCGAGGCGCGCGGGCACGCCCTGCTCGGCGACGGGCGTGCGGCGCAGGCGTCCATCGGGCGGGCGGTGACGGCGATGGAGCAGGCGGACGGCTCCTCCGGTGACGACCCGGTGTGGATCCGCCACTTCGACGAGGCGTACCTCGCCGACGAGTTGGCGCACTGCCACCGCGATCTCGGCCAGAGCGAGCAGGCGGCCCGGTACGCCGAGCAGTCGCTGGCCGGGCACCCCGAGACCCGGGTCCGCCGGCGGGCCATCGGCTTCTGTCTGCTCGCCACGGCCCAGGTGCAGCGGCGGGAGGTCGAACAGGCCTGCAGCACCGGCCTGAAGGCGGTGGAACTGCTGGAGACGCTCCGCTCCAACCGGGGCGCCGAGTATCTGGAGGATCTCCAGCAGCGCCTGGAGCCCTTCCGGGAGGAGGCGGTGGTACGGGAGTTCGGGGCGCGCCTCGATCTCCAGCAGGCCGCGTGAACACCGGCCCCGCGGTCGCGTGAACGCAGGGCGAACGGCACGCCGGGGCGCAAGGGTGCCCCATATCAGCGCGCCGCGGGGCAGTTTTGTTACCGCCGTCACAGGGGAGGAGGTCTCGCCCTGAGCTGCATGGCACCCGGCTCGGGGGACCCGGTAGCGTGAGCCCGATTCACAAGGTCCCCCATTAGTAGGAGTCCCGGTGACGCAGAGTGGACAGGGCGAGGAGCCCTCGGCGCGGCCCGCGCGCGAAGGCATCGTGCTGCCCTCCGACGGAGGCGAGCCCTTGCTGCCGGGCATGACCGGCGCGCCCGCCCCCGCTGCCCCGGCCGGCGGGCAGGCCTGGGGTGGCTCCTGGGGGCCCGAGCAGCAGCCGCCCCAGCCGGGCCAGGGCTGGCCCCCGGCGGCGGCCCAGCAGTGGCACGGCCCTCAGGCCCCGGCCGAGCAGCCGCCCGCCGCGAACCCCGGCCCGCTGCCCCCGGAGGGCGCCCCGGCCCCGTCGTACGGCCAGATGCCGTCGTACGAAGCCGGCGCGCAGGGCGGTGGCCACGGCGCCGGTCAGCAGCCCGGGTACGGCGCGGCACCCGAGCCGTACCAACAGCCGCAGCAGGCCCTGCCCCAGCCGCAGCAGCAGTCCCTGCCGCAGTCCCCGCAGCAGCAGCCGTACCCGCAGCCGCCGGCCGCCCCCGCCCCGCTGCCCGCGGGGGACGAGGGCGCGACGCAGTACATACCGCCGGTGCAGGCGGCGGCCCCCGCCGAGGGCGCCACGCAGTACCTCCCGCCGGTGCCGGCCGCCCCCGCCAACGAGGGCGCGACCCAGTACATCCCGCCGGTGCCCGGTGCGCTGCCGCCCGAGTCGGGCGGCGAGGAGACCCGCTACCTCGGCCGGGCCCCGCAGCAGGCGCCCGCGCCCGCCTCCGGTGACGCGGAGGCCACCCAGTACATACCGCCCTACGCCGCGCAGGCGCAGGGCGCGGACCGGCAGCCGCCGGCCGAGTTCGACAGCCTCTTCCGCGGCGGCTCGGCGGGCGGCGACGGCCCGTCCGGGGCCACCCAGCAGATGCCGCGCGTCCAGCAGCCGTACGGCGCCACGCAGCCCTCGTACGGCGCACAGCAGCCGTCGTACGCCCCCGCGCACGACGACGACCACGACCGGCCGCGCGGCCGGTCGCGGGTGCCGCTGATCGCCGCGATCGGCGTCGGCATCGTCGTCGTCGGTGTGGGCGTCGGGGCGCTGCTCAGCGGCGGCGGCAAGGACCAGGCCGCCGACGGCAGGACGGTCGCGGCCACGTCCCCGGCGCCCGGCCAGGGCTCCGGCTCGGCCGCCGATCCGGCCCGGGAGCAGGCGGTGGCGCTGGACAAGCTGCTCGCCGACAGCGGCAGCAGCCGCGCCTCGGTGATCAAGGCGGTCGCCGACGTCAAGAACTGCGACAACCTCGACGGAGCCGCGACCGACCTGCGCGCCGCGGCCCAGCAGCGCGGCGACCTGGTCACCCAGCTCGGCAAGCTGTCCGTCGACAAGCTGCCCAACAACGGCGAGCTCACCGCCGCGCTGACCAAGGCCTGGCAGGCGTCCGCCGCGGCCGACAACCACTACGCGGCCTGGGCCGGACAGGCCAAGGACCACAAGGTCTGCCGCAAGGGCCACGCCCGCGTCACGGGCGAGACCCAGGCCGGCAACCGGGCGAGCGGCACCGCCAGCGCGCAGAAGGTGAAGGCGGCGGCGCTGTGGAACGCGATCGCCCAGAAGTACGGCCTCACCCAGCGCCAGCCCACCCAGCTCTGAGCGGCGGGGCCGGGGACGCGCCGGCGGGCGTCACTGCACGTCGGCGCTCTCCAGCGTCTGCGTCATGTCGGTGGCGCCGTCGAATCCGCCGACGCCCCTGCGGGCGGCGACCAGCCTGCCGTCCTGCACCACCTGCAGGGTGACGTCGGCGTTGACCATCCGCGGGAAGCCGACCGCGCCGAGCGTGCTGGAGTAGGTCCAGTGCAGGGTCGGGGTGAGCCCGCCGGTGGAGACCTGCAGGCCGTCGTCGAGGGTGCGCCGCACGGAGTCGGCGGTCACGTCACCGTCGCCGATCTTGTCCAGGACGGCCTTCAGCACGGTGTAGGCGATCCAGGTGGTCTGCACTCCGGCGTCCGCGGGGTCGATGCGGGTGTCGCCGAAGGCCTCCTCGTTGATCACCTTCTTCATCGGGTCCCACCGCGCGTCCGACGCCGGCGGGTACCAGCCGGTGATGTACGCCCCCTCGTACGGCCCGGACGCCCCGCCGGTGGCGTTGATCACGGTCTGGTCGACGCTGCCGAGCACGGTCGCTAGCCGTACCGAGGGGAAGCTCTCGCGTTCCCGTCGGAAGGAGTCCATGAAGGTGTCGGTGCGGTCCCCGAGCGCGGGGACCACGCAGCCCTTCTTCGTGAGGTCCTGGCCGGCGTACCGCAGCGCCTGGTCGGCCTGGTCGCCGTACTCGGTGGCGGCCTCCTCGGCGAGCTGGTCGCCCGCCTTGGCGTGCCCGCCCGTCTTCAGCCCGGAGTCGAGCAGCACGGGCAACTCGTCGCCGGCGATGCTGTCGGGGCGGACCAGCGAGACATTGCCGCAGACGGCCGCGAGGGCCTTGCCGAGACCGGCGAGCAGCGCGGGCTGGCCGCCGTTGACCGGGTAGGACATCTGGCCAGTGAACTCGTCGTTGGTGACGCCGTAGCCGCCTATGTAGGGGATGCCGGCGCCTTCCAGCGGCGCGGAGTAGGAGTCGGTGAACTGGCTGTAGGAGCCGACGACCGCGACCACCTTCTCGTCGGCCGCGTACTTGGCGCACTTGGCGGCGCCCACGCTGTCGTTGTGGTCGTTGCAGGTCAGGACCTGGAGCTGGCGGCCGTTCACGCCGCCGTGCGCGTTGATCCACTTGGCGTAGGCGTGGGCCATCGCGGGCATGCCGGGCTTGTTGGTCGCGTCGGTGCCCTCGGGCGCCCAGGTCATGACCTTGATCGGGTCATCCCCGGAGCCCCCCGTGGCACCGGGGATGACCCCGCATCCGGCGGTGAGCGACGCACAGAGGGCCACCGTGCCCGCGGTCAGGGCGGTGGCTCTGCCGGGGCGGAGGGAGGAATGGAGGAATGTACTGATCGCGCGTCGCCTGCCGGTCATGTGTCAGCACGATTCCCTCACACCGCTAACCGGTGAGTGACCCTGGGTCAACGAAAGGTGACGCCGAGGTGAATTGCAGGGGCCGGTGAGGCTGGTGTGGCGAGGAACGTACGATCGATGACCGTGCAAGGTTCGGAGAACTCTTCCCGTCGTGGCCGTCGCTCCTCCACCATGGGCGGCATGCCCCTAAGCGACATGCCGTGGTGGCGCTGGCGCAGCAATGTGCGCTCGGCGCTGCACATGCTCTCCGACCCGGTGTTCCAGCGGGACGTCTGGCTGGCCGGCGTGGACGGGTACGGCGACGTCACCGACGCCGTCTACCGGCTCGTGGAGGACACCTGGCTGGACAACTGGTCCGCGGAGAAGTACGTCGGCACGATATTCCGCGACTCGCAGGAGGCGGCGCTCGTGGACACCGCCGTACTGCGGGTGCTGCGGATCATGCACCAGGTCGGCCCGGACGCGCCGGTCGCCGCCTACCTCGACCACCAGGGGTGGCCGGAGGCGGTGCGGGCGGCGCGGGACGCGCACGTCCGGATGGCGGCGAGTGACGGGGAGGACCCGGACGCGCCGCCGAAGAGCCTGGAAGTGCTGCGGATCATGACGAGGTCCGCGTAGCGGACCACAGCGCCGGGGGCGGTCCGGACGTGAGAACCTGTAGTGCATGAACGAGCAGTCCGCGCCCGCCGCCCCGGCCGACCAGTACGTCCTCACCCTGTCCTGCCCGGACAAGCAGGGCATCGTGCACGCCGTGTCGAGCTACCTCTTCATGACCGGCTGCAACATCGAGGACAGCCAGCAGTTCGGCGACCACGACACGGGTCTGTTCTTCATGCGCGTCCACTTCTCGGCCGAGGCGCCGGTGACGGTGGAGAAGCTGCGGGCGAGCTTCGCGGCGATCGGCGACTCCTTCCACATGGACTGGCAGATCAACCGGGCCGACGAGAAGACGCGGATCCTGCTCATGGTCAGCAAGTTCGGGCACTGCCTGAACGACCTGCTGTTCCGGGCCCGGATCGGTGCGCTGCCGGTGGAGATCGTCGGCGTGGTCTCGAACCACACCGACTTCGAGGAGCTGGTGGGCTCCTACAACATCCCCTTCCATCACATTCCGGTGACGAAGGACACGAAGTCCCAGTCCGAGGCGAAGCTGCTGGAGATCGTGCGCGAGGAGGGCGTGGAACTGGTCGTCCTCGCCCGCTACATGCAGGTCCTCTCCGACGACCTGTGCAAGCAGCTCAGCGGCCGGATCATCAACATCCACCACTCCTTCCTGCCGAGCTTCAAGGGCGCGAAGCCGTACCACCAGGCGCACGCCAGGGGGGTCAAGCTCATCGGGGCGACCGCGCACTATGTGACCGCCGACCTGGACGAGGGCCCGATCATCGAGCAGGAGGTCGAGCGGGTCGGCCACGATGTGACACCGGATCAGCTGGTGGCCATCGGCCGGGACGTGGAGTGCCAGGCGCTGGCGCGGGCGGTGAAGTGGCATGCGGAGCGGCGCATTCTGCTGAATGGCCGACGGACTGTGGTGTTCGCCTGAGAGCTCGGGGGGCTTGCGTCGTTCGGCGGCTGCGGGTGCGTGCGGGCCGTTCGCGCCCACGCGGCGGAGCCGCATATCGATACAGCCCCGCGCCCCTGAGTAGGTCCACTGCGCCTGCTCAAGGGGCGCGGGGAACTGCGCGACAAGCCACAACTCACCCGCAGCCGCCCGCGAAACCGCAACCCGCCCCTACAGCCGGCTCAACCCCGCCGTGGCGAACAGCACGTCCCTGATCGCCTCCCGGTCGCCCACCTGCCCCACCGCAGCCTCCTCCGGCGACACCCGGCCGGCGGCCAGCTTGCAGAACTCCACGCCGTCCAGCGCCACATGGGCCACCTCGAGGTCCGCGGAGCCGACCGCCGCCGGTGAGTCCAGCGGGATCAGCCACTCGCCGCCCGCCGAACCCTCGATCTCCAGCCGCAGGCTGCGGCCGGGCTCGCCGGCGAGGCCGAGGTGGCGGCCGCGGGCGGGCGAGCCCAGCCCCGCCTGCCGGCGTTCCGCCAGCGCGGCGGGCAGCAGCCGGGCGGCGAGGTCGATCATTCTGTTCAGGTGGCGCGGCGCGGGCGGCTGGTACGGGTAGTCCACCGCCTCCGCGATGTCCTCGGCGTGCACCCAGCACTCGAAGGCCCGGTCCAGCATGGCGTCGTGCAGCGGCAGCTCGAAGTCGCCGTACGACACCGCGAGCCCGCCCGCGTGCCCGCCGGTGAAGGACACCGTCCGCACCAGGCCGTGGCTCTGCTCCCGCCAGGGCCCCCGCACCGAGCGGGTCGGCGGGAAGTGGGAGTTCCGCCAGAACGCCTCGGTGCGCCCCTGCGGGCCCGACGCGTCCGGTTCGGCCGTGTCGACGACCTCGGCCAGCGGGTCCTCCAGGCCGAGCGCGAGCGCGATCAGCCCGTCCACGGACAGCAGGTGTGCGATCACCCCCGCCACGGTCGTACGACGGCTCTTCGCCGCGTCGGCCTCGAACCACCGCAGCCGCACCGGCGCGTGCCACTCCGCGTCCCCGAAGTCCTGCAGCAGGGCGTCCAGCCGCGCGGTCTCGGCGTCGTACGGCGCCGCCCACTCGGGGACCGGGATGCGCGGCGGGCGGCGCTCCAGGCAGCTCTGCAGGACGCGGGTGCGCAGTCCCGGGTCCAGGTCGAGGCTCTCCGGCTGGTGCAGCAGGCCGACCGCCTCGCGCAGCCGGCGGGCCTCGTCGGCGCAGCCTCCGCAGGAGCCCAGGTGGTCCTCGACGGCCGCGGTCTCCGCGGCCGAGCAGGCGGCCAGCGCCCAGGCGCCGAGGAGCGATTTCAGGACGTCGTGCGGGAGGTCGAGCGGCACGGGCGGGAGGTCCCCCGGATCGGCGAGGTCGGGCAGCGGACGCCCGTTGTCCTCGACGGAGGCGCGGGGCGTCGGTATGCGCGCCGGCCGGTCCGGCTCGGGCCCGCCGGCCTGGCGCGGGTCCTGCCCCGAGCCACCACCGGCACCCTCGCCGGTGTGGCCGCCCGAACCCCGGCCGCTGTTGCCCCGACCGCCCGCGCCTCGGCCGGTGTTGCCCTGGCCGCCGTCGCCCTCGTACGGCTGCCCCGCGCGCCGCTCCTCGTCTCCCGGCCCCTCGTGCTCGCCGTGCTCGCCGCGCTCGCCGGACTTGCCGCGTTCGCCGCGCTCCTCGGGTGCCCCGAATCCTCCCGCTCCGCTCACACCGCACCCCCGTGTCCCGGCGGTGTCCCGGCGTCATGGGCGGTGGAGAGCAGTTGCAGGCCGAGGCGGAGCCGGCGTCGGGCCTCGTCCTCGGTGACACCGAGGTCGGCGGCGGTCTGGCGGTAGTCGCGGCGCTGGAAGTAGGCCAGGTCGAGGGCGCGGCGCAGCGGGGCGGGCATGGAGTGGACGATGTAGTCGGCGCGGGCGGCGACCGCGGCGCGGCGGACCTTGCGCTCCAGTTCCGCCAGGGAGCCCGCGCCGCCCTGCGCCAGCGCGGCGGCCTCGCTGTCGCGCAGCCGCTGCACGGCGAACCGGTTGGTCACGTCGGCCACCCAGGTGCGCAGGGGGCCCTCCTTGGGGTCGTAGGTCTCGGGGTGCTCCCAGAGGTGGGCGAAGACCTCGCGGGTGAGGGTGTCGGCGGCCTTGTCGTCGCCGAGGACGCGGTGGGCGAGGCCGTGCACGAGCGAGGCGAAGCGGTCGTACAGCTCGCCGAGGGCGGCCGCCTCACCACGGGCGAGCCGCTGCTGCATCCTGCGGTCCCAGCGGGGCGGTACGTCCTTCGTGGCCATGCGGTCCCCTCCCCTCACCCGTGTCCGGCCCGTCCAGCCTGTCTGCACCGTCTTCTCGAATGTAGTCGGCACGTGTGACAGCGCACGCCCCTTTGTGCCAATGCACGCCCCCGGAAGGGCTGCAGGTGATAGTGCCCTCTTCACATAACCTTCACACAACTTGAGTGCATCCCTGATCGGACGGGATCGATAGTGACCGAAACAAGTCCCTTGTTGATCATGTGTAGTTTGTCGCTCGACGTTTCAGGGAACGGCCGGTGGGCAGCCGCGCGGAAGCAAGCGTAGGAACTGCTTCCGTTTCCGGGCGGTTCCGGAAGTTCCGGCGAGCGGAGGGGCAGGGACGTGGCATTCAAGGTGACCGGCGTCGAACAGGGCGAGTGGGCCGTGCTCCGGGTGTCCGGGGAACTGGACCTGATGACCTCGCCGGTTCTGCGTCAACGTGTGCACGATGTCGTCGCCGAGGGGCACCACAGCCTCGTCGTGGACCTCTCCGACGTGTTCTTCTGCGACTCCAGCGGGGTCGGCGTCCTCGTCGCGGCCCGCAGGCTGATCCGCTCCTGTCAGGGCCGGCTCCGGCTCATCCTGCCCGACCGGGGGGCCGACGACGGCTCGCACGTCAACCGGGTCCTCGGCGCGCTCGGCGTGCGCCGGCTCTTCGACGTCCGCCCCGACGTCGCCTCCGCGACCACGGACGAGGCGGGCCCCCTCTCGGCCTGACGCGCCGCCCGATCCTTCGCGACACGACCACACTGTTGTCGCAGAATTCCCCCGGTCTTGGCACAACCGCCGGATTAACGCCTTCCGACGGCCACCCGCGTCATACGCTCCCTGCCAGGTCCCGCACGCACCCGTGGGAACCCGGACGACGCACACCTAAGGCGGCCCGAAAGACATGGTCAGCACCGAATACGAGCGCAGGATCGCAGCCCGGTTCGCCACCTTCGACCAGGACGGCAACGGCTGGATCGACCGCGAGGACTTCAGCGCGGCGGCCAAGGCGCTCCTCGCCGAGTTCGCCGTGACCGCACGCTCCGACAAGGGGCAGGCGCTGTACGCCGGCGCGGAGGCGTTCTGGCAGGGCATGGCCGGGATCGCCGACCGCGACGGCGACCAGCGCATCACCCGCGAGGAGTTCGTCAGCGGCGCGGTCAAGCGCCTGCGCGACAACCCCGAACGCTTCGCGGAGATCGCCCGGCCGTTCCTGCACGCGGCCCTCGCGGTGGCGGACACGGACGCCGACGGCCGCCTCACGGTCGCCGACGCCGCCCGCGTCCTGCGCGTCCTGCACGTCCCCGCCGAGCTCGCCGACACGGTCGCCGCCGCGCTCGACACCGACACCGACGGCGCCATCACCGAACCGGACATCATCCCGGCGTTCGCCCGCTATTTCACGGTGCCGGAGTAGCGGCCGACCAGGCCGAGGCATTCCCCATATCACCGGTGCTGGCGCACTTGGCGCTGGAACTGTGTGGTTCTGCGTAGGTAAGGCGACTTGCTGAGGCTTCGGCCACAGTCCGTACCGCAAAGAGGGCGCGTTCTGCCCACTGCTTTCACGAAAACCGCTCCCGCAGCCTGTACTTCAGCACCTTCCGCAGCGTGTCGTTCCGGGGCAGTGCCTCCACCACCTCCAGCCGTTCCGGCAGCTTGTGGACGGACAGGCCCGAGGAGCGCAGGTACGAGACGACCTCCGGCAAAGTCAACTGGGCCGTGCCCGGCGGCTGTTCGACGACCGCGCAGACCAGCTCCCCCCGTTCGGCGTCCGGCAGGCCGATCACCGCCGCGTCCGCCACGGAGGGGTGCGCGGCGAGGAGGTCCTCGATCTCCTTGGCGGAGATGTTCTCGCCCTTGCGGATGATGACGTCCTTCAGGCGGCCGGTGAGGACCAGATGGCCGGAGGGCGTCATGTGGCCCAGGTCGCCGGTGCGCAGGAAGCCGTCGGGGTCGAAGGCGGCGGCCGTCTGGGCGGGGTCCAGATAGCCCTGGCAGACGGCCTCGCCGCGGAGTCTTATCTCGCCGTCCACGATCCGGATCTCCATGCCCGCCGGCGGGCGGCCCTCGGTCGTCGCCAGGTTCTCGGCGCTGTCCGCCGGATCGCCCATGGTGATCATCGGGACCTCGGTCATGCCGTAGCCGTGGGTCAGCTGGACGTTCATTTCGCGGACCACCGCGTGGTACAGCTCGGGGGGCCTGGGTGCGCCGCCGCCCGCGAGCAGGCGCAGGGACGGGATCAGCTTCTCGCCCGGCTGTCGGCGCTGTTCGGCCAGGAACATGGAGTAGAACGCCGTCGAGCCCCCGGCCACCGTCACCCGGTGCCGCCGGTACTCCGCCAGCGCGTCCGGCAGCGCGAAGTGCTCGGACATCACCGCCGGGAAGCCGTAGAGCAGGAGCATCACCAGGTAGTCGGGGCCGCCTATGTGGGCGTACGGGAAGGCGATGGAACCTACGTCGTCCGGCGTCAGGCGCAGGGCGTGGGCGAGGCAGGAGCCGCCGGCGATCAGGGAGCGGTCGGTGTGCAGCACGCCCTTGGGGTCGGAGGTGGTGCCGGAGGTCCAGTAGATCCAGCGGACCGACGTGCCCTCGGCGGGCGGGGCCGGGAGGACGGACGGGTCGCCGTCGGGGAGGGTGTCGTACGCCTCGAAGATGCCCTTCGCGCCGAGGCGGCGGGCCATCTGCGTGTGGTCGTGGCCCCGCCAGACACCGGGTACGGCGAAGTAGCCGGCCGTGGACTCCCGCAGCGCGAAGGCGACCTCCCGGTCCCGGTAGAAGGGGATCACCGGGGACTGTACGGCGCCCAGGCGGGCCAGGGCGAAGGAGAGGAGGGCTGTCTCGATGCGGGTGGGCAGTTGCCAGGCGACCACCGTGCCGGGCCGCACCCCCATGCCGTACAGGCCGGCCGCCACCCGCTCGGCACGCGCGCGCAGGCCGTCGAAGGTGAGCGTGCGGTCCTGCTGGAGCAGCACCGGGCGGTCGGGGGTGAGGGCCGCGCGACGGACGACCAGCTCCCACAGCGTGCGGGAGGAACCCAGGGCGTGCGGAGTGTCGTTCACGTGTGCCCCCTCCTTGGCTGACGGCTCGTCAGGTAGCATGCTATCTGACGGACCATCAGATAAGTACCGTCCGGCGGAGGGGACCCATGACCGAACTGCCCCGCATCATCAGCGTCGACGACCATGTGATCGAGCCCGCCCACCTCTTCGAGACCTGGCTCCCGGCCCGGTACCGCGACCGTGGGCCCAAGCCGCTGACCGCCGGGATCGGGGAACTCGCCTACATCGGCGGCAAGTACCAGATCACCATGGACCCGGCCGGCCAGCCGACCGACTGGTGGATCTACGAGGACCTGAAGTTCCCCTACAAGCGCAACATCGCCGCCGTCGGCTTCGACCGGGACGAGATGACGCTGGAGGGCATCACCAGGGAACAGATGCGGCGCGGATGCTGGGACCCGAAGGCGCGCCTCGCGGACATGGACCTCAACCACGTCGAGGCCAGCCTCTGCTTCCCGACCTTCCCCCGCTTCTGCGGGCAGACCTTCGCCGAGGCGCACGACAAGGAGGTCGCCCTCGCGTGTGTGCGCGCCTACAACGACTGGATGGTGGAGGAGTGGTGCGGGGACAGCGGGGGGCGGCTGATTCCGCTGTGTCTCATTCCGTTGTGGGACGTGGAGCTGGCCGTCGCCGAGATCCGGCGCAACGCCGAGCGCGGGGTGCGGGCCGTGACCTTCTCCGAGATCCCCACCCACCTCGGGCTGCCGTCCATCCACTCGGGTTACTGGGACCCGTTCTTCGCCGTCTGCCAGGAGACGGGCACGGTCGTCAACATGCACATCGGCAGCAGCTCGCAGATGCCCGCCGCCTCCCCGGACGCGCCGCCCGCCGTCCAGGCCTCGCTGAGCTTCAACAACGCGATGGCCTCGATGATGGACTACCTCTTCAGCGGGGTCCTGGTGAAGTTCCCGCGGCTCAAACTCGCCTACTCCGAAGGGCAGATGGGCTGGATCCCGTACGCCCTCGAACGCGCCGACGACGTCTGGGAGGAGCACCGGGCCTGGGGCGGGGTCCGCGACCTGATCCCGGAACCCCCGTCGACGTACTACTACCGGCAGATCTTTTGCTGCTTCTTCCGCGACAAGCACGGGGTGGCATCACTGGACGTGGTGGGTCGCGACAACGCCACCTTCGAGACCGACTACCCCCACGTCGACTCGACCTTCCCGCACACCAAAGAGGTCGCCCTGGACCATGTGAAGGGCCTGGACGACGAGACCGTGTACAAGCTGATGCGGGGCAACGCGATCCGCATGCTGGGCCTGGACCTCGACAGCTGATGGACCTCTCCTGCACGCCAGAAGAGGAGGAGTTCCGCGCCCGGCTGCGGGAGTGGCTCGCCAAGGTGCTGCCGACGCTGCCGCCGAAGCCGTCCCCGGACGACTGGCCCGCACGCAGGGCGTACGACCTGGGCTGGCAGCGGATGCTGTACGACGCCGGGTACGCCGACGTCCACTGGGGCGCCTCGCCGACGACCCGGCTGATCTTCCTGGAGGAGACGGAGCGGGCGGGCGCGCCGTACGTCGGGGCCGGCTTCGTGGGGCTGCTGCACGCCGGGCCGACCATCGCCGCCGAGGGCACCGAGGAGCAGCGGGCGCGCTGGCTGCCGCCGATCCTGCGCGGCGAGGAGGTGTGGTGCCAGGGGTTCAGCGAACCGGACGCGGGATCGGATCTGGCGTCGCTGCGCACGCGCGCGTGGCGCGACGGCGACGACTACGTGGTCACCGGGTCCAAGATCTGGACCTCCCACGCCGAGGTCGCCGACTGGTGCGAACTGCTGGTCCGCACCGACCCCGACGCGCCGAAGCACCGGGGCATCACCTGGCTCGCGATGCCCATGTCCGCCGACGGCATCACCGTACGGCCGCTGCGCACGCTCGCCGGATCGGCCGAGTTCGCGGAGGTGTTCCTGGACGAGGTGCGGGTGCCGGTGGGGAACCGGGTGGGGGCGGAGAACGACGGCTGGCGCGTGACCATGGTGACCCTGTCCTTCGAGCGCGGCACCGCGTTCGTCGGCGAGGTGGTGGCCTGCCGTCGTGTGGTGGCCGAACTCGCGGGCGCGGCCCGGGAGAACGGCCGCTGGGACGATCCGGTGCTACGGCGCCGACTCGGCCGCCTGGAGGCGGAGTTCCGGGCGCTGTGGCGGCTGACCCAGTGGAACGTGAGCGAGGCGGAGGCGAGCGGTGGGGTGCCGGGGGTCGGCGGCTCGGTGTTCAAGCTGCGGTACTCGCATGCGCGTCAGGAGCTGTACGACACCGCGGTCGACGTACTCGGCCCGGCCGGCCTGGACCTCCGTCAGCCATGGGTCCTGGACCGTCTGTCCTCCCTGTCCTACACCATCGCCGCCGGGACCTCACAGATCCAGCGCAACATCGTGGCGGAACGGATCCTGGGGTTGCCGAAGGAGCGGTGAGTGCGGGGGAGGGCCGGTCGGAGGGAGATGATCGTGCGGTTCCAACTCACTGAGGACCAGCGTGCGTTGAAGGCAGGCGTACGGGAGCTGCTGGACCGGCGCTTCGGGCGGGAGGCGTTGCGGGCGGCCGTCGATGCGCCGGGGCGGCTGGACCGGGAGCTGTGGCGGGTGCTCGGGGACGCGGGGTTCTTCGCCCTGCGGCTGCCGGAGGCGGACGGCGGGGTCGGGCTGGGCCTCCCGGAGGCGGTGCTGGTCTTCGAGGAGGCGGGACGGGCACTGCTGCCCGGGCCGCTCGTGGCCACCCATCTCGCCGCCGGGACCGTGCCGGGTGCGGCCACCGGGGAGACGGTGGTGGCGACGGTGGACGGGGAGCTGGTGGAGTGGCTGGAGGCAGCGGACGTGGTACGGGGCGGGGCGACAGGGGCCGTACCCCTGCGCTCGGTTGACCCGCTGACCCCCCTGCACCGTCTTCCCGCAGCCCCCCACCGCAAAGCGGCCGAGCCGACCCTTGGCTCCTTCGCCTCCCCCGTCGCCTCCCTCCTCACCGCTGCCGAGCAGCTCGGGACCGCCGTGCGGGTGCTGGAGATGGCTGTGCAACACGCCCGGACGCGGGAGCAGTTCGGGCGCCCGATCGGGGCCTTCCAGGCCGTCAAGCACCTGTGCGCGGACCTGCTGGTGCGCACCGAGACCGCGCGCGTCGCCGTCTACGCGGCCGCCGTCACCGGCGATGCGGCCGACGTCGCCGCCGCCCGGCTGCTCGCCGACGAGGCCGCCGTACGCGGGGCCCGTGACTGTCTTCAGGTGCACGGCGGCATGGGTTTCACCTGGGAGGCGGACGTGCACCTGCATCTGAAGCGGGCCTGGGTGCGGGCTCGGCGTGGTGGCGGGAGCACGGAGAGTGAGGAGCTGCTCGCCGCGCGGCTGGCGGCCTGACGAGGCGACCGCGCCCTGGACTGCACCGGCGACAAAGCCTTGGCCCATGATGTCGCGGATTGTGGCACACCGGTGTCACGGAGCGTCGATACCGGGTTGTGTCCTTCAAGAGGCTCGTCACGTCCCGGAGTCGGACGCCCCCTCCGGTACCTTGTGTGGGATGCGAGTGGCTGCGAGCACGAGCCGGTCCTGCGGTGCCCCTGGGGCGGCACCGGGTCGCCCGGTGCGCGTCGCTGCTCGCGGGGCGGTAACGGCTTCGGCCGACGCCTGTTCGACTCCCTGGCATGAGCGTCGCACAGTATGCCGCACGCGTACTCCTTCGCGCTGGAATATGCCCGAAGCGCTTGTTGGGGTGACTGTACGTCAACCATGCTGTCGTCAAAGGGAATCACGTTCCGTGACCCTTGCTCGGGCCGTTGTTCTGGCCATGCAGAAAATGGCTACGATCGTGGCCCTCGTGATCGCCGTCGCGGCCGCAGCCGCCGCGACGGCCGGGTGGCGTGGGGTCATGTGTCCGCCGGTTCGGATGGTGTGAGCGGTGCAGGTGCTTCAAGTGCAGCTGGAGATCCGTCCCGACCCCACGGAGGTGGGTCGGGCGAGGAGGTGGGCCCGCTCGCGGCTTGCCGGGCTCGGGATAACGGCCGACGAGCCACTGGCGGAAACCCTGATCCTGCTCGTCTCCGAGCTGGTGACCAACGCGGTCGTGCACACCGGCCACGCGGCCGTGCTCCGGCTCTCCCTGCCGGGCACGGAGGCTGAGCTGCCTGGCGCGCAGACCGGGCTGCCGGGAGCCGCGGCCGAACCGGCCGTAGTCCCCGAGGAGCCGCCGGCACCGGCGGCGGCCACCGTGCGCGTCGAGGTGGCCGACAGCAGCTCCCGCGCCCCCGTGCCGCGTTGCGCCGGCGGTGAGGCCACCGGCGGCCGCGGCCTGGCCCTGGTGGACTGCCTGGCCGATCGCTGGGGCTGGCGCCCGGAAGGTGCCGGCAAGAGCATCTGGTGCGAAGTGGACCGCTGTTCACAGCCCAGGGAGAGCGCAGCGATGGCGTACGGGGGCGGACTGTCCGCGTACGAGGGTCTCGCCTTCGAGGCGGTGTAGCACCCGGCGCGGCGGTGCGCCGGGGGTGCATCCGTGCGCGGGTGCCGCGAACAGGGCGTACGTAACAAATCCCCGTACTGGCGTTGACGACCCGTGACCGCCTGAACACGCTTGTGGGCGACGATTCGCCGCGAGGGGACGACGAGGGCATGGGTGACGGCGGCCCTCGTCGAGTGTGGGTCGCATCCGGTGGGCGGCGCGTGCGCAAGACGGTGGGGGAGGGCGCGCCGCCGGCCGGGCCACCCGCCTTGGGCAAGGGCCCTCAGAGAACGGCCACGGGCGCCACGGGCGTTCCCGTCGCGCCGACGAACGGCTCGGGCATCGCTGACAGCAGGAACGCGTACCGCCGCTCTTCTCCACAGGCTGTGGACAACTCCTCGAGATTCCAGTTCTGGCCCTGGAGCATCCCCATCTCCACCAGGTCCAGGGCGTGCACGGGCAGCCACAGATGCTCAGACTCGGGCGGAAATATCTCAAAAGTGAGCGTGTCGTTCGCGACCGCCGCCACATCGCGCGCATGGAACCACTCGGGCGTACGGACGGACAGACCCGGCGACGGATAGCCGTACCCGTGCCTGTCCCCGGCCAGGTACACCTGCACCTGCCCGGTGCGGACCAGCACGATGTCCCCGGCCCGGACCCGGACCCCACCGAACTCCTCGGCCCGCTCCAGATCCTCAGGCGTCACCGCGTGGTCCCCCGCCAGCCGGTCCACGCCACGCGCGCGTGCCACGTCCAGCAGCACCCCGCGCGAGACGATGTGCCGCGCCTTGTCGATCCCGCCGAACCCGGCACCGCCGTGCGCGGTGACCGTGTGCGCCGGGCGGCCGTTGTAGAGCTTCCCGGAGTGCGAGACATGGGTGAGAGCGTCCCAGTGGGTGCCCGCCTGCAGACCCATGGTCACCGCGTCGTCGCTGCACGCCACCGTGCCCGGCCCGAAGAGTTCCTGGTTGATCTGGACCATGACGTGCAGCGGGTTGACCCGCCCGGGGATCACGCCGGTCTGCACCCCGTCCTGCTGGAGAGGGAGCGCGAGCGGGATGCGGCGCCCGGTGCGCACGCAGGCGGCCGCCTCGCGGACGACCTCGTCGGTGATCAGGTTGAGGGTGCCGATCTCGTCGTCCGCTCCCCAGCGCCCCCAGTTGTTCACCCGCCCCGCGATCTCGTGGAACTCCTCCGGCAGTGCCATCCGATGCCTCCCCGGGGCTTGTGTCCGTGCGTCCGGCGCGCCATAGAATCTAACGGGCCGTCAGAAACTGCGGGAAGGGGCCGGGCGTGGGGAACTTCTTGGCTGGAAAGGTCGTCGCCGTGACGGGCGCCGGACGGGGCATCGGCCGGGCGGTCGCGCGGGCGGCTGCCGCCGAGGGGGCGAAGGTCGTCGTCAACGACTACGGCGTCTCCGTCGACGGCGCCTCGCCCACGAGCGAGGTCGCGGAGGCCGTCGTCAAGGAGATCGAGGCCGCGGGCGGGGAGGCGGTCGCGGTCGCCGACGACATCTCCACGATGGCGGGCGGGCAGCGGGTGGTCGACGTGGCGCTTGCCTCGTACGGCCGGCTCGACGGGGTCGTGTGCGTGGCCGGGATCCTGCGCGAACGCATGCTGTTCAACATGACCGAGGAGGAGTGGGACCCCGTGCTCGCCACCCACCTCAAGGGCACCTTCACCGTCTTCCGGGCGGCGTCCGCGGTGATGCGCCGCCAGCGCTCCGGCACGCTGATCGGCTTCACCAGCGGCAACCACCAGGGTTCCGTGTCCCAGGCCAACTACAGCGCGGCAAAGGGCGGGATCATCTCGCTCGTCCGCAGCGCGGCGCTCGGTCTGCACAAGTACGGGGTGACCGCGAACGCGGTGGCGCCGGTGGCCCGTACCCGGATGTCGGCGAACGTCCCCATGGAGCTGAGGGAGATCGGCGAGCCGGAGGACGTGGCCGCGCTGGTGGTCTACCTGCTGTCCGACGGAGCCGCTGCGCTGGGCATCACCGGGCAGGTGTACACCGTCGCCGGGCCGAAGATCGCGGTGTGGGCACAGCCGCGTGAACTCCGTTCGGTTTACGGGGAGGGGGCGTGGACGCCGGAGCGGATTGCCGAGGTTCTGCCGGGGTCGGTGGGGGTGGATCCGATGCCGATGCTGTCCCAGCTTTTGGCGATGGAGTCTGCGGCGCGGTCTGGGTCTCGGCCGAACGCCCAATAGGTCGGGGCGTGTTGTGGTCTGGCGGCTGCGGGTTCGTCGTGGTTGATCGCGCAGTTCCCCGCGCCCCTTCGGGGCGCTCAAGCTGAGGGGGCTTCATGGATTTCGGGTTCAGTCCGGAGGACGAGATGTTCCGCGCGGAGGCCCGTGCCTGGCTGGCCGCCAACGCCAAGCCAGCCACAGACCGTCGTACCTGGGAACGCACCCTCGGCAAAGCCGGATGGATCGGGCTCGGTTGGTCGGAGTCTGGATACGGGAACCGTACGGCCGGGCTCACCCAGCAGGTCGTCTGGGCCGAGGAGTACGCCCGGTCGCCCGCGCCCCCGCGCTCCGGGCACATCGGGGAGAACCTACTCGCTCCCACGCTCATCGCCCATGGCAGCGAGGAGCAGAAGTCCCGCTTCCTTCCCTCGATCGCGGCCGGTGAGGAGCTGTGGTGCCAGGGCTACAGCGAGCCCGGTGCCGGGTCGGATCTGGCGGGGGTGCGCACGGCCGCCGTACGCGAGGGGACCGGCTACCGGATCAGCGGGCAGAAGATCTGGACCTCGCTCGCGCATGAGGCCGACTGGTGCTTCGTGCTCGCCCGTACCGACCCCGGGTCCAGGCGCCACCACGGCCTCAGCTTTCTGCTCGTCCCCATGGACCAGCCCGGCCGCATCGAGGTCCGCCCCATCCGGCAGATGACCGGGACCAGTGACTTCAACGAGGTCTTCTTCGACGGGGCGTACGCGCGCGTGGAGCACCTCGTGGGAGGGGAGGGGCGGGGCTGGCCGGTGGCCATGAGTCTGCTCGGGTTCGAGCGCGGGGTGTCCACCCTCGCCCAGCAGATCGGGTTCGCCGAGGAGCTGGGCCAGGTCGTACGCACGGCCATGGAGACGGGAGCGGTCGCGGATCCCGTCGTACGGGAGCGGCTAGTGCGGCAGTGGGCCGAGCTGCGGACCATGCGCCGGCACGCCCTGCGCACCCTCGGCGGCTCGGCCGACCCCGGGGCCGCCAGCGTGGCCAAGCTGCTGTGGGCCGGCTGGCACCAGCGGCTCGGAGAGCTGGCGATGCAGGTCAGGGGGGCGGCGGCCACCGTCGGACCGGTGGACTGGTCGGCCGCGGCGCCGTACGAACTCGGCGCGGACCAGCGCCTGTTCCTCTTCTCCCGGGCCGACACGATCTACGGCGGTTCGGACCAGGTCCAGCGCACGATCATCGCCGAGCGCGTGCTCGGTCTGCCCAGAGAGCCCAAGGGGGCCGTGTGATGCGTGGTGTGGTGTTCGACGGCACACAGGTACGGGTGGTCGACGACCTGGCGGTGCGGGAGCCGGGGCCCGGTGAGGTGCTGGTGGCCATCGCGGCGGCCGGGCTGTGCCACAGCGATCTGTCCGTGGTGGACGGCACCATCCCGTTCCCGGTGCCGGTGGTGCTGGGGCACGAGGGCGCCGGGGTCGTGGAGGCGGTCGGCGCGGGCGTCGGCCATGTCGCGCCCGGCGACCACGTGGCGCTGTCCACGCTCGCCAACTGCGGCACGTGCGCGGAGTGCGACCGGGGTCGGCCGACGATGTGCCGGCAGGCCATCGGGCGCCCGGGGAAGCCGTTCACGCGGGGGACCACGCTCCTGCACCAGTTCGCCGCCAACTCGGCCTTCGCCGAGCGCACGGTTGTCAAGGCTGTACAGGCGGTGCGGATCCCCAAGGACATCCCCCTTCAGTCCGCCGCGCTGATCGGGTGCGGGGTGCTCACGGGGGTCGGGGCCGTGCTGAACCGGGCGCGGGTGGACCGCGGGGACAGCGTCGTCGTCATCGGGACCGGGGGGATCGGGCTGAACGTGCTGCAGGGCGCCCGGCTCGCCGGGGCGCTCAGGATCGTCGCCGTGGACGCCAATCCGGCCAAGGAGAAGGTGGCCCGGCAGTTCGGCGCGACCGACTTCCTGACCTCGACGGAGGGCGTGAAGGACATCCTGCCCACGGGCGCCGACCACGCCTTCGAGTGCGTGGGCCGGGTGGAGCTGATCCGGCAGGCGATCGACCTCCTGGACCGGCACGGCCAGGCGATCCTCCTCGGTGTCCCGCCCGCCACCGCCGAGGCGTCCTTCCTCGTCTCCTCCCTCTACCTGGACAAGTCCGTCCTCGGCTGCCGCTACGGCTCCTCGCGCCCGCAGCGGGACATCGCCCTGTACGCCGAGCTGTACCGCCAACACCGCCTGCTGCTGGACGAGTTGGTGACGGAGGTCTATCCGGTGGAGGACTTCGCCAAGGCTCGCGCGGACGCGGAGGCGGGCCGGGTGGCGCGGGCGGTGCTCACGTTCTGACCCAGGTTCCGACTCACGTTCTGACCCAGGTTCCGGCTCACGTTCTGACGCCGGCGCGGAAGGTCCGCCGGTACGCCGTCGGGGTCACCCCCAGCGCCTGCTGCAGATGCTGGCGCATCGACTGGGCCGTGCCGAAGCCCGCCTCGCGGGCCACCTGGTCGATGGACAGGTCGGTGGTCTCCAGCAGATGGCGAGCGCGTTCGACGCGCTGCTGGGTGAGCCACTGGCCGGGGCTGATGCCGACCTCCTCGCGGAAGCGGCGGGTGAAGGTGCGCACCGACATGGCCTCCTGCTCGGCCATGTCCCGCAGCTGGATCGGCTCGTGGAGACGGCCGAGGGCCCAGGCACGGGCGGCGGTCGTCGTGGCCAGCTGCGGGTCCGGGACCGGGCGGTGGATGTACTGGGCCTGGCCGCCGTCGCGGTGCGGCGGTACGACCGTGCGCCGGGCCACGTCGTTGGCGACCGCCGTGCCGAAGTCGCGGCGCACCATGTGCAGGCACAGGTCGATCCCGGCGGCCACGCCGGCCGAGGTGAGCACGTCGCCGTCGTCGACGAACAGCACGTCCGCGTCCAGCCTGACCCGCGGGAACATGCGCTGGAAACGCTCGGCGTCGGCCCAGTGCGTGGTCGCCGGGCGGCCGTCGAGGTAGCCGGCGGCGGCGAGGACGTAGACGCCGGTGCAGATGGAGGCGAGCCGGGTGCCGGGCCGGATGCGGGCGAGGGCGGCGGACAGCTCCTCGGTGAGGCGGCCCTCCTCGAAGACGGGACCGAGCTCGTACGACGCCGGGACGATCACCGTGTCGGCACCCGCCAGGGCCTCCGGGCCGTTCGGGACGTGCACGGCGAAGTCGGCGTCGGTCTCGACCGGGCCGGGCGGCCGTACCGAGCAGGTCACGACCTCGTACAGAGGCCGGCCGTGCTCGTCCCTGGGGCGGCCGAAGATGCGGTGCGGGATGCCCAGCTCGAAGGGGAGCAGCCCGTCGAGGGCGAGCACGACGATCCGGTGCGGACGGAAACCCTCGGAACCACTCATGGCCCGATCCTAGCGAATGCTGTCCTCCGGGCCACTCGATGCGTGGTAAAGAAAAGCGGACTCTCGATGACGTGACTCAGACAAGCCCAGCCGCAGCCCCCGTCCAGGCCGCCCCGCCCGCCCGGCGCCGCCGTGTGCACCGGGCGTGGTTCGTCGCCGCCGTCACCTTCGTCACGATCATCGGCGCGGCCGCGTTCCGTTCCCTGCCCGGCCTGCTCATCGACCCGCTGCACCAGGAGTTCGGCTGGTCGCGCGGCACGATCGGCGCGGCCGTCTCCATCAACCTCGCGCTCTACGGCCTCACCGCGCCCTTCGCCGCCGCGCTGATGGACCGCTTCGGCATCCGCCGGGTGGTCGCCGTCGCGCTGACCGTGATCGCGGCCGGCTCCGGCCTGACCGTGTGGATGACGGCGGCCTGGCAGCTGTGGCTGTGCTGGGGCCTGCTGGTCGGTCTCGGCTCCGGATCGATGGCCCTCGCCTTCGCGGCGACCGTCACCAACCGCTGGTTCACCGAGCGGCGCGGGCTGGTCAGCGGCATCCTCACCGCCGCGTCCGCCTCCGGCCAGCTGATCTTCCTACCGGTGCTGTCCTGGCTGACCGAACACCACGGCTGGCGCCCGGCCGCCGTGACGGTCGCCCTGGCCGCGCTCGCCGTCGTCCCCTTCGTGTGGATCCTGCTGCGCGACCACCCGGCCGACATCGGCCAGAAGCCGTACGGCGCAAGGGAGTTCGTGCCCAAGCCGGCGCCGGTCACGGGCGCCGCCCGCCGCACCCTGAAGGTACTGTCCACCGCCGTCCGCACGGGCACCTTCTGGCTGCTCGCCGGCACCTTCGCGATCTGCGGCGCCTCCACCAACGGCCTGATCCAGACCCACTTCGTGCCCGCCGAGCACGACCACGGGATGCCGGTCACGACGGCGGCCTCCCTGCTCGCGGTCGTCGGCGTGTTCGACGTGGCCGGCACGATCGCCTCCGGCTGGTTCACCGACCGCTTCGAACCGCGCCGCCTCCTGGCCGTCTACTACGCCCTGCGGGGCCTCTCCCTGCTCTTCCTGCCGATGCTGCTGGGCCCCGCCGCCCACCCCCCGATGCTCTTCTTCATCGTCTTCTACGGCCTGGACTGGGTGGCCACCGTCCCGCCGACCCTCGCCCTGTGCCGGGAGAACTACGGCGAGGACAGCGCCATCGTCTTCGGCTGGGTGCTCGCCTCCCACCAGGTCGGCGCGGCCCTCGTCGCCTACCTCGGCGGCCTCGCCCGCGACGTCTTCGGCTCCTACGACCTCGTCTGGTACGCCTCCGGCACGCTGTGCGCGGCGGCGGCCCTGATGTCCCTGGTGATCCGCCGACCGGCTCCTGCGATTCCGGTGGCCGCCGTGTCCTGAAGCGGCCACCGGAAGGGGGTTCCCGCTCGCCGTCCGCCATCGGGTGGAAACCGCTGCACCGTCCGGGGCCCGAACTGCACGGGCTGACCCGCCGCAGGCTCCGCCCCGCGGGTCGAGCCGCCGGGGAGCCTCAGCGGCCGAGCCGGGCGAACCGCCCCCGGTGGAAGAGCAGTGGGTCGCCCGGTTCCACTGTGCCGAGGGCGGCCACCCGGCCCACGACGATCAGGTGGTCGCCTCCGGTGTGCACGGCGTGGACGGTGCAGTCGATCCAGGCGGCGGCACCGGCCAGGCGCGGGGAGCCGGAGGCGGGTGCCGCGTCGTAGGGCACGCCGGCGAACTTGTCGGCGCCGCTCACCGCGAAGGCCCGGCACAGCTCGTCCTGGCCGGCGCTGAGCACGTTGACGCAGAAGACGCCCGCGCGGGCGATCCGGGGCCAGGTGGCCGACGTACGGCCGACCATGAAGCAGACCAGGGGCGGTTCGAGGGAGAGGGAGGCGAAGGACTGGCAGGCGAAGCCGGCGGGGGCGTGTTCCCCGCCGGCGGGCGGTGCCGTGATCACCGTCACGCCGCTCGCGAAGTTCCCCAGCACCCGCCGGAACTCGCCCGGCTCCACCGGTGCCCGCTCGTCCTCCCGCACACACCGCAACTCCGGCCGCGGCAACGGCTCCACGGGCCTGCGCCCCAGATACCGGACGGCGGCGGCCGCCGCCCCTGCGTGTCCCATCACGCCATCCATTGAAGCTGACGGTGCGTCAGATGGGAAGCCTGGCGGCGGGCCCCGTACGGGTCGTCCGTAGGCTGCGGCCATGGGGTGGGGAAGGAAACGGGAAAGACCTGGTGACGGCGGTGTGTCCGGGGCGTCCGGCGATCTGAACGCGGCCGTGGCACTGGGCGCGGCGCAGCTGCCGGCCGTGGCGGTGCTGGTGTGGATGATCCAGAGCTTCAGCCGCGACGACTACGGCGCTGGTGCCGGCGGGGCGCCGGCCCTGCTCGGCCTGCTCTGCGTGCTCTTCCTCGCACCGCTGGTCCTGCCGTTCCTCGGCCTGGTGCAGGCGTTGGCCCTCACCCTGCCGTCCCTGTGGCTCGCCCGCGCGCTGCCCGGCCCCGAACGGCTCCGCCACCTGCTGGCGCCGCTGGGCCCGGCCGCCTTCTGGGGGCTGCTCGCGGCCCTGCTCCGGCACTGGCCGCTCACGACGACCGTCCCGGTCCTCACCGCCGTCGGCCTGCTGCCCACGCTCGGCGTGCCCTATGTGCGCCGGGGCGCCTGGCGGGGGTGGGGCCTGTGGTGGCAGGCCGCGCTCGCCTCGGGCGCCCTGTTCGCGCTGGCGCTCGGCGGGGGGATCGCGGCCTGTGCGACCGGTCTGATCCCGCAGTACGAGCCACCCCGGCTGACCCGCGCCCAGTTCGTCGGGGTCTGGCGGGACGGCGACGGCGCCGAACTGCGCCTCGGCGCCGACGGGCGGGCCGAGGCCCACAAGCTCCCCACCACCGCATCCGCCGAGCGCGCCTCGGGGGACCCGGACAAGGACTACGCGGTCTGCGCGGGCTCCGGCACGTGGAAGCCCGACCCCGGCACGGACGGCACCGGACGCGACGGCATCCTGCTGCACCTCGGAGGCGACTGCGGCGAGGACACCCACTGGTCCGTCAGCGGCACCGAGGACGCCCCCCGGCTGTTCGTCCTCTTCGGCGACCCCGACGGGGGTGCCCTGCGCATCCTGGACCGCATCGGGAACTGACCCGCACCGCACCGGGGACCAGCTCTCACCGCCCCCGGAACTCCGCCTCCCGGCGCTCCACGAACGCCCGCAGGCCGTCCTGGGCGTCCTCGGTCGTCATGTTGATCTCCTGGGCCCAGGCCTCCGCCGCGAAGGCGGTGGCCCGGTCCGACTCCAGGGAGCTGTTCACCAGGTGCTTGGTCAGGGCCAGGGCGCGGGTGGGGCCGGAAGCCAGGCGGGTCGCCCACTCCCGGGCCGCCTTCGGCAGGTCGGCGTCCGGTACGACCCTGTTGACCAGGCCCAGGCGTTCCGCGTCCGGCGCCGGCACCGCGTCGCCGAAGAACAGCAGCTCCTTGGCCCGCTGCGGACCCAGCAGGCGGGGCAGCAGGTATGCGCCCCCGGCGTCCGGCACCAGCCCCCGCCGTACGAACACCTCGATGAAGCGGGCCGACTCGGCGGCCAGGACCAGATCGCAGGCGAACGCCAGGTGCGCGCCGAGGCCCGCCGCAGTCCCGTTCACAGCGGCGATCACCGGCTTCTCGCAGTCCAGGACGGCCGCGATCAGGCGCTGGGCGCCGAGCCGGAGGACGCGGGCCACATCCCCCGGGACCCGGTCGCCGACGGCACCGCCCCGCAGGTCCGCGCCCGCGCAGAAGCCCCGCCCCGTGCCGGTCAGGACCACCGCCCGGACGTCCGGATCGGCCGAGGCCTCCCCGAGCACGTCGATCAGCCGGTCCCGCAGCTCTGGCGTCAAGGCGTTGAGGGCGTCGGGGCGGTTCAACGTCACGTACGACACCTGGCCACCGCGCTCGGTCTCCAGCTCGCTCACCGGCACACCACCAGCGCGTCCAGCGCCACCGCGCCCTGCCCGCGGGGCAGCACCATGAGGGGGTTGATGTCCAGCTCGGAGACCGACTCGCCCAGTTCCAGCGCCATGCGCTGGACCCGCAGGATCACCTCCACCAGCGCGTCGAGGTCGGCCGGCGGGCGACCCCGGACGCCGTCCAGCAGCGCCCGGCCGCGCAGTTCGGCGAGCATGGCGCGGGCCTGGTCCTCGCCGAACGGGGGGACACGGACCGCCGCGTCGTGCAGGACCTCCACCAGGACCCCGCCGAGGCCCACCGTCACCGTCGGACCGAACAGGTCGTCGTGGCTCGTCCCCACGACCATCTCCACGCCCTGCTCGACCATCTGGCACACCAGGATCCCGTCCAGCGGGACACCCTCGTAGCGGGCGATGTCGGTCAGCTCGCGGTAGGCGTCCCTGACCTGGCTGGCCGAGGTCAGACCGATCTTCACCAGGCCGAGTTCGGTCTTGTGGGCGATCCGGGCGCCCGAGGCCTTCATCACCACCGGGTAGCCGACCTGGGCCGCCGCCCGGACGGCCGCCGCCGCGCTGGTCACCAGCTGCTCGCGCGGCACCCGGATGCCGTAGGCGCGCAGCAGCTGCTTGGCCGCGTGCTCGCTCAGCTGCTCGCCCGGACGCATCAGCGCCTCCGCCTTGCGGTACGACGGTGAGGGGGTGCGCGGGGCCTCGTCGAAGGGGGAGCGGTAGTCGCTCACGAAGCGGTGGTGGTCCAGCCAGGCGCGCACGGCCCTGAGACAGTTGCCCAGGGTGCGGAAGGTGGCCACGCGCGAGGAGCCGAGCAGGACCTCGCGGTAGGCCGCCTCCGTGCCCACCGGCGAACCCCACACCACGCACACCAGCTTGTCCGTCTCCTCCGCCGCCGCGACCAGGTCCGCCACCAGCTTGTCGCTCAGCGGCGGGAACGGGCCGGTGACCGGGCAGATCAGGACGCCGACCGACGGGTCGGCGAGGATCGCGTCGATGATCTTCCGGCCGCGTGCGTCGCCCACCGGATGCCCGCCGTTGTCCACCGGGTTGGCCACACTCAGGTACTCCGGTATCCACTGGTGCAGCTCGGCCTGCTTGGACTCCGGCAGGCGGGGCAGGTGGAGCCCGGCCGCCGTGGCGAGGTCGGCCGCGTGCGCGCCGGTGCCGCCGGAGATCGAGTACACCGCGACCCCCTCCGCCAGTGGGGCCCGCGCCCGTGCCAACAGGGCGGCGGTGTCCTGGAGTTCGTCGAGACCGTCGACCCGTACGACCCCGAACTGGCGCATCGCCGCGTCCACCACGTCGTCCGCGCCCGTGAGCTTGCCGGTGTGCGAGGCCGCCGTACGGGCGCCGGTCTCGGTGCGGCCCACCTTCACCGCGACCACCGGCACCCCGCGGCGGGCGGCGCGGTCGGCGGCCAGCAGGAAGGCGCGGCCGTCCTTGAGGCCCTCCACGTAACAGGCGACGGCGCCGACCTCGGGCTGCTCGGCGAACCAGGAGAGGAAGTCGGCGGTCTCCAGGTCGGCCTCGTTGCCGGTGGGCGCCCAGTGGGAGAGCCGGATGCCCAGCTCCTGCAGGGCGAAGACGGGGCGGCCCTGGTGCCCGGACTGGGTGATCAGCGCGATCGCCGGGCCGGTCAGGTCGTCCCGGAAGTGCTCGAAGGCGTTGAGGTTGGTGTTGGGGCCGAGCAGCCGCAGGCCCGAGCGCCGTACGGCGTCCGCGAGCCGTTCCTGGGCCGCGGCGCCGGCCTCCCCGGTCTCGGCGAAGCCGGAGGCGAAGGCGACCGCGAACCTCACCTTGGCGTCGGCCAGTTCCTCGACCACCGGCAGCGGGTCGGCCACCAGCAGCACGGCCAGGTCGACCTGCCCGGGGGGCAGTTCGGCGACGGAGGCGGCGCAGGGGATGCCGAAGACCGAGGGGCGGGTCGGATGCACCGGATACACCTGCGCCCCCACCCGCTCGGCCCAGGCCAGCAGCTGCCGGGTGATCCCGGTGTTGGGGCGTCCCTCCGCGTCCGAGGCGCCGATCACGGCGACCGACTCGGGCCGGAAGAAGCGGGTCAGGTCGGGGACGTCCGCGTACAGCGGCCGCCCGCTGACGTCCAGGTCGTCGACCCGGTCGTGGACGACGGGTCCGGGCCGCTGCTCGCCGCACGCGATGACCCGGGCCCGGCGGGAGTCGGTGGTGAGGGTGCCGTGGGTTGATCCAAGCATCGGTCCGCCCGCTCCTGTGAGACAGCACAAGTAAACTGACGCCCTGTCAGATTACTGAACTGACGCTGTGTCAGGAACCGGTCGGACCTCGCGAAGTTACCGACCGGTGCGGAGATGCCGCGCCGCCGCCTTCGCGATCTTCCCGGCGTCGAGCGCCATCTCCCGGAACATCCCGCTGATCGGGTTGGTGTACCCGGTGAAGTACAGGCCGGGTGCCTGCGCGGGCGTACGGCCGCCGTGCACCACCGGCCTGCCGCGCCCGTCCAGCACCCCGAGATGCCCGACCAGCCCCTCCAGTGCCCGCGTGTACCCGGTCGCCGCGATCACCGCGTCCGGCTCGATCCGGGTGCCGTCGGCGAGGACGACCTTTCCGGGGTTCCCGCCCTCGAAGGACTCGACGGCGGCCACGATCTCCACCTTCCCCTTGCGCACGGCGTCGATCAGGCCGACGTCCTGCACCGGTACGGCGCCCTGCAGGACCCTGCTGTACATCCCCGTGTCCGGGCGCGGCAGCCCGTGGGCCGACAGGTCCGGCACGCCGAGCCGGGCCGCCGACCTGGCGAGCCGGTCCACCAGCCGTACCGGCAGTCGCCGTACCAGCACGCCGGAGTACTGCGCGGGCCAGCCGAGCGTCGTACGGCGCACGATGTGCGGGACGGTGCGCACCGCCAGCCGCACCCGCGCCGCCCCGCCCTCCACCAGGTCCACGGCGATCTCCGCGCCGGTGTTGCCGACGCCGACGACCAGCACGTCCCGGCCGGCGTACGGCTTCGCGTTGCGGTACTCGGAGGCGTGCAGGAACTCCCCGCCGTACTCGCTGAGTCCGGGCCAGTCGGGGATGCGCGGGGTGTGGTTGTAGCCGGTGGCGACGACCACCGCGCTGCCGGTCAGTTCGCGCCCGCCGGAGGCGTGCAGCAGCCAGCCGGTGCCGTCCGCGGCCCGCTCGACGCGGAAGACCTCCACGCCGGTGACGATCTCCAGCGCGTGGTGCTCGGCGTACTTCTCCAGGTAGCGCACCACGTTGTCGCGGGACACCCAGCGCCCGAACCTCCGGGGGATCTTCAGGCCCGGCAGCGCGGACAGCCGCCGGGTGGTGTGCAGATGCAGCCGGTCGTAGTGGCCGCGCCAGGAGGCCCCCACCCGGTCGGTCTTCTCCAGCACCACGGCCCGTATGCCCCGTGCCCGCAGCGCGTACGCGGCGGCCAGGCCGCCCGGACCGGCGCCGATGACGTACACCGGGCGGTCGGCGGGCGTGGCGGAGAGCGGCACGGAAGCGGAACGGGAGGCGGTCATGCTCGGAGCGTAATCACGCACCCGGTTGATGGGTCTCGGTCAAGACCGGAATTGGTTGCGGATTGATCACGGGTGTAGGAGGAGTGGGTGGGGCCGATGACGTAGGACACCTGGTTGTGGTGGTACGGCGATGGTCCTGGTGGGGAGAGGTGGTCGACCTCGTCACCGAGGCCGGCTGTGCACTCAGCCTGGTGGTGTCGTTCTTGGCGCTGGGCTTTGCCCTGCATCTGACGTACCGTCAGATGTCATGGACTCCATATGGCTGGACGGTGCTCAGTGGCTGGCGGTGCTGCGGATCGGGCTCGGGCTGTGGTGGCTGGAGAGCTGGCGGCACAAGGACAAGAAGGCCTGGTTCGAGCGGGGCAGCGGCATCGCGTGGGCGGCGGAGATCGCGGAGAAGCATCGCTGGGCGCCGGTGCGGGCCGGCTTCGAGACGGTCGTCACGCCGCGTCCGAAGCTCATGGCGTACGTCGTCGCCTACGCCGAACTCGCCCTCGGCCTCGGCCTGGTCCTCGGCTTCCTGACCCCGGTCGCGCTGCTGGGCGGACTGCTGCTGAACGCGATCTACTTCGTCCTGATGATCCACGACTGGGCGGAACAGGGCCAGAACTCGATGATGGCGCTGATCTCGCTCGTCGGGTTCTTCGCGATGGCCTGGCAGAGCTGGTCGATCGACGCGTGGCTGGGATGGTTCTGATGGGCGCGGCCCGCTACGACCTCCCCGAGCCCGACGCCTTCACACGGCCCTACTGGGAGGCGGCGGAGCGGGGCCGGCTGCTGATCCGCCGCTGCCGCGCCTGCGGCCGGGCCCACCACTACCCGCGCGAGTTCTGCCCGCACTGCTGGAGCGAGGACGTCACCTGGGAGCAGGCGAGCGGCCGGGCCGTGCTCTACACCTGGTCCACCGTCCACCGCAACGACCTGCCGCCCTTCAGCGAACGCACGCCGTACGTGGCCGCGGTGGTCGATCTGGCGGAGGGCCCGCGGATGATGACGCAGGTGGTGGAGTGCGCGGGAGCGGAGCTGCGGGCCGGGCTGCCGCTGCGCGTGACGTTCGCGGAAGGGCGGCCAGTGTTCCGTCCGGAAGGCTGAGCTGTCGGAGAAAACCGGTGTTCCGCACGGCCGTTGGCGCCGATCATGGCCGTATGCGCCCTGACGACTGGCATCTCACCGAAGACCTGGACGAGTTCCTCGCCCTCGCCGGCGACTTCCTGCGCTCCCGGCCCGCCCTGCACACGGTCCCGCTGACGGTGACGGACGCGCTGCGCCGCCGCGGGCCGCACTTCTACAGCGCCGACGCACCGCTCTTCGGCGTCCTGGACGACGGCACGGTCCGCGCGACCCTGATCCACACGCCGCCGTTCCCCCTCCATGCCACCCGGCTCACCGCACAGGAGGCCGACGCCCTGGCCGCCCGGCTCGCCGGCCTGGGGCGCCCGGCGCCCGGGATCTCCGGCCCGCGGGAGACGGCGGAGGTCTTCGCGGCGGCCTGGCAGCGGCGCACCGGTACGCCGGCCACGCTGGACATGCGCCAACGGCTCTACCGGCTGGGCGAGTTGACCGTGCCGGAGCCGAGGCCGCAGGGCCGCGCGCGGGTCGCGGGGCCCGAGGACCGCGCGTTGCTGGTCCGCTGGAAGGCCGAGTTCGACACGGACACCGGCCACGGCGCCGGCACGGACTCCGCCGCGTGGGCCGACGCGCGCATCGCCGAGGGCGGCGCAACCCTCTGGGAGGAGGCCGACGGCACCCCGGTCTCCCTGGTGGGGGCCACCCCGGAGATCGCCGGCCAGATCCGCATCGCCCCCGTCTACACCCCGCCCGGCCTGCGCGGGCGCGGATACGCGGGCGCGGCCACGGCGGAGGTGAGCCGGGCCGCGCGCGAGTCCGGGGCCGCGGAGATCCTCCTCTTCACCGACCTCGCCAACCCCACGAGCAACGGGCTGTACCAGCGCATCGGCTACCGCCCGGTCGCGGACTTCGCGACGTGGACGTTCGAGGACTCCCTGACGTGACGGGCGGCTAGGTCCTGTCGTCAAATTCCCGCCGTCCGCCCGGAGGGCGGGCCCTGCGCCCGCCGCGGAGCGGCTCATGTATGCCGTAGGTGCGTGCTCTGGGGGTCCCCCCGGCCGAAGGCTGGGGGAGTGCCGGGGCCTGGCCCTCGTACTGGTTGTACTTGGGCCCGGGCCTGGTGCGGCGAGTGGGGGCACCTCCCACGCCCTTGAGGCAGTGGGGGAGCGTGCATGGCGTCGCGGGGCAGGCGGGAATTTGACGACAGGGCCTAGGG
This sequence comes from Streptomyces sp. NPDC001393, assembly GCF_053597455.1. Taxonomy (NCBI): domain Bacteria; kingdom Bacillati; phylum Actinomycetota; class Actinomycetes; order Kitasatosporales; family Streptomycetaceae; genus Streptomyces; species Streptomyces sp. NPDC001393. Next base: position 65,626 of record NZ_JBSFIH010000016.1, read on the forward strand.
CCACAGCAGGACCCTGTCCCAGCCGAACTCCGTGCTGCGGTACTCCAACCGGACGTGCTGCCGGTCCGGGTCCCCCTGGAAGAACTCCACCGTCTCCGGGTGAACCCGGTACAGGGTCCAGGTGGGAGACGGCTCGGTCGGGTTCTCGCGGGCCCGCTCCCACGCGGCCCGGGACGCCCGCCGCAGCTCGTCCAGCGAGGACAGCTCCTCGCTCTGCCGCCCGGTGAGCGCCGCGGCCAGCGCCCCCGTCGAGCGGGCGTGCAGGTCGGCCTGGCTCTCTGGGGACGGCGCCGCGGTCACCGGGCCGCGCACCCGGACCTGGCGGCCCAGCACCGGCCAGTAGAAGGCCAGGGCGGCACAGGGGTGCGCGCTCAGGGCCCGGCCCTTGCGGCTCGTGGCGTGCGTGCCGAAGGACCAGCCGTCCGCGTCGGCGCCGTGCAGCATCACGATCCGTACGTCCGGCCTGCCCTCCTCGTCCACCGTGGCCAGCGACATCGTGTGCGGCTCCGGCTGCCCTGCCGCCACGGCCTCCGCCAGCCAGCTCGTGAACAGCGGCAGCGGGGTCGGCGGGGCGGTGTCCGGGGCGAAGGGGCGCAGGTCCGTGACGTCCGGGTCCCATACCCGAAGCGACCTCAGGGTCGCGTGGAGATCCGTTTCCATGTGCCGAGTATCGCCACCGGCGCCGTCATCCGTTCGGCAGCCGTCCCGCGACGCACACGAGTGCCTCCGCGTGCGGGAACGCCGGGAGCCGGGGAGGCTCTGAGCCACGGGCTTCGGGAATGACGGTGAGGGGCGATGATCGTTACGGTGGTGTCGATGCCGGAAGGGACCGTCACCCGTACGGATGTCCGCGGGGCGCGTGAGCGGCTGGCCGCCGACTCCTTCCTGCTCGTCGACATCGAGCTGCCCGAGGAAGCGCCGGAGCCGGGCACGCCGATCGCCGGTCAGCTCGGCCTGGACGGCGAGGAACTGGACTGGTTCGGCAGCAAGGACGAGCCCGCGCGGGCGGAGTTCCTGGGCGACCGGGCCGCTTTCGTGGTGCCGGTGGTGCACGGGGAGGAGATCGTCCACCTCCATGTGGTGGTGACCGAACGGTTCCTGGTCGCGGTGCACCGGGGCCAGGCCGGGCTGGCGAAGAGCATCGCCGCGGCGTTGCGGCACGAGCGGCCCGACGACACCGTGGCCGTGCTCTTCCTCCTGCTCCAGGAGGCTCTGGACACCTTCCGCCGGGCGGCCGTGCGGGCACTGCTGCAGACCGAGGAACTCGAGGACGACATGTTCGAGAACCGGCGTACCGAGCACGTCTACCGGCTGGCGCAGCTGCGGCGGCGCTCCGCACTCCTGCACCACGCCCTGCTGCCCTACCTCCAGGCGACCGACGAGATCCTCACCCGCCGGATGATGAGCCCCGCCTTCCCCGAGGACCGGCAACGGCGTGCCCAGGGGTTCCAGAACGCCGGAAGGCTGGTGCTCGCCGACATCGAGTCCCTCCAGGACGCCACCCGCCGGGCCTTCGCCAGTTACTCCTCGCTCGTCGCGGGCGAGCAGAACGGCGTGATCAACCGGCTGGCCATCGTGTCGGTGATCTTCCTGCCGCTGTCGTTCCTGACCGGGTTCTTCGGCATGAACTTCACGTTCCTGACGAACCGGCTGGAGACCAAGGACGAGTTCTGGGTGCTCGCCGTGGGGCTGCAGGTCCTCGCCCTGATCGGGTCCTTCTACCTCCTGCACCGCACCCGCATCTGGCGCACCCTGCGGGACAAGAACTGACGAGGGCCCCTCACCGGCCCAGCACCACCGTCCCCGACGAGCAGAACCAGCCGCCCGTCCCGGACGCCACTCCCAGCCTCGGCAGCTGTCCGTCCCGCGCGCGCACCTGCCGTTCCCCGGCCTCCCCGCGCAGTTGCCGCACCGCCTCCACCAGCAGGAACAGCCCCCGCATACCGGGGTGCTGGGCCGACAGGCCGCCCCCGTCCGTGTTCACCGGCAGGTCCCCGCCCCGCACCAGCAGCCGCCCCTTCTCCACGAACGCCCCGCCCTCGCCCTTCCCGCAGAAGCCCAGGTCCTCCAGGGTCACCAGGGTCATGTAGGTGAAGGCGTCGTAGATCTGCGCGAAGTCCATCTCCCGCGGCCCCACCCCGGCCCGCCCGAAGGCCAGCCGCCCGCTCACCGCCGCCGGTGACACCGTGAAGTCCGGCCACTCGGACATCGCCGCGTGCGAGACGTGTTCCCCGGTGCCGAGGATCCAGACGGGCGCCGTACGGCAGTCCCGTACGTACTCCTCGGCCGCCAGCAGGACCGCCGCGCCGCCGTCCGAGCGCAGACAGCAGTGCAGCTTGGTGAAGGGGTCGGCGATCACCGGGCCGGCCAGGACGTCGTCGACCGTGATCGGGTCGCGGAACATCGCCTCCGGGTTCAGCGCCGCGTTGGCCCGGGCCTGGACCGCGACCTCGGCCAACTGCTCGACGGTCGTGCCGTGTTCGATCATGTGGCGGCGGGCGGCCATCGCGTACTTGGCGATCAGGGTGTGGCCGTAGGGGACCTCGAACTGCAGCGGGCCGCGGGCGCCGAAGGACACCTCGCCCGTCCTGCGGCCCGCCCTGATGTCCGCGCGGGCCGTCGACCCGTAGACGAGGAGGACGGCGTTCGCGTGGCCCGCCGCTATCGCGTCCGCCGCGTGCGCGGCCATGACCTCCCAGGTCGAGCCGCCGACCGAGGTGGAGTCCGCCCAGGTGGGGCGCAGGCCGAGATACTCGGCCACCTCGACGGGGGCCAGGGTGCCGAGCCCGGCGGAGGCGAAACCGTCGACCACAAAGCGGTCCAGGCCCGCGTCGGCCAGGGCCCGGCGGGCCGCCTGGGCGTGCAGGGCGTAGGCCGTCGCGTCGTCCACGCGCCCGCAGTCGGACAGGGCCACACCGACCACGGCGACCTTCCGGCTCCCACGGCTCATACGAGGGCTCCTCCCCCTGTGCATCTCGCTACGGCACTCCTAATATGACGGACCGTCAGATAGAGAGGGAAGAGCATGGACACGCGCCTGACCCCCGAGCAGGACGGGATCCGCCGCACCCTGCGCGAGCTGCTGCACAAGCGGTGCGGCTCGTCCGAGCTGCGGTCCGCCGTCGACAGTCCGCCCGGACACGACCCCCTCCTGTGGTCCGCCCTCGCCGACCAGCTCGGCCTGCCGGGGCTCGCCCTGCCCGAGCGGTACGGCGGCGTCGGCTGCTCGGTCACCGAACTGGCCCTCGCCTGCGAGGAGACCGGCCGGGCGCTGGCCCCCTCGCCGCTGCTCGCCACCTCCGTCCTCACCGCCCCGCTGATCCTCGCCCTCGGCACCGAGGCCCAGCGCACCGAGCTGCTGCCCCGCCTGGCCGCCGGCACCCTCACCGCCACGCTCGCGGTCCCCGGCCCGGCCCTCACCACGGCCCTCGCTCTGACCTGCCCGAACGAGGGGTTCTCCGCCGGGGGCGGGCGGGCCGGAGGGGTCCAGGCCCGGCGCAGTGACAACGACTGGCGGCTCTACGGGCAGGTCGACCAGGTGTTGGACGGGCACAGCGCGGGGCTGCTGCTCGTCGCCGCGCACACCGGGGGCTTCGCGCGGTCGCGGACCCTGCTGTTCCTGGTGGCGGGGGAGGCGCCCGGTGTCGTACGGGCCCGGCAGGCCGCGCTCGACGCCACGCGGGCGCAGGGGCGCGTCCAACTGCGCGATGTGCGAGCCGAGTTGCTCGGGGAGGAGGACGTGGACGTACTGCCCGCCCTCGCCGCCGTGGGTGACCAGGCCGCCGCCGTGCTCGCCTGTGAGGCCGTCGGGGCGGCGGAACGGGTGCTGGAGCGGACCGTGGAGTACGTCGGGCAGCGCGAGCAGTTCGGGCGGCCGGTGGGGTCCTTCCAGGCGGTGAAGCACCGGCTTGCCGACGTGTATGTGGGGGTGCAGGCGGCTCGGTCCGCCGCGTACTGCTCCGCGTGGGCGGCCGCCGCCCCGGCTTCGCCTTCGGTGGGGGTTTCGTTCCCACCCGCACCACCCGTACAACTGTCGTCGTCGGGTGCGGGTGGCCCCGGTGGGGTGTCCTCGCCGTCGGCGGCTGACGGTTTGTGCTCCGGCGGGCTTGCGCTCGCTCAGGCGCTGGAGGCCATGCGGGGGGCCGCCGCCGAGGGGATCCAGTTGCACGGCGGGATCGGGTTCACCTGGGAGCACGATGCCCAGCTGTACTTCAAGCGGGCCGCCGGGGACGAGCTGCTGTTCGGGCCCGTGCACCGGCTGCGGGACCGGGCCGCCGAGGCCGCCGGTCTCTTCGCGGAAGGGGCGGTGACGGTGTGATCGGCGTCCGGATGGTGCAGAGGGTGTCCTCGACGCGCGGGTTCGCGAAGATCGCGCCCCATGTGATCCCGGCACTCGACCGGGCGGTCCACCGGCTCACCGGGGGGCGGTACCTGCTCAGCACCCAGATGCTGCCCGGTCTGATCCTCACCTCCACCGGCGCGCGCACCGGCGTGCCCCGCCGCACTCCGCTGGCCTGCATGCCGGAGGGCGACGGCAAGGGCTGGCTGCTGGTCGGCTCCAACTTCGGGCGGCCCGGGCACCCCGCCTGGAGCCATAATCTGCTGGCCCATCCGGAGGCTTCGATCAGCTGGAAGGGCCGGGACATCCCTGTCACCGCCCGGCTGCTCACCGGGCAGGAGCGGGCGGAGGCCTGGACGGCACTCCTGGAGTTCTGGCCACCGTACGCCACCTATCAGGCCCGGGTGACGAGGGAGATCCGCCTGTTCCGGATCACTGAAGCGCCCCGATAGGGGCGCGGGGCCGTATCCATATGCGGCTCCGCCGCGTGGGCGCGAGCAACCACGACGCACCCGCACCCGAAAGACGGCCGAACCTACAACGTGGCCAGCCGCTCCGCCAGGAGCACCGCGCCGATTCCCAGCATCGCCGCCCCCGACGTCCGCGTCACCGCACGGGCCGCCGCCGGCCGTGCGGCGAGCAGGACCCGGGCGAGGACGCCGACCGTGAGGTAGACCGCCGCGCAGCAGGCCATGTGGAGCAGGCCGAGGGCCGCCGTCTGGGCGGGGACGGGCAGGTGGGTGCCGCGCAGGGTGAGGAACTGGGGGAGGACGGAGAGGTAGAGCAGCAGACCCTTGGGGTTGAGGCCGCTGATCGTGGCGCCGCGGAGGAAGAGGCGCCCGTCGGTGGAGACCTCCTCCGTGGCGCCGGGCACCGCCGGCCGGCGCAGCACGCTCCAGCCGAGCCACAGCAGGTAGCCCGCGCCCGCCACCGTCAGGGCCGTCAGCAGCCTCGGCGAGCCCGCCACCAGGACCGCGAGGCCCGCCGTCGCCAGGGCCGTGTGCAGGGCGTAGCCGCAGACCAGGCCGGCCACCGCGCGCGGCACCGAGCCGCGGCGCAGCGCGGTCGCGATCACGTACGCCCAGTCGGCGCCCGGCACGCACACCAGCAGCAGGTCCACGGCGAGGAAGGAGAAGAGCAGTCCCGAGTCCATGGTGGGGACATTAGGCGTGAATGGCCCGAAAGTGTTCCCGAAGTTTGCCCGTGCAGGGCGGTTCTGGGGGAAGATTTGCCTCATGGACGACGTGGACCGGAAAATCCTTGCCGAGCTGCAGCAGGACGGGCGGCTGACCGTGACCGAGCTGGCCGCCCGGGTGCGCCTCAGCGTCTCCCCCTGCCACCGCCGGCTGCGGGAGCTGGAGCGCTCCGGTGCCATCCAGGGCTACCGGGCGGTGGTGGACGCGGCGGCGCTCGGGCTGAACTTCGAGGCGCTGGTCTTCGTGTCGATGCGGCAGGAGGACCGGGACACGGTCGCCGGGTTCGAGCGGGCGGTCGGCGAGCTGGAGCACGTGCTCGACGCCCAGCGGCTCTTCGGCGAGCCCGACTATCTGCTCCGGGTGGCGACCGCCGACCTCGCGGCCTTCCAGCGGCTGTACGACGAGCGGCTGGCGACCCTGCCGGGAGTGCAGCGGCTGACGTCGACGCTGGTGATGAAGCATGTGGTGCGGGACCGGCCGCTGCCCGCATAGCAGTGCAGGCGGTGGCTCTCACCGCGCGTGGACGCGAGTGAACCACCGCCTGCCAGACAGGACTTGGGGTGCGGGCAAAAGGGGTGCCGGGGCCGCGGGTTACCTGGTCGGCTTCTTTCCGGTCACGCCCAGGTGCACCAAAAGGGCCAGGTTCGGCTTCAGTTCGGCCTGTTTCACACCCCAGGACTGGAAACCCTTCTGGTGGGCCGCCACCGCCGCGAGCATCGCGACCAGCGAACCGGCCACCGCCGCGGGGTTCACGTCCTTGTCGACCCTGCCCTTGGCCTGCAGCTCGGTGATGGACTCCGCGAGGGAGTTGTTCACCGAGTTCAGGATCTTCATGCGGATCTTGTAGAACCGTTTGTCCCCCTCGGCCGCGCCGAGGTCGACGACCCGCAGGATCGCGTCGTTCCTGCGCCAGAACTCCAGGAACCCGTCCACGAGTTCCTGCGCCGTCTGCCATCCCGACTTTCCGGCCCAGGACCGCCCCTGGAGCAGTTCGGTCAATCCCGCGCCCTCGGCCGCCATTTGCTCGGCGATCTCCAGGACGGCGCCTTCGACGTCGGGGAAGTACTGGTAGAAGGTCGCGGGTGAAGTTCCCGCCTTCCGGGCGACATCGATGACCTTGACGTCCCGGTAGGGGGAGGAGCTGAGCATCTCGCTGAGGCAGTCGAGCAGCTTCTGCCGGGTCGCCTGCCCACGCCGGCCGGCCACGCGGCCGTCGACGGTACGCACTTGTCCTGTCATGCCGTCAGCTTACCGAGGGGTGATCGGAGCGCGATTCGGCCGACTGCAAATGGGGTGCACGGGTGCTCTGAGAGTGGTGTGCCTGGTCTGCGCGGTGCGTGCGGCGCGGTTACTTTGACGGCATGGCCGAAAACAGGGCATCCGGGCACGAAGGGGCGGAAGAGCCGGAAGAGGCGGAAGAGGTGATAGAGGCAGAGGTGGTCGAGGCTGAAGAGGGCTATGGGGAGGGTGTGCCCTGCTGGGTGGACGCCCAGCTCGCCGACGTCGAGGCGGGCAAGCGGTTCTACGGTGCGCTCTTCGGGTGGACCTTCGAGGCCGCGTACGGCTCCTCGGTGTGGGCCCGGCTGGCCGGGGAGCCCGTCGCCTCGCTGGCGCCCAAGATCGACGGCCGTATGCCCACCGTCTGGACCGTGTCCTTCGCCACCCCGGACGCCGCGGCCCTCGGCCGACGGATCACCGCGGCCGGCGGGCAGGTGGTCATGGCCCCGTTCCCGGTGGGCGACCTCGGCGTCGCCGCCCTCGCCGCCGACCCCGAGGGCGCGGTGTTCGGGCTGTGGCAGCCGGGCAGGCTCCGCGGCTTCGGCCGGCGGCACCAGCCCGGCACCTTCGTCTGGGCCCAGCTGTACACCCGGGACATCGCCACCGCCAACGCCTTCTACGGCGGCCTCTTCCACGACGCCCTGTTCGGTGCGGGCGCCCGGCCCGACTTCGGCCGGGCCGACGTCACCGACGTCTTCCCGGCCGAGTATCCCCCGCACTTCCTCACCCACTTCCGCGTCACCGGCCTGGACGACGCCCTGGAGGCCGTACAGCGGCTCGGCGGCCGGGTGCAGGCGCCACCCTTCGAGACGTCGTACGGACGAGTGGCCGTCGTCACCGACAATCAGGGGGCGTCGTTCGCACTGTTGCAGCGCTGATCCGTCCGCTTTGTCATGATTAGTACCGGGACACCCCGAATATCACCGGGTTCGCAACCAGCCGCCCGGCCAGGAAGAATCTGGGGTGCGTGCCGCCATGGCGGTGCGGTGGTGAGACGCTGCACTTCGGTCGCGTACATATGGTGGGTGACGCGGCTCGTACGGGGAGGTGGCAGGCAAGTGGTGGATCAGCTGACGCAGCACGATCCGCGGCGGATCGGGCCGTTCGAGGTGCTGGGCCGGCTGGGCGCCGGCGGCATGGGGCTGGTCTATCTCGCGCGCTCGGCGTCCGGCCGGCGCGTGGCGATCAAGACGGTGCGCACCGAGCTGGCCGAGGACCAGCTCTTCCGGGTCCGCTTCACCCGTGAGGTGGAGGCGGCCCGCGCGGTCTCCGGCTTCTACACGGCGGCCGTCGTCGACGCCGACCCGCGCGCCGCCGTGCCGTGGCTCGCGACCGCCTACGTCCCGGCGCCCTCGCTCGAGGAGATAGTGAACGACTGCGGGCCGCTCCCGGCCCAGGCCGTGCGCTGGCTCGCCGCAGGAGTGGCGGAGGCCCTGCAGTCCATCCACGGCGCGGGGCTGGTCCACCGCGACCTGAAGCCGTCCAACGTGCTCGTGGTCGAGGACGGCCCCCGCGTGATCGACTTCGGCATCGCCTCGGGTGTCTCCAACACCCGCCTGACCATGACGAACGTCGCCGTCGGCACCCCCGCCTACATGTCCCCCGAGCAGGCCAAGGACTCCCGCAGCGTCACCGGCGCCAGCGACGTCTTCTCGCTCGGCTCCATGCTGGTCTTCGCCGCCACCGGCCACCCGCCCTTCCACGGCGCCAACCCGGTCGAGACCGTCTTCATGCTGCTGCGCGAGGGCCCGGACCTCACCGGGCTGCCCGACGAGCTGCGCCCGCTCATCGAGGTCTGCATGCAGATGGAGGCCTCCGCCCGGCCCACCCCGGCCGACCTCCAGGCCCAGCTGGCGCCCCATCTCTTCGGCTCCGGCTCCGACGACAGCGGCACCGCCTCCGCCTGGCTGCCCGAGAAGGCGGTCGCCCTCATCGAGGCCCGCCGCGGCGGCCGCCCCGCCGCCAAGCCCGTCCCTGCCCCGGCCGGCGGCCCGAGAAGCGGCGGCCGCGCGGCCGTACCCCCGCCGCCCCCGTACGACCCACCGGCTCCGGCCCCCGTCCCCGTCGGCGCCCCCTCCGCCGCGCCCGACAGCGGCCCGGTGCGGCTGGCCGGCGCGGCGGTGCCCATCGGGCCCGGCCCGCGTGTCGCCGACGCCCGCGCCGCCGCCGTCAAGGCGCCCCCGCCGGAGGCCGGCCTGGTCGCCAGCTGGTCCCGCCCGCGCCCCGGCGTCACCGGCCCCGACCCGAACGTGCCGCCCGTACCGCCCCAGCCCCCGGAGACGGCGAGCGGCTGGCGGCCCTGGCGGTTCCGCATGTCCAACGAGGTCTGGGGCACCCCCGCCGTCGACGGCGACCTGGTCTACGTCACCTCCTTCGAGGTGCACGCCCTGGACGTGGCCACCGGCCGGCGCCGCTTCAAGACCCGGGACGTCGCCTGGTCGATGGCGGTGGCCGACGGCCGTATCCACGCCTCCGACGGACCGACCCTGTTCGCCCTGGACGCCCGCGAGGGCACCGACCTGTGGCGGCTGTCCACGGACGCCTGGGTGTACTCCCTGAAGGCCGACCACGGCACGGTCGTCACCGGCACCCGCGGCGGCGGCGTGCAGGCCTGGGAGGCCGCGCACGGGCAGAAGCTGTGGGAGATCGCCGGCTGCCAGACCGACTTCGAGTCCCCGGAGGCGGGTCCCCTCGTCCACGACGGCACGGTCTACGTCTGGCAGGACGCCCGGCTGCGCGCCCTGGAGGCCCGCACCGGCGAGGAGCGCTGGTCGTACCCGGTCGGCGACGCGGCCTCCTGCGGCGGCGTGCCGGTCCGGCTGACCCCCGCCCCCGACGGCTATGTGTACGTCGCCGCCGGCACCCGCGTCCTCGCCATCGAGGCGGCGAGCGGCATGGTCCGCTGGCACTTCGAGGCGCCCGCGGTCTTCCTCGGCCCGCCCGCCTTCGCGCCGGGCCCGGCGGTGACGGGCGGCGGCATCTACCTGGCGGACTACCTGGGCACCGTCTACGCCCTCGACGCCACCGACGGCCGCGACCGCTGGCGCATCGCCACGGAGGCGCGTTCCTCCGTCGAACCGGTGCTGGTCGCCGCCGGCCACGTGCACGTGGGCAGCGGCAAGGGCCTGTACACCCTGGACGCGGTCACCGGCACGCCCAAGTGGCGCTTCCAGGCGGGCGGCGACGTGGTGGGCGCTCCCGCGGTGGCCGAGGGCCGCATCCACTTCGGCTCCACGGACCACCTGCTCTACACCCTGAAGGCCGACGACGGCCGCCTGCGCTGGAAGCTGGCGACCGGCGGCGAGATCACCGGCTCCCCGGTGGTCAAGGACGGTGTGGTGTACGCGTGCAGCAAGGACCGGTGCGTGTACGCGCTGGACGCGGAGAAGGGCACGGGCACGGCCCGCACCGCCTGAGCGGGGAGGCGTGACGGCCGTCGTACCGGTGTGTCACGGAAGGGCTCCAGACGGCGGCCGTCCCAGGGCTGACGCTACCCCGGGTGCGCGTTCCCCGCCATACGGTCACTCACCGTGTTCGTGGCTCGCTGCGGTCCCTGTTCCCGAACAGCTCCGCCTGCCGTCCGGCCGGCAGATTGCCGAGGGCGATGAGGGCCGGGGCCTGCGCGAACGCGCGGGCCAGGGCCGCCTCCCTGGCCGCCCACAACGCCCGTACCGTGCCCTGGACGGCTGTCGCCGGATACCCGGCGACGACGGCGGCACAGCGCACGGCGCCCGCCAACGCCCCACCCTGCTGCGTGACTTCCGACACGAGCCCGATCTCATGGGCCCGCCGGGCGGAGATGCGTTCGGCGTTTCCCATGAGCGCCATCCGGGCCACCTCCCCGTACGGCATCCGCGCGGCCATCAGCATCGACTCGTACGCGCTGACCATGCCGTACGTCGTATGCGGATCGAAGAAGACGGCCGTCGGGTCGGCGACGACGAACTCGCACTCGCCCAGCAGGTAGAAGGCACCCCCGCAGGCCATCCCGCGCACGGCCGCGACCACCGGCTTCCACAGGTCATTGGCCTTCGGCCCGACGGTCAGCAGCGGATCGTCCTGCATGTACGGCGAGGAAGGCTGCGGCACCTCCACATCCCGGTCGATCCCGGTACAGAACGCCCGCTCCCCGCCCCCGGTGAGCACCACGGCCCGCACCGAGTCGTCGAACCGCAACGCCCGCCAGACGGCGGCCAGTTCGTGAGCCATGTCCAGGTCGATGGCGTTGAGCCGTTCCGGCCGGTCCAGGGTGACGACGGCGACCCCGCTGTCCTTGTCGGCGTCGACCCGTACGGTGCTCACGCGAGCACCCACTGCGGCAGCCCGCCGTCACCGAAGACGACCTGCACCCGCGCGCCCACCCTGAGCCGTGTCGGATCAAGGGAGTTGAGGGGTGCGCCGGCGCGGGCGACCAGGTTTCCCACCAGCCGGATCCGCGGGGCGTCCTCCAGCTCCACCACGACGACGTTGTACGGCGCCTGTTCCGCGTACTCGGGCAGCAGCGGCGGATGCGGCACGACGTACGACCACACGCGCCCGCGCCCGCTGGTGAGCCGCCACTCGCTCGTGAAGGACTGGCAGTGCGGGCAGCAGGGCCGGGGCGGGAAGCGGAGTTCGTGGCAGTCGCCGCAGGCCTGGACGCGCAGTTCACCGCGGGCCGCGTACTCCCAGAAGGGCGCGCCGTCGGTGTCGGTGACGGGAGTCAGCATGATCAGCTCCTTCGGTCAGCTCCTGAGCAGAAGGGCGGAGGTGGGCACGCCCTCGCCGGCCGTGACCAGGCAGGTGGCGGCACCGGGGACCTGGGCGGTACTGGTCCCGCGCAACTGCTTCACCCCTTCGTTGATGAGGTTGAAGCCGTGCACATAGGCCTCGCTGAGCCCGCCGCCGCCGGTGTTGAGGGGCAGCCGGCCCCCGATCTCCAGGGCCCCGTGTTCCGTGAACGCCCCGCCCTCGCCTCTCCCGCAGAAGCCGTAGCCCTCAAGGGAGAGCGGTATGAGGACGCTGAAGGCGTCGTAGATCTGCGCCACGTCGACATCCTCCGGGGTGAAGTCGGCGTGCTTCCACAGGTGCCGGGCGGCGGTCCAGGCGGGGCCGGTGAGGGGGTCGTCGTTCCAGTAGTTGACCATGCCGTGGTGCTGGGCGGGCAGCCCCTGGGCGGCGGAGTGGACGTACACCGGCCGCTGGGCACAGTCCCGGGCGCGCTCGCTGGACACGAGGACACAGGCGAGGGCGCCGTCCGTCTCCAGGCAGTTGTCGAAGAGGCAGAGCGGCTCGCTGATCCAGCGCGAGGTCATGTACATCTCGCGGGTCAGCGGACGTTCGTACATCACGGCGGCCGGATTCTGGTTGGCCCGGTTCCGGCAGGCGAGGGCGACGTTGAAGAGATGGTCGCGGGTGGCGCCGTACTCGTGCATGTACCGCCGGGCCAGCATGGCGATCTCGTCGGCGGGCCTCAGAAGCCCGAAGGGCCGGGTCCACTGGGCCGGGGTGGGGAGCTGGACGCGGGTGTTGGTCCAGGGCCGCGGCCCGGACCCCCGCTTCCGCGACCGCCAGGCGACGCCGACGGTGGCCTGTCCGGAGGCGATGGCGGCGGCGAGATGGCCGACGGTGGCACAGGACCCACCCCCGCCGTACCCCACCTTGCTGAAGAAGGTCAGATCCCCGAACCCCACGGCCTTCGCGAGCTCGACCTCGTCGGTCTCCTCCATGGTGTAGGATGCGAGTGCGTCGACCTCGCCGGGCGCGATTCCCGCGTCGTCGAGCGCGGCGAGCACGGCCCGGCAGGCGAGCGTCTTCTCGTCCTCCGGAAGACGCTTGGCGAACGGGGTCTGCCCGATCCCGACGATGGCGGTGGCGTCCTTGAGCCCGTTTGCTGCCATGCCGTCCTCCCCCTGCTCCTGACGTCCTGACAGTCCGTCAGATTACAGCTAATCTGACGGCCAGTCAGCTATGCGGCACAGGGGGCCTGTGATGAGCGACTGGGGCGACGGAGGCGACGGAGGCGACGGAGGCGACGGAGGCGACGGAGGCGACGGAGTCCGGGGCCACTGGGGCACCATCCCCGATCTGGTCCGGTGGTCGGCCGAGCGGTACGCGGACACGGAGGCGGTGGTCGAGGGCCGTACCAGGATCACGTACGCCGAACTGGGCGCCCGGGTGGAACGGGCGGCGGCGGCCTGCCTGGCGAGTGGGGTGCGGGTCGGCGACCGGGTGGCGGTCTGGGCCCCCAACTCCCTGGACTGGGTCACGGCCGCACTGGGCGCGGTCACGGCGGGCGCGGTCCTCGTCCCCCTCAACACCCGCTTCAAGGGCACGGAGGCGGCGGACGTACTGCGCCGCAGCGGGGTTCGCCTGCTCTTCGTGACGGGCACCTTCCTGGGCGCGTCGTACGTGGCGAGCCTGCGCCGGGCGGCGGGGGAGGGGGTGACGGACGGCCGGGCGCCGCTGCCCGGACTGCCTGACTTGGAGGAGGTGGTGGTCCTGTCGGAGGACGCGCCGCCGGACTTCCGTACGTGGAAGGACTTCCTGGCGGGAGGGGAGGGGGTGGCCGCGACCGAAGTGGAGGCGCGGGGGATGGAGTTGGACGGCTCGTCGCTGTCGGACATCATCTACACGTCGGGTACGACGGGCCGCCCGAAGGGCGCGGTGATCACGCACGCCCAGACCCTCCGGGCGTACGAGATCTGGGCGGACCTGGCGGGGCTGCGGGCGGGCGACCGCTACCTGATCATCAACCCCTTCTTCCACACCTTCGGCTACAAGGCCGGGGTGATCGCCTGTCTGATGCGCGGGGCGACGATGATCCCGCAGCCGGTGTTCAACGTGGAGACGGCGCTGGCGAACATAGCGGCGGAACGGATCTCGGTCCTCCCCGGCCCACCCACCCTCCACCAGTCCCTCCTGGACCACCCGACGCGGGACGCCCACGACCTCTCCGCCCTGCGCCTGGTGGTGACGGGAGCGGCGGTCGTGCCGTTGCGGCTGGTGGAACGCCTGCGCGGCGAACTGGGCGTGGACACGGTCCTCACGGCGTACGGCCTCTCGGAGGCGAGCGGCATCGTCACGATGTGCCGCCGCGGCGACGCCCCGTCGGTCATCGCCTCCACGTCCGGCCGGGCGATCCCGGGGACGGAGGTGAGGGTGGTGGATGCGATGGGCGCGCCGGTGCGGCCCGGCGAGGCGGGCGAGATCCTGGTCCGGGGCTTCAACGTCATGCGCGGCTACTACGACGACCCGGCGGCGACGGCCGAGGCGATCTCTCCCGACGGCTGGCTGAGGACGGGCGACGTGGGCGTCCTGGACGGGGCGGGCAACCTGCGCATCACGGACCGCATCAAGGACATGTTCATCGTCGGCGGCTTCAACGCCTACCCGGCGGAGATAGAGCAACTGCTGGGCACGCATCCGGATGTGCGTGAGGTGGCGGTGATCGGCGTCCCCGACCCCCGCCTGGGCGAGGTCGCCAAGGCGTACGTGGTCCGCCGCCCCGGCTCGCCCCTGACCTCCGACGACCTGATCGCCTGGTCCCGCCGCGAGATGGCGAACTACAAGGTGCCGAGGTCGGTGGAGTTCGTGGGGGAACTGCCGAGAAACGCGAGCGGCAAGGTGGTGAAGGGGGTTTTGCGGAGGAGGGGGTGAGGGGGAGGGGGGCGCTGGACTCATGCGGCGTTGAGAAGTTGCCGTTGGGCCGCCCGCTTCTTGGCCAGTGTCGTGCTTCCGCGAGGCGAGTCAAGGGCGCTCCCGTTCCGCTGCGCTCCACTCCCGCGTCGGCTCCGCCGATGGCCCTCCGGGCCACCCTTGACACGCCTCGCTCCAGCACGGGGAAGAAGCGAGCGGGCAGCCGGGGAAAGTGGCCGGCTTGCCGGGGCCGGGCCCTTCCGTCGGCTGCGTTCGTGTCGTCGGCTGAGGGGGCGCGGTCGCGTCTCGCCTGCACGCCGGGCCGGCTAAGCGGCTTTCGGCCGGTGGGTGGGGCGCGGTCGCGGGGTGGGGGCTCGGCGGGTGGGGTCGGCGGCTTGCGGCAGGTGGGGGTGGGCGCGCCAGCGGAGTGGCGGCACGCCCGGCCAGCTCGGCGGATTGCGGTGAGCGGGGGGACGCGCCAGGAGGCGGCGGCACACCCGGTCGGCTTGGCGGCCTGCGGAAGGTGGGGGTGGGCGCCAGGGGTGGTCGGGATGCCAGGTGGGGGTTGGCTGCGATCGGCCCTGGGTGGGGGCCGGGCGGGCGCATGCCGAGCCGGGCGCTTCGGGAGGGGACTTGAGTGGCTGGTGTGACCCCAAGGGCGTCCCCTCTGTCACACCAGCCCCAGAGGCCACGGCAAGTCGAGCAATTGGCAGGCTTGGGCCAGCCTGGGAGTCGGCCCGGGAGAGCTGACCCGCCGTCCGTTGAGGACGAGAGCGCCCAAAGATGCCACTCCCCACCTTCGGGGCCCTCAGATGCCGGGATCCCGCGCCGCCAGGCCGACCTCCGCGGACTGCGATCCCCCCGCCCACTTGCCGGAAGTCGCCGAGCTGACCGGGCGTGCCGCCACTCCGCTGGCGCGCCCCCGCCCACCGGCCGGATGCCGCCAACCCAACCCGGCGTGCCCCCCAACCCCGCTCGCGCACCCTCACCCACCGACCGGAAGCCGCCGACCTCACCCGGCGTGCCGCCACCCCGCGACCGCGCCCCACCCACCGACCGGAAGCCGCCGAGCCGGCCCGGCGTGCGGGCGAGGCGTGGCCGCGTCCGTCGACCCCGGCTCAGAACGCAGGCGACCCGCGCCGCAAACCCCGCCAGGGCACCCGCTCTTCCGGGCCGCTCGCTCGCTTCTCTCCCGTGCTGGAGCGAGGTGGGTCAAGGGTGGCCCGGAGGGCCATCGCCGAAGGCGACGCGTAGCGCCCTTGACGCGCCTCGCGGAGGCACGACACTGGCCGAGAAGCGGGCGGCCCCACGGTCACTGGGAATCGCCGGCCAGGGCAGCAAGGGTGGCCCTGATCTCCTCGACCATGTACTCAGGGCGGTGGAAAACGTCCTCGGCGCTGAAGCGGAGGAGGCTGCGGATCTCCGGACACCTCAGGATCTGGTTGAAGCGAGCAACGTCCCTACGGTGGGCGTCACGAGTTCCGTGGTAGGCGTATCCCTCGATCTCCACCGCCAGCCCTGCCGCCCTGAACAGGAAATCGACGACGCGGCGACTGCCGTCCGGGATGCGTAGCTCGGCCTGGCTCTCGGGGTGCAGGTCGGCGTCGTACATGCGCAGTCGGGCAACGGTCTCGGCTGGTGAACCGGCGAGCGGGTCGGCCAGGGGCAGCCAGTTCCGGGCCCGGACCGACCCTTGCAAGGTCGTCTCAAGCGCCGCGGCGATCTCGTCCAGCTTGGTGAGCGGTGCGCGACGGACCCGCCCGACCCTGCGGTACGTCAGCGCCGAGTCCACGGCGACGATCGCCTCGTCCCTCGGGCCGCGCCGGAGCAGGTCGGCGAGCGTGCGGGTGGGAGTGGTGAGCCGCAGCCCCTGTCGTTCCACCACGTCCCTCGTGCTGAGCGGTATCCGGTGTACGTGCACGCCGTTGCTCACACCACGGATGGTGAGCCGCGGGGCGATGAACTCCAGCGGCGTCTTGCGGCCACCCCCGAGCATCTCGATCCGCCAGAGCGCGGCCGCTGAACCGTGGCTCACGATCAGCCGGGGTTCGCGGAGCAGCACGGCCCGGAGGTGAGTGAAGAGGTCCGGGTCCCGCCCCGGCTCGGTCCAGGCTCCCTGCCGCAGCCGGGTCCAGCCTTCTGCCCGCAGCGCACGTGTGAGACTGCGCCGGGGCCAGCCGGCCTCCACGGCACGCGAGGTGAGCAGGACGCCCCGGTCCGCCAGCGCCCTCAGTGGCCTCAGTTCCGTCCGCCCCACCCCGGCAAGATCGCAGAATCCGCGACGTGCCGCTTGCCCTGTGGATAACGCCGGGTGGGGTCAGCCCTTCAGCGAGGCGAGGAAGGTGCTCCAGGCGAGGGGCCGGAAGAGGAGTACGGGGCCTTCCTGGGCCTTCTTGGAGTCGCGGACGGGGATCACCGTGCCGGGGTGAGCGTCGGCGACTTCGACGCAGTCCCCGCCGCTGGAGTTGCTGTAACTGCTCTTGCGCCACAGCATGCTGCTCAAGTCAAGCCCTGTGCTTGCCATTTCGGTAGTCCTTCGCCGCCTGCTCGATCATGGCCAGGGACGCTTCAGGTGGTAGTGCTGCGGCCCTGAGCAGATCGTACGACCTGCGGTAGTCCTTCACGATGGGCGGATAGTCGATGAGTTGGCCGCTGTGGAGGCCCTCGGTGTAGACCACTGGCGGTGCGTCCGGGAACGTCATGACCTTGATCATGCCCATCATGAGCGGGTGGCCAGCGTGTGTTTCCGGCAAGATCTGTAGAACGCCTCGTGCGGAGCGGACCACGCGCGCGATGTGCTCCAGCTGTTTTGCCATCTCCTCCGAGGACAGCAGTGTCGTGCGGATCAGCGGCTCGCGAATGACGGTCCAGAACGCGGGTGGCTCGTCGCCCTCCCAGAGCTTGGCGCGTTCCAGCCGGGCGCTGACCTGCCGTTCGATGGTCGCGGGCGGCAGCCAGGGGCTCCCCGTCTCGATGACGGCTTGGGCGTACTCCTTGGTCTGGAGCAGACCGGGCAGGAGCATCGGCGCCCACTCCTCGATCGTCTCCGCATGCCGCTCCATCTCCGCCACATCCGCGAAGTACTCCGCATGCCCCGACTGCCGTGCCCGGCGGGCATCTTCACAACGCCGCTCGAAAAACCCGTCCGTCCCCAGCACCCTGTCGACATGCCGGGCCAGATCCACCGGCATGCGTCGCTCACCGCGCTCGATCTGGCTCAGGAACGGCACGCCCCGGAAGCTCCCCTCAGCCAGCTGCTCCAACGTCAGCCCCGCCAGCTCCCGTTGGTAGCGCAGTTCGGCGCCGTAGAAGGAGGGGACGTTCGCCGACGCGTCGGGGTCTTTGCGTGGGGGCACAACTCATCACCGCCGTTTGCCACTTGCGCTGCGTAGCCGGAACCTCTTCAAAAGGTACTGACGTGGACGCCACCGTGTGACTGTTTCGTCACAGAGAGCACAGGAAGGCGTACGCAACCGTGTCGTCCTCGCATCCCCCCACCGGCCACCCCGCCAACTCCACCTTCGACACCACCCTGTGCGTGGAAGACCTGCGCGACGCCCTCGCCGCCCATGGCATCACGCTGCCGTCCCTCCGGGTGGACCTGCCGAGCTTCGCGGGCACGTACCGGCCCTCGGCCGGCCTGGTCGCACTCGGCAACTGCAACGCCGCTACGGCGCGCAGGCTGGTGGCGGTGCTGCGGGACGCCGGTACGGCACCGAGCCGGCCGCCGCTGGACGTCGAACTCGTCGCCGTACCGAAGGTGCTCCAGGGCCTCCGCCGTACCGTGCGCCGCTACCTCGACGCGCCCTGCTCCGATGTCCAGCTCTGCGTCACCGAACTCGTCACGAACGTGATCCGGCATGTGGGGGAGGGGAGCGCGGTCCGTGTGCGGGTGGCACGGACGGACGGCAACCGCGTCCGCGTCGAGGTCACGGACCCGGCCGGGCAGGCCCTACCCGAGTCCCTGCCCGGCACCCTCGACGCCGAGGACGGGCGTGGGCTCGCCCTGCTGGACGCGGTGGCCCTGCGCTGGGGCGTGGAGCAGGAGGCGGAGGGCAAGACGGTCTGGTGCGAGCTCGGCGTTCACCGAACCTGACTGCCCCCGGACACACCTCGGCCGCGACGGCTCCCCCTCGGTGCCGTCGCGGCCGGTCCCCCGTCGGCCTTTGGGTCAGGCGGGCTCGGACGTGATGTGGATGTTGTCCGGCGTCACCGTGCCCTCGGACTTGGCGTCGGTGATGTGGATGTTGTCCGGCGTCACCGTGCCGTTGTCCTTGGCGTCGGTGATGTGGATGTTGTCCGGCTCGACCGTCTGGTCCTTCGTGGTGTCGCTCATGGTGCTTCCCTCCCTGGGCGCTGAACTCGGCTGCGTTCGTCCGGCCGTTCCCCCGATGGACGGCCGGACGAACAACTGGTCGCCCCACACTAGATCGTTGACGGGGCGTCCTCACCGGCAGTCCGTCTGCCCCCCGACGCGACGGACCGACAACAAGAGAATGGCGTCCGGCGATAAACGAACGATGAACGGTGCGGCGGGCTCACACGGCGGCGGCCGGTGACAGCAGCGCGCGGACCGCGTCGGCCTCGGGGGAGCCGAGCACCTCGTAGATGGAAAGGGCCTCCTGCCAGCACACCTGGGCCCGCCCGGACTGCCCGATCCCGTGCAGGGCACGGCCCAGCACGGTCAGGACGTTCCCCCTGCGCCACTCACCGCCGATCCCGCGCAGCACGGTCAGCGCGGTTTCGGCGTTGGCGGAGGCCTGGGCGTGCCGCTGGGTCTCGAGGTCGAGTTCGGCGAGCCGGAACAGGGTCATGCCCTCCCACAGCCGCTGGCGGCTCTCACGAAAGACCTGGAGCGCCTGGTGGAACCGCTCCGTCGCCTCGACGTGCAGGCCGTTCTGTGTGAGAGCCATGCCGAGGGCGTACCGTCCGTTGGCGCTCTTCACGGCGTGGCCCAGGGTCTCGTACATGTCGACACCTTGCTGGGCCAGGTCCACGGCGCTCCTCGGACGCCCGGTCACCACGTGGATGCGTGACAGGTTGCACAGGACGCTGGCTTCGCCGGCCCGGTCCCCGCAGTCCCGGAAGTCCGCGAGCGCCTGCTTGAAGTGCTTCTCCGCGTCGGTGTACCGCCGCTGGTAGAAGGCCATGGCACCCCGGCAGTTCTCGGCCCAGCAGCGTGCCAGCGGGTGGTCGGGTGCCTCTCCCAGCTCCAGGGCCTGGCGGGCGGCGTCGTCGGCTTCCGCGAAACGCCCCGAGAGCTGGTGGGCGTTGGCCAGCACCACCGCGGCCCGTACCTCCGCGCGCCGGTCGCCGCACGCCCGCGCCGCGTCGAGCAGGGCGAGGGCGGCGGCGTCGTACTCGCGCGAGTTGGCGCCGGACTCGGTCAGGTCGACGGCGACCCACAGGAGGTCGATGGCGCGCAGCAGGGTGTCCGGTCCCGCGAACTGGCGCACACAGGCGAGCAGGGACACCGCCTCTGCGTACAGCCAGTCCTGGGCTCCGTGCCGGTTCTCGAACTCGAGCCCCGGATACTCGGTCGACTGCAGATGGTCCACGACCCGGTCCCCCGGCCGCTCCATCGCATACACCTGCGCCGCCGTGGCCAGATAGAAGTCCAGCAGCCGCGACATCGCGGCCTCGCGCTCGCTCGGCGGCTGCTCGTCCCGTTCCGCGCAGGCACGCGCGTAGAGCCGGACCAGGTCGTGGAAGCGGTAGCGGCCGGGCGCAGCGGACTCCAGCAGCGACGTGTCCACCAGGGATTCGAGAAGGTCCTCGGTGTCCTCCGTCGGCAGGTTCAGGACCGCCGCCGCAGCCGCCAGGGAGATGTCCGGGCCGTCGGCCAGCCCCAGCAGGCGGAACGCCCGGGCCTGGGCCGGTTCCAGCTGGCCGTAGCCCAGCTCGAAGGTGGCCTTCACCGCCAGGTCCCCGGCTTGCAGTTCGTCAAGCCGACGCCGCTCGTCCGCGAGCTTCGCCGCCAGGACCGAGACCGTCCACGTACGGCGGGCCGCCAGGCGGGACGCGGCGATGCGGATCGCCAGCGGGAGGAAGCCGCAGGCCGCGACCACGTCCAGCGCGGCCTCCCGTTCCGCCGCCACCCGCTCCTCGCCGACGATCTTCGTGAAGAGGGCGAGCGCCTCGTCCGGGGACATCACGTCCAGGTCCACCAGGTGCGCCCCGGCCAGGTCGACCATGCGGACCCGGGATGTCACCAGGGCTGCGCAGCCCTCGGTCCCCGGCAGCAGCGGGCGCACCTGTGCCGCGTCCTTCGCGTTGTCCAGCAGGACGAGGACCCGGCGGCCGTCCAGGACCGAGCGGTAGAGCGCCGCGCGTTCGTCCAGGGAGTCCGGGATCGCCGAGTCCGCCGTGCCCAACGCCCGCAAGAAGGAGCCCAGCACCGTCTCCGGTTCCGCCGGGCGGGGGCCCGCGCCCTGCAGGTCCACGTACAGCTGGCCGTCCGGGAAGGCTCCCCGCGCCCGGTGGGCCACATGCACCGCCAGGGTCGTCTTGCCCACCCCGCCGATGCCGGCCAGGGCCGACACCGCCATCACCCGGCCCCCGGCGTCCGGGGACTCCGACGCCGAGGACAGAACCTCGCTCAGTTCGGACACGACGGACGTACGGCCCGTGAAGTCCGGGACCGACGCGGGCAACTGCGCCGGGCGGACCGGGACCATCGAGGGTTCCGCCGCCGGGGACGACGGCTCCGCCAGCGCCGGGTCCGCCTGGAGGATCCGCTGCTGGAGATCCCGGAGCCCGGGCCGCGGATCGACCCCCAGTTCCTCCGCCAGCAGGCGGCGCGTGTCGGCGTAGACCGCCAGGGCCTCCGCCTGCCGGCCGCTGCGGTACAGGGCCAGCATCAGCAACTCGCGCAGTCGCTCACGCAAGGGGTGCGCGGCCGTCAGTGCCGTCAGCTCCGAGACCGCCTCCGCGTGGCAGCCCTGCTCCAGGTCCATGTCCAGGCGGGACTCCAGCAGGCCCAGGCGCCACTCCTCCAGGCGGACCCGCTGGGTCTCGGCGTACGGGCCGGGGACGCCGGCCAGCACCTCGCCGTCCCAGATGCCGAGAGCCTGGTTCAGCAGCTCGCGGGCCCGGCACAGGTCGCCCCCCGCCCGTGCCTTCTCCGCGTCCGCCGCCAGGTCCTGCGCGACGGCCAGGTCCAGGGCGCCCTCGGCCGGCACCCGCACCGCGTAACCGCCGGATTCGCTGACCAGCACGCCAGGGGGCAGGATCTTGCGCAGCCGGGACGCGTACGTGCGCACCGCCGCCAGGGCCTGCGACGGGGGCTGAGGGCCCCACAACGCGTCGATCAGCTCCGCCGCCGTCGCCGTACGCCCCGCGCGCAGCAGCAGCGCTGCCAGCAGGGCGCGCTGCTGGGGCGAGCCCGTGCTGAGCTGCTCCTCGCCGCGCCAGGCCCGCACCGGACCGAGCACGCCGAACCGCAGCGCCTCCCGCTCCGCGACGGCCACGGAGCCGGGACGCCGCTGCTCAGGCACTCGCGGCCCACCGTCCATGCGTTCGTCCCCCTCGGAATCACGAACAACCCCGTCAGTTTGCCTTGTTCCGGGCGGTTGCGTCAGCCGTGGGAGACGCCGATCACAGGGCGGCGCAGTCCAGCACACAAAGCCCTCACACCCTCTTTGCAGACCCCCACTAGCTGACGGATCGTCAGATCGGCGCTACCGTGAGGGCCATGGAGACCACACAGTTCCCGCTGATCATCTCCGTCGACGACCACACCGTCGAGCCCGCCGGTGTCTGGCAGGACCGGCTGCCGAAGAAATACCGGGACACCGGGCCCCGGATCGTGCGCGCCCCGCTGAAGGAGATGACCTTCCTCGGCGGGCGTTTCAGGCCCGTCATGGGCGAACCCGGCAGCACCGACGGGCCCCTCGGCGACTGGTGGGCCTACGAGGACCTGCGGCGGCCCCTCACCCGGCTCGACACCGCCGTGGGGTACAGCAGGGACGAGGTCAAGCTGGAGGTCATCACCTACGAGCAGATGCGGGCCGGGTCGTACGACGTGCCCGCGCGGCTCGCCGACATGGACGTCAACCACGTGCAGTCCGCCCTGTGCTTCCCCACCTTCCCGCGCTTCTGCGGCCAGACCTTCACGGAGGCCGCCGACAAGGAACTCGCCCTGCTGTGCGTGCGCGCCTACAACGACTGGATGGTGGAGGAGTGGTGCGGGCCCGAGGCGCACGGGCGGCTGATACCGCTCACGCTCATACCCCTGTGGGACGCCGAGCTGGCCGCCGCCGAGGTACGGCGGAACGCCGCGCGGGGCGTGCGGGCGGTCGCCTTCTCCGAGATACCCCCGCACCTCGGCCTGCCGTCCGTCCACACCGACGACTGGGACCCGTTCCTCGCCGCCTGCGACGAGACCGGCACGGTCGTCGCCATGCACATCGGCTCCAGCAGCCGTATGCCCTCCACCTCCGCCGACGCCCCGCCCGCCGTCGGCTCCACCATCACCTTCGCCAACTGCTGCTTCTCGATGGTCGACTGGCTGATGAGCGGCAAGTTCGAGCGGTTTTCGAACCTGAGGGTCATGTACGCCGAGGGGCAGATCGGGTGGATTCCGTACATCCTCGAACGCGCCGACGTCGTGTGGGAGGAGAACCGGGGGTGGGGCGGGGTCGCCGGGAAGGTCACCCGGCCGCCGTCCGAGCTGTTCGCCGAGCACGTCTACGGCTGCTTCTTCGACGACGCCTTCGGCCTGCGGAACCTGGACGCCATCGGGGTCGGCAACGTCCTGTACGAGACCGACTACCCGCACTCCGACTCCACCTGGCCCAAGTCCCGCGAGGTCGGCGAGGCCCAGATGGGCCATCTGCCGGCGGACCTGGTCGAGCGGATCGTGCGCGGCAACGCCATCGAGCTGCTGGGGCTCACCCCCGAGGGGCTGTGGCGGTGAGCGCCCTGGCGTACGGCATCCAGCTGCCCGTCCAGGCGCAGAGCACCCTGTTCGCGGAAGGGTGGGAGGCGGGGGCCGGGCCGGCGGACCTGGTGGCCGTCGCGCGGGCCGTGGACCGGGCCGGGTTCGACTACCTCGCCGCTTGCGACCACGTCGCCGTCCCGCGCCGGCTCGCCCCCGCCATGAGCACGGTCTGGTACGACCCGGTCGCCACCCTCGCCCACCTCGCCGCCGTGACCGAGCGGGTGCGCCTGCTCAGCCATGTGGCCGTCGTAGGGCTGCGGCATCCCCTGCTCACCGCCAAGCAGTACGCCACCCTCGACCACCTCTCCGGCGGCCGGCTGGTCCTCGGGGTGGGCGCCGGGCACGTCCGGGAGGAGTTCGAGGCGCTCGGGGTGGACTTCGAGCGGCGGGGTGCCGTGCTGGACGAGGTGATCGACGCGCTGCGGGCCGCCCTGGGCGCGGAGGAGTTCCCCGAGCACCACGGGAAGATCTACGACTTCGCCGGGCTCGGCCAGCGTCCCCGGCCCGTGCAGCCCCAGGTCCCCCTCTGGGTCGGCGGCTCCTCGCCCGCCGCGGTACGCCGGGCCGCGCTGAAGGGGGACGGCTGGCTGCCGCAGGGAGATCCGCCGGAGCGGCTGCCCGCGCAGATCGACCGGATACGGCACCTGCGGGCGGACGCGGGCATCGAGGCGCCGTTCACCGTCGGCGCCCTCGCCGAGCCGCTGTACGTCGGGCGGCCCGGCTGGGAGGTCGGGCGGCGGACCCGCACCGGGACGCCGGAGGAGATCGCCGAGTCGCTGCGGGCCTACCGGGCGATGGGCGTGGACCAGGTCCAGGTGCGGTTCCGCAGCCGGAGCCGCGCCGAACTCATCGAGCAGATCGGCATGTTCGGGGCCGAGGTCGCGCCCCTGCTGGACTGAGGAAGCCCTGCCGGACCGAGGAGGAGTCGCATGGGCAAGCTGGACGGACGGGTCGTCATCGTCACCGGGGCGGCACGCGGACAGGGCGAGCAGGAGGCGCGGCTCTTCCGGGCGGAGGGGGCGCGGGTGGCCGTCGCCGATGTGCTGGACGAGCAGGGGGAGGCCCTGGCCAAGGAGATAGGCGCGCTGTACGTCCATCTCGACGTCGGCACCGAGGAGGGCTGGCGGGAGGCCGTCGGGCGGGTCAAGGAGGCGTACGGGCACATCGACGGGCTGGTGAACAACGCGGGGATCCTGCGCTTCAACGCCCTCGTGGACACCCCGCTGGACGAGTTCATGCAGGTCGTGCGGGTCAACCAGGTCGGCTGCTTCCTGGGCATGAAGGCGGTCGTCCCGGAGATGGCGGATGGCGGGACGATCGTCAACACCGCCTCCTACACGGCCCTGACCGGCATGGCGGCCGTCGGGACGTACGCCGCCACCAAGCACGCCGTGCTGGGGCTGACCCGGGTGGCCGCGCTGGAGCTGGCGGGCCGGGGCATCCGGGTCAACGCGATCTGTCCGGGCGCCATCGACACCCCGATGTCCAACCCGGCGCGGCTCGACCCGGACGCCGACCCGGAGGAGATGAGCCGGGCCCTGGACGAGCTGTACCGCAAGCTCGTGCCGCTCGGGCGGGTCGGGCAGCCGGAGGAGGTGGCCCGGCTGGCGCTGTTCCTGACCTCGGCGGACTCGTCGTACATCACCGGGCAGCCGTTCGTGATCGACGGCGGGTGGCTGTCGGGGGTCAGCGTGATCTGACGGTTCGTCATCTATTGACGAATCTGACGGTACGTCAGAAAGTTCGTAGAACTCGTAGGGACCACCTGGACTGGGACGGTGAACCACCGTGGAATTCGGGCTCTTTGTACAGGGATACGTGGGCAAGCGCGCCGAGACCGACCCGCTGGCCGAGCACAAGGCGCTGATGGAGGAGACCGAGTACGTCATCCAGGCGGACAGGTCCGGCTTCAAGTACGCCTGGGCCTCCGAGCACCACTTCCTGGAGGAGTACTCGCACCTGTCGGCCAACGACGTGTTCCTGGGCTATCTGGCGCACGCGACGGAACGGATCCATCTGGGGTCGGGGATCTTCAATCCCCTCGCCCAGGTCAACCACCCCGTGAAGGTCGCCGAGAAGGTCGCCATGCTGGACCACCTCAGCGAGGGGCGCTTCGAGTTCGGCAGCGGGCGGGGCGCCGGGTCCCACGAGATCCTCGGGTTCATACCGGGTGTGACCGACATGAACTACACCAAGGAGATCTGGGAGGAGACCATCGCCGAGTTCCCGAAGATGTGGCTCCAGGACGAGTACGTCGGCTTCCAGGGCAAGCACTGGCAGCTGCCGCCGCGCAAGGTCCTGCCGAAGCCGTACGGGACATCGCACCCGGCGATGTGGTACGCCGCCGGCTCCCCGCCGTCGTACGCCATGGCCGCGAAGAAGGGGCTCGGCGTGCTCGGCTTCAGCATTCAGAAGGTGTCCGACATGGAGTGGGTGCTGGAGCAGTACAAGACGGCGATCGTCAACGCCGAGCCGGTGGGGGACTTCGTCAACGACAACGTGATGGTGACGACGACCGCGATCTGTGCGCCCACGCACGCGGAGGCGATCGAGATCGCGGTGAACGGGGGACTGCACTATCTGCCCTCGCTCGTCTTCCGGTACCACGACACCTTCCCGCGCCCCGAGGGCTTCCCCGTGTGGCCGGAGACGCTGCCCCGGTACACACCGGAGTTCGTGGAGCTCCTCGTTGAGGAGGAGCTGCTCATCTGTGGCGACCCCGACGAGGTGCTGCGCCAGTGCAAGCGGTGGGAGCAGGCGGGGGCGGACCAGCTGAGCTTCGGGTTGCCGGTGGGGGTGCCGAAGGAGGAGACGCTGCAGACGATCCGGTTGATCGGGGAGCACGTGATTCCGAAGATCGACACGGATCCGGTGCACCGGACCACCCGGTTCCGTCAGGCCGTCTGAGGGGGTTCGGGGCATGTTGGACCATCTCATCAAGGGCGTCACCGTCGTGGACGGCACCGGTGCGCCCGCCCGCACCGCCGACGTCGGCATCCGAGACGGTCGTATCGCCGCCATCGGCAGCGTCACCGAGGACGCCCGCACCGCCGAGGACGCCTCCGGTCTCGTCCTCGCCCCCGGCTTCGTCGACCCCCACACCCACTACGACGCCCAGCTCTTCTGGGATCCCTACGCCACGCCCTCCCTCAACCACGGGGTGACGACGGTGGCCGCCGGGAACTGCGGGTTCACCCTCGCGCCGCTCAACCCCGCCCGCCCCGAGGACGCCGACTACACCCGCCGGATGATGTCCAGGGTGGAGGGGATGTCCCTGGTGGCGCTGGAGGAGGGGGCGCCCTGGAGCTGGCACTCCTTCGGGGAGTACCTGAACGCCCTCGACGGGCGGATCGCCGTCAACGCGGGCTTCATGGTGGGGCACTGCGCGCTGCGGCGGCACGTCATGGGGCCTCAGGCGGTCGGCGGGCAGCCGAGCGGCGACCAGATGGACGCCATGCTGCGGCTGCTGCACGAGGCCATGGACGCCGGCGCCTGGGGGCTGTCCACCACGCAGTCGAGCACGCACGCGGACGGGGACGGGCAGCCGGTCGCGTCCCGGCACGCGAGGCCGGCGGAGCTGCTGGCGCTGTCGAAGGCCGTCGGCGAGCACGAGGGCACGCAGATCGAGGCGATCGTCGCCGGCTGCCTGGACCAGTTCAGCGACGACGAGATCGACCTGCTCGTGGAGATGAGCGCGGCCGCCGGACGGCCCCTCAACTGGAACGTGCTCACCATCGACGCGGCCGTGCCGGAGCGGGTGCCGCGGCAGCTCGGCGCGAGCGAGCGGGCCCGGAAGGCGGGCGGGCGGGTGGTGGCGCTCACCATGCCGATCCTCACCCCGATGAACATGTCCCTGGGCACGTTCTGCGCCCTCAACCTCATCCCCGGATGGGGGCCGATCCTCGGCCTGCCGGTGCCGGAGCGGATCGCCCGGCTGCGCGACCCCGCCGTCCGGGCGGAGATGCTGCGGCGGGCCCGGTCGAAGGAGGCGGGCGTCTTCCGGCGGCTGGCGAACTTCGGGCGGTACGTCATCGGGGACACCTACAGCGAGGCCAACCGTGGGCTCACGGGAAGGGTCGTGCGGGACATCGCCGAGGAGCGGGGGCAGGACCCCTTCGCCTGCCTGGCGGAGATCTGCGCGGCCGACGAGCTGCGTACGGTGCTGTGGCCGATGCCGACCGACAACGACCCGGCGTCCTGGGCGCTGCGCGCCGAGACCTGGCAGCACGAGGACGTGCTGCTCGGCGGCTCCGACGCGGGCGCACACCTGGACCGGATGTGCGGGGCGCCGTACACCACCCGGTTCCTCGGGGACTGTCTGCGCGGCCGGAAGCTGGTCGGTCTTGAGCAGGCCGTGAAGATGCTGACCGACGACCCGGCCCGGCTCTTCGGGCTGCGGGAGCGGGGACGGGTGCGGGAGGGCTGGCACGCGGACCTCGTCCTGTTCGACCCGGAGCGCATCGACGCCGGCCAGGCCCGGCTGGTGCACGACCTGCCGGGTGACAGCCCCCGCCTGGACTCCAAGGCGATCGGGGTGCGTGCCGTGTGGGTCAACGGGGTCGAGGCGATCCGGGACGACGTGGTGACCGGGGCCGTACCGGGGAAGGTGCTCCGGTCGGGGACCGACACGCGGACGGTGAGTACGAGGTGAAGGGGCAGCCGCTGTTCGTCGGCGGGGCGTGGGTGGCGCCGGACGGCGGGTACTACCCGGTGACCGACCCGGCCACCGAGGAGACCGTGGGCCTGGCGCCGGAGGCCTCGCCGGAGCAGGTCCGCGCGGCCTGTGCGGCGGCCCGGGAGGCGCTGGGGGCGTGGTCGCGGACCCCGCCGGAGGAGCGGGCGGCGGTGCTGGGCCGGGCGGCCGACATCATCCGTGACCGGAAGGGGCCGTACACCGAGCTGGCCCGCGCGGAGACCGGCGCGACCACGGGCACCGCCCGGGCCATGCAGGTCGGGGTGGCCGCCGCCCGGTTCCGCCGGTACGCGCGCGTGGAGCCCGCCGAGTGGGCGATCACGCCCCAGATCAACGAGGCCGGGCCGATGGGCAGGGCGGGCGTGATGGGCGCGCTGGCTCTGCGGCAGCCCGTCGGGGTCGTCACCTGCGTCACCTCCTACAACAACCCGTGGGCCAACCCGGCGGGCAAGATCGCCCCGGCGCTGGCCATGGGCAACACGGTGGTCGTGAAGCCCGCCCCGCAGGATCCGCTGTCCGTCTACAAGATGGCCGAGGCGCTTCAGGAGGCCGGGGCGCCGCCCGGTGTGGTGAACGTGGTCTCGGGGCGGGAGACGGCCGTGGGCGAGGCGGCGGTGGCGTCCGACGACGTCGACATGGTCAGCTTCACCGGGTCCACGGCCGTCGGCCGGCGGATCGGGGAGGTGTGCGGGCGGGAGATGAAACGCCAGCTGATGGAGCTGGGTGGGAAGGGCGCGGCGCTCGTCTTCGACGACGCCGACCTCGGCTCCGCCGTCGCCGGCATCGGCACGACCTTCTCCTTCTACAGCGGGCAGATCTGCACGGCACCGACGCGGGTGCTGGCGCAGCGAGGTGTGTACGACCGCCTGGTCGAGCAACTGGCTGGGTACGCCCGCCGGTTGAAGGTCGGTGACCCGTCCGCCCCGGACACGGTGGTCGGGCCGGTGATCTCGGCGGAGCACCGGGCGCGGGTCGAGTCGTACGTCGAACTGGGCCGGAAGGAGGGTGCGACGGTGGTCGTCGGCGGTGAACGCCCGCCGCTGGACCGTGGGTTCTACGTCGCCCCGACCCTGCTCGCCGACTGCGCCAACGACATGCGGGTGGCCCGGGAGGAGATCTTCGGGCCGGTCGTCGCGGTGATCCCCTTCGACGAGGAGGACGAGGGCGTCGCCCTCGCCAACGACTCCGAGTACGGCCTCATCGACTACGTCTGGTCCGGCGACGTGGCCAGGGCGTTCCGGGTGGCCCGGCAGCTGCGGGCCGGGGGCGTGGGGGTGAACACCGTCGGCCGCAACATGGAGGCCCCGTTCGGCGGCTTCAAGAAGAGCGGGGTGGGCCGGGACGTGGGCGTGTACGCCCTGCACGCGTACAGCGAGGTACAGGCAATCGTGTGGCCGGGGTAGGCGGGGCGAACGGGTGTGCGGGGGCGCGTGTCAGCGCCCCACCGCCACCGGAACGCCGGACGGCGACGCCGCCTGCTTCCTGTACACCATCAGGTGCGCCGACCCGGCCCCCGGTGCACGGTCAAGCAGCCCCGAGGAAGACGGGGTTGGTGAACGCCGCCATCGCGCCCGGCACCGGTCCGAGTGCCGTCTCGTGCCGCAACTCGGCGCGCACGTACGCCGCGTGGGCCGGGGTCGTGCGCCACTCCACCACACCCGCTCCCGACACGGACAGCGGATCACTCGTGAACAGCACGCCCTGGTCGGTGACGAAGCGGACCGAGCAGCGCGGGGCGCCCGAGACCGCCAGCCGGGCGGTCACCGGGGTGTCCGCGTCCACCGCCAACCGCTCTCCGGCACCGGCCCGTTCGCCGCTGGGGGCGGTGACGCCGAAGTCCAGCGTGACGGTCCTGGACTCGGCGACGTACGACCGTCCCGCCCGCAGGCCCTGAAGGATCGCCTCCCGGCTCAGCTCCTCGGCGAGGACCACGGTCTGCGGATGCCCGACGATGTCCGGATCCCGGTGTGCGTCGCTGTTCCCCATGGCCGGAAGCCAGTCGCCCCTCTCGCGTACGGAGGCGACCAGCAGTCCGTCCCAGGCGGCCAGCGCCACCTCGTCGTCGGGCGTCCACAGCCCGTTCCACACCTCCACCGCGTCCGCCTCGGCGAAGCCGAACTTCCAGGAACAGCCCACACAGTCGGCGTACGGGTGGGCCGGTACGACAAGACCGCCGGCGCGCCGGATCTCCCGCGCGAAGTGCGCCCACCGCCGGTCCCGGGCCCGGTGGCGCCAGTCGACGAAGGTGCCCGGGTCGGTGCCGAGGGCCAGCACATGGCCGTTCCTGGTGGTGACCTCCTCGCCGAGCAGCACCAGCAGGTCCTCGCCCGCCGAGTCCGCCCAGTGGGCGTGCGCGGCGGTGGTGTTGTGGTCGGAGCTGTTCACGAAGTCCAGCCCGGCCGCCCGGGCCAGCGCCGCGATCTCGGCCGGGGTGCGGCGTCCGTCGGAGTGCCAGGAGTGCAGATGGCAGTCGCCCCGGTACCAGTCCCGCCCCCGGCCCCGGGCGCGGGCCGGCGGATACACCGGCTGCGGGGTGACGCCGGGCTCCCCGGGCGTCAGCGTGACGGTCACCTCGTACGCCAGCCCCTGCGGGGCCACGGTGTAGGGGCCGAGCGCGATGTGCCAGGTGCCGGGGTTCAGCGGTCCGGGCAGATACCCGGGCGTCGCGTCGTCGGCGCGCACGAAGAACTCCGTCCGCGCACCCCCGGACCAGCCCCGGAACCCCGGCCCGCCGACCTCGACCCCGCGCTCGTCGAAGAGGCCGATGTCGAGGGCGTTGCCGGGGGTGCCGACGGGGGTGGCGGGTTTGCCGTAGCCGTAGGAGACGTGTAACTCCCGCGTGCCGGGCGGGACTTCGACGGGCAGGTACACGTAGTCCGGGGATCCGGGTGCGAGAGTGCCGCGCAGCGTCGTCACAGGGTCCACGGTAGGCGCCCCGGCCGCACGGGGCCAGCGCCGCACGGGACCAGCGTGGACGACCAACCAGTCGGTACGATGTCCCATGCGCATCGCCGTAACGATCTTCCTCACGGACGAGACCATCACCCCCGTCCGGCTCGCGCGGGAACTGGAATCGCGCGGCTACGCCGGCCTCTACCTCCCCGAACACACCCACATCCCGGTGGAGCGGACGACCCCGTACCCGGCCGGCGGCGACCTGCCCCGCGAATACGGCCGCACCCTCGACCCCTTCGTGGCCCTCGGCCAGGCCGCGGCCGTCACCGAGCGCCTCGGCCTCGGAACCGGGATCACCCTCCTCGCCCAGCACGACCCCATCGCCCTGGCCAAGCAGATCGCCACCCTCGACCACCTGTCCGGCGGCCGTTTCACCCTCGGTCTCGGCTACGGCTGGAACGTCGAGGAGGCCGCCGACCACGGGGTCGAGTGGCGCACCCGCCGGGAACTGGTCCGGGACCGGGTGCGGCTGATGCAGGCGCTGTGGTCGGAGGAACCGACGCCCTACGACGGGCAGTTCGCCGCCGTCCGGGCCAGCCACGCCCACCCCAAGCCGGTGCAGAAGCCGCGCGGCCGGGTCGTCGGCCCGCGCACGCTCGTCGGCGGGACGGCCGGGGCGAAACTGTTCGCGCACATCGCCGAGTACGCCGACGGCTGGCTGCCGATCGGCGGCCGGGGTCTCACCGAGTCCCTGCCGGTGCTGCGCACGGCCTGGGCGGACGCGGGCCGCGACCCGGCCGCCCTCCAGGTCGTCCCGTACGCGGTCCAGCCCTCCCCGGGCAAGCTGGCTCACTATGCCGAGTTGGGCATCGAGGAGGTGGTGCTCCAGCTGCCGCCGGCGGGGGAGACGGAGGTGCTGCGGGTGCTGGACGACCACGCGGGCTTTCTCCGGGCCGGGCGCGGCCCTTCGCACTGATCAGCCCGAACGTATCGTGGGAGGATGACGACTTCCGCGACCTCCGGAACCGGCCCGACCGAGAACTCCATGCGTCGCGCCCTCAAACGCGCCCGGGACGGCGTCGCCCTCGACGTCGCCGAGGCGGCGGTGCTGCTCCAGGCCCGCGGCGAGGCCCTGACCGACCTCGCCGCGTCCGCCGCCCGGGTGCGCGACGCGGGTCTCGAACAGGCGGGCCGGCCCGGCGTCATCACGTACTCGAAGAGCGTCTTCATCCCCCTCACCCGGCTGTGCCGGGACAAGTGCCACTACTGCACCTTCGTCACCGTCCCCGGCAAGCTGCGCCGGGCCGGCCACGGCATGTTCATGTCCCCGGACGAGGTGCTGGACATCGCCCGCAAGGGCGCCGCGCTCGGATGCAAGGAAGCCCTGATCACCCTCGGCGACAAGCCGGAGGACCGCTGGCCCGAGGCGCGGGAATGGCTCGACGCGCACGGGTACGACGACACCATCGCGTACGTCCGTGCCGTCTCCGTCCGGATCCTGGAGGAGACGGGGCTGCTGCCCCACCTCAACCCGGGCGTCATGACCTGGACCGACTTCCAGCGGCTCAAGCCCGTCGCGCCCTCCATGGGCATGATGCTGGAGACGACCGCGACCCGGCTCTGGTCCGAGCCCGGCGGCCCCCACCACGGCTCCCCGGACAAGGAACCGGCCGTACGGCTGCGGGTGTTGGAGGACGCCGGCCGCTCCTCGGTGCCCTTCACCTCCGGCCTGCTCATCGGCATCGGGGAGACGTACGAGGAGCGCGCCGAGTCCCTCTTCGCGCTGCGCAAGGTCGCCCGGGCCTACCACGGCATCCAGGAACTGATCATCCAGAACTTCCGCGCCAAGCCGGACACGGCGATGCGCGGCATGCCGGACGCCGAACTGGACGACCTGGTCGCCACGGTGGCCGTGGCCCGGCACATCATGGGCCCGGCCGCCTGCCTCCAGGCCCCGCCGAACCTGGTCGACTCGGAGTACGAGCGGCTGATCGGCGCCGGCATCGACGACTGGGGCGGGGTGTCGCCCCTGACCATCGACCACGTCAACCCCGAACGGCCCTGGCCGCAGATCGAGGAACTCACCGAACGCTCCCGGGCGGCCGGCTTCGAACTGCACGAACGCCTCTGCGTCTACCCCGAGTTCGTGCGCCGCGGCGAACCCTGGCTGGACCCGCGCCTGCGCCCGCACGTCGGCGCGCTGGCCGACCCGGAGACCGGGCTGGCGCGCGAGGACGCGGTGGTCGAGGGCCGTCCGTGGCAGGAGCCGGAGGAGGCCTTCGTGCCGTCCGGCCGTACCGACCTGCACCGCACGATCGACACCGAGGGCCGCAGCGCCGACCGGCGCGAGGACTTCGACGAGGTGTACGGCGACTGGGCGGCGCTGCGCGAGGCGGCCGCCCCGGGCATGGCGCCGGAGCGCATCGACACCGACGTACGGCAGGCGCTGGCGACGGCGGCCGACGACCCGACGCGGCTCACCGACGCCGAGGCCCTGGCCCTGCTGCACGCGGACGGCCCGGCGCTGGACGCCCTGTGCCAGGTGGCTGACGACGTGCGCAGGTCGGTGGTCGGCGAGGATGTGACCTACATCGTCACCCGCAACATCAACTTCACCAACGTCTGCTACACCGGCTGCCGCTTCTGCGCCTTCGCCCAGCGCCGCACGGACGCGGACGCGTACACGCTGTCGCTGGAGCAGGTCGCCGACCGCGCCCAGCAGGCCTGGGACGTGGGCGCGGTCGAGGTGTGCATGCAGGGCGGCATCCACCCGGACCTGCCGGGCACGGCGTACTTCGACATCGCGAAGGCGGTCAAGGAGCGCGTCCCCGGTATGCACGTCCACGCCTTCTCGCCGATGGAGGTCGTCAACGGCGCGACCCGCACGGGGATGTCGATTCGCGAGTGGCTGACGGCCGCCAAGGAGGCCGGCCTCGGCACCATCCCGGGCACGGCGGCGGAGATCCTGGACGACGAGGTCCGCTGGGTGCTCACCAAGGGCAAGCTGCCCACGGCGACCTGGATCGAGGTGGTGCGGACGGCCCACGAGCTGGGCATCCGCTCGTCCTCGACGATGATGTACGGCCATGTCGACCAGCCCCGCCACTGGCTGGGCCACCTGCGCACCCTGGCCGCCATCCAGCGGGAGACGGGCGGTTTCACCGAGTTCGTCACCCTTCCCTTCATCCATACCAACGCCCCGGTGTACCTCGCGGGCATCGCGCGCCCCGGCCCCTCCACGCGCGACAACCGCGCGGTGACCGCGATGGCCCGCCTCCTCCTCCACCCCTGGATCCCGAACATCCAGACAAGCTGGGTCAAACTGGGCGCGGAGGGTGCGGCGGAGATGCTCCGCTCCGGCGCGAACGACCTGGGCGGGACCCTCATGGAGGAGACGATCTCCCGCATGGCGGGCTCGTCCTACGGCTCGTACAAGTCGGTCCGTGACCTGGTCGCCGTGGCCGAGGCGGCCGGCCGCCCGGCCAGAGCGCGCACCACGCTCTACGGCGAGGTCCCGGCGGAACGGCAGCGGGCGGCGGAGGCCTCCGACGGCCACCTGCCCGAGCTGCTGCCCGTCCTGGACTGAGTACGATGATCCGACCCCCGGTCCGAGCGGGGGCCCCGTAGCGGAGGAGATGCGTACCCGTGGCTGCCCGACTGCCCTCCTGGGCCTGGGTCACCGGCCTGACGGCGGGCGCGACCGCGGCCGTCGTCGCCCTCGCCGTGCAGGCGGACCACGGGCCGCGTCCCACGGACGCCGTGGCAAAGCCGCGCCCGTCGGCGTCGGCGAGCGCCCACAGCTCCGCCGCGCCGCACGCCACGGACCGGTCGGCGCTGCCGGACGGGTCGGGCGAGGGTCGCCGGATCGTGTACTCGCTCGGCGAGAAGCGGGTGTGGCTGGTCGACGCCACGGGGAAGGCGATCCGCACGTTCACGGTGTGGCCGGGCACGGTGAGTCCGCAGCCCGGCTCCTATTCGGTCATCGCGCGCCGGCAGTCCCTCAGGGGCTCGGACGGCGTCGAGATCGAGCACGTCATGTACATAACCAAGGTGGAGGGCGTGAACGTGGCCTTCTCCAACGCCCTCGACGGCGCCTCGCCGCCCCCGGCCAACGGCCAGAAGCTGGGCGGCATCCGCCTCCACAAGGAAGACGGCGCCGCCCTGTGGGCCTTCGGCGACACCGACACGAAGGTGTCGGTCGTCAGATAGCGTCCTCCCGCCGGGACGGCAGCAGATTCACGATCAACGCCACTCCGCTGAGCAGGAACACCCGGGTCGCGGCCTCCAGCCCGTTCCAGGTCTTGGACTGCCACATCGCGAACCACTCGCCGCCGATCGCGATGAACCCGGCGCCGAAGAGCAGCAGCAGCATCAGCAGGCCGTAGGTGGAGACGCGCCGGGCGAGGTCCTCCTTGCGCCACGCCCAGAGCGCGGTCCCCCAGATCAGCACGAGGGCCGCCACGGTCTCCCACACGATGATGAGGACGTACGCGGTGTCCTGAAGGCCGGTACTGGTGACGGCCCGCCACATCAGGTCGTGGTCCTTGAACGTGGTGTCCATCGCCAGTACGTGCCGTACGAACTGCTGGTTGGTCCCGAAGTCGGTGATGTTCCCGAGGGCGACGAGGGCGATGTAGAGGGCGAGTATGCCGGTGAGCACACCGGCGGCCAGCATGAGGCCGGTGCGACGTGGGGGGTTGGTGGTCATGGCGGGATTCTCTCCTGCCGCGGGCCAGGTTATCGCGTGGGCATTGCGCCAGATCGAGCGGCGCCACCGGCCGGAATGACCCCCTGGGGGGTGGTTTGCCCCCGTGAACGGATCGTTCCCCGTCGATTACAGTGCTGAGCGTCGTACGGATGGACGGTGCTGTGGGGAGGTCTGGTGAGTGCGACATCCGGCGCCGTCTGGGGCCGAGCCGAGCAGCAGGACTACCGCAGCCGGGTGCGCGGCACCCTGCTCGGGGTCGCCGTGGGCGATGCGCTCGGCGGGCCCGCCGACCAGCTGTCCCTGGAGGAGATCCGGGCCGCGTACGGCCCCGAGGGGCTGCTCGACCTGGCCTTCGGGCAGGGGCGGCGCGGCACGGTCACCCACCACACCCAGCTCACCCTGTTCACCATGGACGGGCTGATAAGGGCCCAGGTGCGCCGGGACACCGGAGCCTGGCACCCGCCGACCGATCTGCACCGGGCCTATCGGCGCTGGGCGGCCACCCAGCGGGACTGGGGACCCGACGAGCGACGCAAGGACGACGGCTGGCTGGCGCGCGAGGAGTGGCTCTACGCCCGCCGGGATCCGAGCCGGCCGCTGCTCGTCGGGTTCGGCGACGAGGCCATGGGCACGCTGGAGGCACCGAAGAACCCCGGCGAGCTGGGCCCGGAGGCCGTGGCCCGCTCCGCGCCGTTCGGGCTGCTGGTCGGCTGGGAGCCGCAGCTCGTCGTGCAGCTGGCGGTGGAGTGCGCCGCGCAGAGCCACGGACACCCCCTCGCCTACCTCTCGGCGGGCGCGTACGCCGTGATCGTGCATGCGCTGGCCCGGGGCGAGAGCCTGGACGGCGCCGTGCAGCGGGCCCTCTCCCTGCTCTCCGCCCGGCCCGGCCACCAGCCCGTCTCGGACGCCCTGCAGCATGCCCTCGGGGCGGTACGACAGGGGATACCCAGCCCCACGCGGGTGGAGGAACTGGCGGGTGACGGTACGGCCGACGGGCTGCTGGCGGCTTCGGTGTACTGCGCGCTGGTCGGGGAGGACGTGCGGCACGGGCTGTGCCTGGCGGTGAACCAGAGCGGTCCCTCGGCCGCGGCCCTGGCGCTGACGGGTGGCCTCCTGGGCGCCCTCCACGGCGAGACCGCCCTTCCCCCGGGATGGCTGGCCGAGCTGGAAGGGCGGCCGACGATTCTCGAACTCGCCGACGACTTTGCGATGGAGATGACCCAGGGACCGGCCCTGCACGGGCCCGCGGGGGCGTCGCCGGGGTGGCTGGCCCGGTATCCGCGGGCCTGAGCCGCCGCCCCTACGGCGCCCCCACCACATCGTCGCCGGCCCCCGCAGGAACCGGCACGGCCGCCGCCGCGTCCCCGTCCGTGTTCACCTTCTCGATGATCGCCAGGCGTTCCGGCGTCTGTTCCGGCTTCAGGTAGCCGATGCCGATGTACAGGACGAGGGACACCGCCAGCGGGACCGAGACCTGGTACTGCAGCGGGACCCCGCCGGAGACGTTCCAGTTGATGGGGTAGTTCACCAGCCAGAACGCCAGCAGGCCCGCCGCCCAGCTGGTGAGCGCCGCCGTCGGGCCGGAGCGACGGAAGGGGCGGAGCAGGCCCAGCATCATCGGGATCGCGATCGGGCCCATCAGACCGGCGACCCACTTGATGACGACCGTGATGATGTCCTTGAACGTGGGCGAGTTGACCTGTGTCGCCACCGCCATGGACAGGCCGAGGAAGACCAGGGTCGTCACGCGGGCCGCGATCAGACCGGAGCGCTCGCCCCACGCACGGGCGCGGGAGGACAGCACCGGCGCCACGTCACGGGTGAACACCGCCGCGATCGCGTTGGCGTCGGAGGAGCACATGGCCATGGTGTGGGAGAAGAAACCGACGATGACCAGCCCCAACAGCCCGTGCGGCAGCAGCTGTTCGGTCATCAGGCCGTAGGAGTCGGAGCCGTCCGGCTTCGCCGCGTGGACCAGGAGGGGAGACATCCACATGGGGAAGAACAGCACGACCGGCCAGATCAGCCACAGGGTCGCCGACAGCCGGGCGCCGCGCTCGGCCGCGTGGGCGCTGCCCGTCGCCATGTACCGCTGGGCCTGGTTGAGCATGCCGCCGTTGTACTCGAAGAGCTTGATGAACAAAAACGCCAGCAGGAACACCGTGCCGTAGGGGCCGACGAGCGGCTTGCCGTGGCCGTGCAGCGCGGGCTGGTTCCAGGCGTCGAAGAAGCCGATGTGCTTGTCGTTCAGCTTGAGTACGACGGCGACGAACATCGAGACGCCGGCCAGCAACTGGATGACGAACTGGCCGAGTTCGGTCAGCGCGTCCGCCCACAGGCCGCCGATCGTGCAGTACACGGCGGTGATCGCACCGGTGATGAGGATGCCCTGGTTCAGGGTGACCCCGGTGAACACCGACAACAGGGTGGCGATCGCCGCCCACTTGGCGCCCACGTCCACGATCTTCAGCAGCATGCCGGACCAGGCGAGCGCCTGCTGGGTGGACAGGTTGTAACGGTTCTTCAGGTACTCCAGCGGGGAGGCCACATGGAGCCTGGAGCGCAGTCGGTTGATGCGGGGCGCGAACAGCTTCGACCCGATGGCGATGCCGAGCGCGATGGGGAAGGACCAGGTGACGAAGGAGGTGACGCCGTAGGTGTAGGCGATGCCCGCGTACCCGGTGAACATGACCGCGCTGTAGCCCGACATGTGGTGCGAGATGCCGGAGAGCCACCAGGGCATCTTGCCGCCGGCCGTGAAGAAGTCGGAGACGTTGTCCACGCGCTTGTGCGACCAGACGCCGATCGCGACCATCACACCGAAGTAGCCGATGAGTACGACCCAGTCGAGACTGTTCATGTGCTCGATCGTGGGTGCGGCTGCATGAACGCGACAAGCAACTGTAAGGTCAAGTAGAAGTAAAAATGTTCGACTTGATGACTGTCGTTCACCTACATGAACTCCTGCATGGGTCACCTGCATGAACCACCTGACAGGCGGCCCGCGTTGCGTCACCGCATCAGCTCCCCCGCGTTGACCAGCAGCGACTGCCCGGTGATGGCCCGCGCCCGGTCCGAGGACAGGAACACCGCCGCGTCCGCCACGTCCCCGTCCGTCGCCAGCTCCGGCAGTGCCGTCCGCTCCGTCAGCCGGGCCAGGACCTCCTCCTCCGGCACCCCTTCCGTCTGCGCGGTGAACGTGACGTACGCCTGCACCGGCGGCCCCCACATCCAGCCGGGCAGCACGGTGTTGACCCGGATCCGGTACGGCCCGAGCTCCCGCGCCAGTGAGTACATCGCGCTGGTCAGGGCCCCCTTCGAGGCGGCGTACGCGGCCTGCTTCACCTGCGAGGGCGCGGCCACCGCCGACTGCGTCCCGATGAAGACGACCGACCCGCCCCCGCCCTCCCGCAGCGCCGGCAGGCAGGCGCGCGTCATCCGCAGGGTGCCCAGCAGGTTCACGTCGACGACCGACTGCCAGGTCGCGAAGTCCGCGTCCTCGAGCCCGCCGAAGTAGGAGTCCCAGGCCGCGACATGGACCACCGCGTCGATCCCGCCGAACCGCTCCCGCGCCAGCTCCGCCAGTGCCGCGCACTGCCCCTCGTCGGTGATGTCCGTCGCCCGGTACGCCGTACGCCCGCCGGCCGGATCGATCTCGGCCGCGCTCTTGGCGAGGTTCGCCTCGGTGCGCGCCCCGAGCACCGCGTTGCCGCCGTCCCGGACGACGGCCGCGGCGACCTGGTGGCCGAGCCCGGCGCCCACCCCCGACACGACCACTGTCTTGCCTGCGAGCAGGGACATCGGTGCCTCCCGGAGTATGGCGCTTTATCTGACGGAGCGTCAGAGTATGGCCCACCGCAGGAAAGGGGAACGGGATGAGCGAGGACACCCGCAGCGAGGTGTACGGCGAGCTGGCCGCCGTAGGGCCGTACGGCGTCCGGCCCGGCCACGCTCTGATCACCATGGTCGAGCCGCACCCCGGCCACGAGTACGCCTACAACCGCTGGTACGAGGACGACCACTACTACGCCGGTGCGATGGCCATGCCCTGGATCTACGCGGGCCGCCGCTGGGTCGCGACCCGGGATCTGCAACTCCTGCGGTACCCCGAGAAGTCGGCCGTCGCCCAGCCCGTCACGGCCGGCTGCTACCTCTCCACCTACTGGATCACCGACGGCCGCTACGACGACCACATGAAGTGGACCGTCGCCATCAACAGGCGCCTGAACCGCGACGCCCGCGTCTATCACGACCGTACCCACGTCTTCACGGCCTTCCAGGACCACGAGACCACGGTCTACCGCGACGGCGCGGCGGGCCCGCGCGACGTCCACGCCCTCGACCACCCCTACGCCGGGCTGGTGCTGGAGGTGATCGACAGCGAGTCGCCGCAGCAGCGGGCGGAACTGCTCCACCGGCTGCGCGACCGCCATCTGCCGAAGCGGCTGTCCGGCTCCCCGGCCGCGATGGTCACCGTCTTCCGGCCGACCCCGCTGCCCGGCGACCGCATGACCTATGTGAAGCAGGTCGAGGGCGTGGACACCCGGGTGACGCTGCTGTGGTTCCTGGAGCGTGACCCACGGGAGTGCTGGGAGCAGCACTTCACGGGCCTGGACGCGGAGATCGCGGAGTCGGGGCTGGGGAGGGTGGAACTGGTGGCGCCGTTCATCCCGACGATTCCCGGCACGGACACCTACGTCGCCGAGCTGCGCAGCTCTACTTGAGCTCGTCGGGGCACGGCGTACCGCGAGGCAGCTGATACGGCGCGGCCAGCCGGTACGTGCCGGCCCGCGGCGCGAGCAGCATCGTCCACTTGTCCCCGTTCGCGTCCTGAGGCGTCTGAGTCAGACACCCGTTGACGTTCCGGTACGTCTTCGGCGGACCGGAGGAGACCAGCTGCGGCGGCTTCAGGCTCTTGCCGTGCTCGTCGACGATGCTCAGCCACGGCGAGTAGGGGATCCTGATCAGGATCCGCCCGGCCTTGCGCACCTGAAGCGTCATCTCGCCCTGCTCGGCGCGGTCCACCACCGCGTGGGGCCCGGCGAGCGGCGTCGCATCGGTCACCTGGAACAGCTGCCAGTTGGCGTCGCCCCACACCTGCTTCAGGTACGGCATGCCGCGCTGGAGCAGTTGCCGCTCGCGCTCGCCGCCGTCGCCGTCCGGGTTGTCCTTCGGCAGGACGACGAAGTGGACGGCCCAGCGCTGCAGCCACTCGTGGTAGTTCGCCGAGTTCAGGGTGTCGTCGTAGAAGAGCGGGTTGCGCTCCATGTCGGCCTGCCGGTTCCAGCCGCGGGCCAGGTTGACGTACGGCGCGAGTGCGGAGGCCTCCCGGTGCGAGCGGGCCGGGACCACCTCGACGCGGCCCTTCTCGGCGCCGGCCTTCTGCAGCTGGTGCACGAGCGGGGCGAGCTCGCGGGCCCAGGAGGCGGCCGGAGTCGTGTGGATGATGTCGTCCACCGACTTGAAGCCGATCCAGCCGGCGAAGCCGAGGAGCGCCAGCACGGTCGTGTACCACCTGCGTGACTTCGGCACCGTGAACGGCAGCGCGGCCACCAGCGTCGCACCCGCGAACAGCATGGGCAGCCGGGAGATGTTCGACCCGATCTGCGAGCTGATCAGCCACACCAGGACCACGCCGACGCTGTAGACGCCCGCCGTCAGCCGGACCGTCACCCACTCCTTGGGCACGAGGAACAGGCACAGCAGGCCGTACGCCAGGGGAAGGACCACCGAGCCGATCGTCATCGGCTGGGTGCCCGAGAACGGGAAGAGGAAGTACGAGGCGGCGACCACCACCGTCGGGGCGAGGCCCAGCGCCCAGGCGCCCGGCCGCCGCTTCTGCAGGAACAGCGCCACCGCGACCAGCCCGACGAACAGCCCGGAGACCGGCGAGGCCATGGTGGAAAGACCGGCCAGCGGGGCGGCCACCGCGGCCTTCGCCCAGCGTTTGTACCGCCACTTGTACGGCCAGCAGAAGACGGCCGCGACCGCGCCGAGCGCGAACATCGTGCCCAGGCCGAAGGTCACCCGGCCGGAGATCGCGTTGCACAGCAGCGCGACGACCCCGGCGAGCGAGGCCCACAGCGGGTTCCGCACCGCCCGGCTGCGGATCAGGACCATGGTCAGCAGGCCCGCCGACACGGTCCCGGCGATCATCATCGTCGTACGGACGCCGAGGACCGCCATCAGATACGGCGACACCACGCTGTACGACACCGGGTGCATGCCGCCGTACCAGGCGAGGTTGTACGCCGAGTCCGGGTGCCGGCCGACGAACTCCGCCCAGGCGTCCTGCGCCGCGAGATCGCCACCGCTGTTCGCGAACGTGAAGAACCAGACGATGTGCAGGACCCCGGCGAGGGCGGTCACGGACAGCACGGGGTGCCTGAGCAGCCGCTGCCGCAGGGGCTCGGCGGCGGCGAGGAGACGCGCGACCCGGCCGGGAGGCGTGTCGGGGCCGTCACTGCCGGTACGGCCGTCCGGGCGGTCGGTGCGCTCCTCGCGACCGTCCGCCTCAGCCTCGGACAGGCGTATTCGCGGGCCGGATCCCGGGCCCGGATCGGCGTCGTCGGCGCGTGTCGGCTCGGCTGTGGCCACCTGAAGGCACTCCCCGTGTCCCGTCTTCTGTTCTCGGCCGTGTTCCACGGTGTTCCCGGCTGCTTCCCGTAAAGTTCGCGGCCCTGTCCCCGGACCGGCGACCTGCCCCGATTCGTGACGCTAGCACGCGCGCCTTTTCCTGGCGCGGCTCGCCTCCGGGAAGCACGCACCCCGCCGCGGGTCTCCGTCGGCGGGGTGCGTGCCGGTGACGAGGGGGTGCGGGCTCAGCCCAGGCGGGTCAGCTTGGCGCCGAAGCCGGGCTGGGCCAGATCCTTCTCCAAGGCCACCGGCACCGCGACGGCACCGGCCGAACCGTCACCCACGGTGAGCGACCCGACCTTGGTGTCGGCCTTCGCGGTGTGCGGCACCTTGCCCCAGGTGAAGGACAGCTTCACCGTCAGCCCCGACCAGCCGGCCGCCGTGACGTCCTTCGTGGCCACGACCGGGGTACGGCCGCCGAGACCGTCGTCGACGTACCCGACCACATCGCCCTTCTTCACGATCGTCACCGACTCCAGGGCGCCCTGAGCGGCCCGGATCAGCTTGTCGCCCGCGTCCAGGACCCCGCTGATGATGGTGTTGTCGAAGCCGCCGGCGGGCTGGCGCAGCACGGCCCCGATGATGGTGCGCGTCTCGCCGCCGACCTGCTGCTTCGCCGCGAAGACGAGGTTGCCGAGGGCGGCGGTCGAGGTGCCGGTCTTGATGCCGACGACGTTGTTGTGGCCGACCAGGCGGTTGTAGTTGGAGTGGTTCACACCCTTGTAGTCGTTGTACGACATCATCGCCGCGACCTCGCGGAAGACGGGCTGCTGCATCGCCGCGCGGGCCAGCTTCACCTGGTCCACCGCCGTGCTGACCGTGGAGGCGGTCAGGCCCGAGGGGTCGGTGTACTTGGTGTTGGTCATGCCGAGGCTCCTGGCGGCGGCGTTCATCTTCTCCGTGAACGCCTGCTCCGAACGGGA
Source organism: Streptomyces sp. NPDC001393 (assembly GCF_053597455.1). Classification (NCBI taxonomy): domain Bacteria; kingdom Bacillati; phylum Actinomycetota; class Actinomycetes; order Kitasatosporales; family Streptomycetaceae; genus Streptomyces; species Streptomyces sp. NPDC001393. Next base: position 108,852 of record NZ_JBSFIH010000016.1, read on the forward strand.
GTCCCAGCGGGCGAGCAGCCGGGCCACGTTGTTGGCGGAGGGCAGGAGGATGGCCTCCAGGGCCTCGCGCTCGGAGATCCGGTCACCGGCCGTGACGCGGACGGTGGACTCCTGGCCCGCGTCCGACTGCTGCTCGGCGGCCTTGTCGATCAGGATCTTCGGGCCGTCCTGGCCGCTCTTGAGCGGGTGGTCGCGCAGGATGAGGTACGCGGTCATCACCTTGGCGACGCTCGCGATCGGTACGGGCTTCTGGTCGCCCGAGTTGCCGAACGTGCCGATGCCCTGGACGTCGAGCGCCGCCTGGCCGGTGGCCGGCCACGGGATGCCGGCCTTGCCGCCGGTGAAGGTGTAGGTGTCCTTCGCGGTGAGGTCGAGCGTGGGGTCGGGCAGCGGGCGGAGGGTCTGCACGACCGCGAAGACGATCGCCAGGAGCAGGACCAGAGGGGTCCAGATCTTGATCCGGCGCACGACCGTGCGGACCGCGGTCTCCGGGGGCGGGGGCGTGTTCGTCAGCTCCGCCAGGAGGTCCAGCGGGGGCTTCGGGGGGAGCGGCTGCTGGGCGGTGCGCTCGGGGCCGACCTGGGGGACGGGGGTGGTGGCGTCCGGCGCGGCGGCGGGCTTCGTCGCCGGGGCCATGTCGTTCTTGAGCGCGACGAACTTGCTGGTGCGCTCGGAGTCGGACTCCGGGGGCTTGGGGGACTCCGGGGACTTCGGGGACTTCGGGGCCTTCGGCTTGCCGCCGACCTTGAGCATGGTCGTGGGCTGGTCGACCTGCGGCTTGGGCGTGACGGCCTTGAAGACGGTGGTGGGCTGGTCGACTTGGGCGTCCTTGGGCCCGTGCTCGTCCTGGTCCGCCTCGGCTTCGCCTTCGGCGTCCGTGTCGTTCCCACCCGCACCACCCGTGCGGGTCTCGTCGTCGGCTGCGGTCGCCTCCGGCGTGGGGGCCGGTTCGTCGCTGGCCTCGGCTTCGCCTTCGGCGTCCGTGTTCCCACCCGCACCACCCGTGCGGCTCTCGTCGTCGGCTGCGGGTGGCCCCTGTGGGGCGTCCTCGCCGTCGGCGTCCTCGGGCCCGTCCTCGGCCTCCGCGTCCGCCTCCGCGCCCGCGTCAGCCTCCGCCTCCGCGCCCGCGTCAGCCTCGGCGTCGCCGTCCGCGTCGGGCTCCGGGCTTGCCTCGGACTTCGCTTCCGCGGCTGCCTTCTCCTGAGGCTCGTCGGCCTGCCCGGAGTTCTGGTCGGTGTCCGGCTCGCTCTCGGCGGCTGCGTCGGCGTTCGTCTCCGTGCTCGCGTCGGTGGTCTCGGTCTCCTCGGCGCCGGGCTCGGTCTTCTTCGCCTCCGGCTCATCCGTGGCGGGGGCCGCGTCGCGGACCCAGGACGAGACCGCCTCGCGGAGGGCGGTGTCCTCCGACGGGGCTTCCGGGGCAGGGGTCTTCACGTCACGGACCGACAGGACCTTCGTCGCGGTGTCCACGCCGCTGGGCGAGGAATCCTTTTGCCGCGAGACGGTGAGGCGTGGATCGCGCGCCTCGGGAACCGGACCCGCGCTCCCCGACGTCGGTTCTGCCGACGACGCGTGCTGCTTCGACCTGTCGGGGGACTCGCCCGCCACCGATGCCTCCTCCGTGCGGCGCCCGCCCACGCGCGCGCCCTGTCCGAACCATGTACCAGTGTCCTGTGTGAGGGCTTGGCCCCTGCGGTAGACGAGAACGACATACCTACCGGTTCCCTCACGAACCGGTCACGCACCCTCGACAGACCAATGTGAGAGGGGTCACCCTGTCATTCATCCACGCGGGGAGGCATGGATGGGCAGGAGCCGCAGAACACTTCCGGAGGAGCTTCTGCTGCTGGCACTGGACCCGGCCACGGGTACCACTGCACAGCCGCAGTCGCTCGACCTCGGTCTGGCCGGAGCACAGCTAGTGGAGCTGGCGCTGGCCGGACGGATAGCCCCAGACGGGGATCGTATCGCCGTGGTGGTGCCACGGCCGACTGGAGATCCGACTCTGGACTGCGCGTTGGAGTTGCTGCGAAGGCGTGGCGCTCCCGTGCGTGCCGTCCACTGGATCGGCGGGCCCCGGCTGGGGCTCCGTCAGACGTACCTCTCGCATCTGGAGCGGTGCGGCATGGTGCATGCCGTGGCCGGTCAGATGTGCGGGGTGCTGCCGACGACGCGTTATCAGGCGACGGACAACGAGATCAGCCGGGAGATCCGAGCCCGGCTGGACTCCGCGATCCGCACCGGCGTACCGCCGGACCCGCGGACCGCGGCGCTCGCCGCCCTGGCGCACGCCGTCGGGCTCGGCAAGCACCTGTACCCGGGGAACGAGGGACGTTCGTCCCGGTCCCGGTTGCGGGATCTCATCCGGCACGACCCCATGGGCGGTCTTGTCGCGCACGCCGTGATGGACGTGCAGAACGGCGCTGTCGCACAACCGCGCCGGGGCCCAGCCGCCACCGGGCGGCAGGGCGCGGCCGGTGCCAGGTCCGCGCCGGAACCCGCACGCGGGGTTCCGATGCAGCCGCGCCACGGATCCATGGCACGCGCCGTGGCCCACTGAGCCGTGGCCCCGGCCGTGAGCCGCAACTCCGGCCGTGAGCCGCAACTCCGGCCGTGAGCCGCAACTCCGGCCGTGAGCCGCAACTCCGGCCGTGAGCCGCAACTCCGGTTCTGAGCCGTGACCCCGGTTCGCCCCAGACCCGGTTCGGGAGCCGCTGGTCGAGCGGGGCGGTGAGGTCCTTCCCCGGGATCTCACCGCCCCGCTCGACCGCGTCCGGGCACCCCATCGGGTGGCGAGCCGTGGCGAACTGACGCGTACGCGCCGCATATCCACCATTTCCCAGCGGTAGAAAGCACCTTGGTGGCAGTCTGCTCAGCAGCAGATACGGAAAGTGTTAAGCAACAGGCAGGCAGCCGGAGGTGCACGTCCCGTGGCGTCCAATGTCAATCCCACCGTCAGGCGGCGCCGGCTGGGCCAGGAGCTGCGCAGGCTCCGCGAGCTCAAGGGCATGACGGCCGAGGAAGTGGCGGAACGACTGCTGGTGTCGCAGTCGAAGATCAGCCGGCTGGAGAACGGCCGGCGCAGTATCAGCCAGCGCGATGTGCGCGACCTGTGCGGGGTGTACGAGGTCGAGGACCAGCGGATCGTCGACTCGCTGATGGAGATGGCCCGGGACTCGCGGCAGCAGGGGTGGTGGCACACCTTCGGGGACATCCCCTACAGCGTGTACATCGGGCTGGAGACCGACGCCGAGTCGCTCAGGGTGTACGAACCCCAGCTGGTCACCGGTCTGTTGCAGACCCGCGCCTACGCGGAGGCCCTGGTGCAGGGCGCGCTGCCAGAGACGTCGACGGCCGAGATCGAGAAGCGTGTGCAGGTGCGCATGCGCCGACAGGAACGTATCACCGCCGAGAACAACCCGCTTCGGCTGTGGGTGGTGCTCGACGAGGCGGCGCTGAAGCGCGTCGTGGGCAGCAAGCTGGTGATGCGGGAGCAGCTGGACCATCTGATCGAGATGTCCCAGCTGCCGCACGTCACCGTGCAGGTGCTGCCGTTCGAGGTGGGCGCGCATCCGGGACTCAACGGCCAGTACGCGATCCTGGAGTTCGCCGACGCGGCCGACTCCAGCGTGGTGTACCTGGAGGGCGTCACCAGCGACCTGTACCTGGAGAAGGCCCAGGACGTGCAGAAGTACGCCGTGATGTACGAGCATCTGCGGGCGCAGTCCCTCAATGTGGAGCAATCCCGGCAGTTCATTGCGAAGGTGGCAAAGCTGTACGCGGAATGAGGGGCCGTCGCGGAGGGCGCCGGATCTTACACCGAAGGTCCACTCCAATGGAAGGCTCCCCTGGAATATGCCATCCGGTTGAGTGAACGACTACTCCAGCAGCGGCGGTTGCCCGGTAGCGTCGATCACGCCAATCAGACGACAAGGTTGGCGTGAACCGCACTATCGCAACTCGCAACAGGAGTGGACATGGCACTGATTCAGGGCGCTTCGGAGACGTGGATGAAGTCCTCCTATTCCGCGGGCAACGGCGCCTGCGTCGAGGTCAAGTCGCCCACCGATGCCGAACTCGCCGTCCGTGACTCCAAGGTCCCCGAGGGCCCGATCCTGGCCTTCCCCACCGACGCGTGGAACGCCTTCGTGACCTCGGTCAAGGCCTAGGAGGTCCTCCCTGACCCTCGTCAGTGACGACCTCCCGACGAACACAACTTCACAAGCACCACCAGATGAGCCCTCTCGACCAGTCGCCGTCCTTGCCGAGAGGGCTCGGTCGTGCCGTTGGGCAGGCCCCCGTCAGCGCATGTCACCGCACCGGGAACGCCACGTCGCACACCGGGTCCTGCGGGCCCGCCGCGTCCCAGTCGGCGAAGTAGACCTCGCGGCAGGGGCCGGCCATCTCCAGCCCCTCCCCGGCCATCCACTGCTCCACCGCCTCGAAGGCGGCCAGGATCTGCGGATGCGCCACCTGCGCCTTGGTGATCCGCGTGTAAGCCAGCCGGGCCGCGGGCTCCACCCGTACCGTCGTCTCCCAGGCCCGCCCGCGCCCGGCGGCCCACTCCCGCGCCGCCGCCTCGTCGGCCACCGGCACACAGGACTCCGCCGGGCCGTCGCTCTCCATCGACACCTCGGCGTGGTAGACCACGAACGGCGCGCCCGTCATGCCCCCGCACTCCCGCGCCGCCGCCTCCAGCCGGCCCAGCGACGACCCGATCCAGGTCGGCAGCTCGTCCGCCAGCGTGTGCCGCGACTCGGTGATCACCACCTGCGCCGGCACGTCCACGGTCTCGATCACGAACTTCTCGTACATCTCGCAGCTCCTCCCGGACAGCCGTCCACGGAGGTACTCGGCGAGCGTCCGCTGCCCGGCCACCCGGCTCTCCACGTCCGCCCAGTAGGCGGCGAGCCGGCCGGCGGCCTCGGGACCCTCGGCCCCGAGCACCTCGGCGATCCGGGCCAGCGGCATGTCCAGCTGCCGCAGCAGGGCCACCAGACGGGCGCGCTCGACCTGGTCGGCGCGGTAGTAGCGGTAGCCGCTGCTGTCGTCGACATGTGCCGGCGCCAGCAGGCCGAGCCGGTCGTACAGGCGCAGCGCCTTGGCCGACAGCCGGGCCCGCGCGGCGAACGCGCCGATGGTGAGCAGGCCGTCGGTGCGTCGGTCGTCGGTGAGCTGGTCGTCGTCCACCGTGTCATCCTCCGTCACCGGGCGGATCCGCCGCCCGGTGACAGGGACGCTCGGCCCTGCCCCAGGGGCAAGGTCAAGCCGTGCTCAGCCGAGCTGGGCCTCGATGGCCGTCACGATCGCGTCCGACTCCGGTTCGGTCTGCGGCGAGAACCGGGCCACGACCGTGCCGTCCCGCCCGATCAGGAACTTCTCGAAGTTCCAGCGGATGTCGCCGCTGTGCCCCTCGGCGTCGGCGAAACCCACCAGACGCTCGTACAGCGGGTGCCGGCCCTCGCCGTTCACCTCGACCTTCTCGGTGAGCGGGAAGGTCACGCCGTACGTCGCCGAGCAGAACTCCGCGATCTCCTCGGCGGTGCCGGGCTCCTGCCCGAGGAACTGGTTGCAGGGCACGCCCAGCACGGTGAAGCCGCGGTCGGCGTACCGCTCCTGGAGCTTCTCCAGGCCCGTGTACTGGGGGGTCAGGCCGCACTTGGAGGCCACGTTGACGACGAGGACCGCCTGGCCGGCGTATTGGGCGAGGTCGGCGGGGCCGCCGGTGAGGGCGCCGATTTCGACATTCAGTACGTTGGTCATGTGGGGAGCCTAGACGCCCTACGGTGTGCCGGGACCGGCCGCCGGGCGGCTGCGGCTTCGTCATGGTCACCCACGCAGTTCCCCGCGCCCCTTCGGGGCGCCTCCAGCAGGACATCCCCCGCCGCCGTCCGCGCGTACAGCACCGACCGCCCCGCCCTCCTCCGCTCCACCAGGCCCGCCTCCCGCAGCACCTTCAGATGACGCCCCACCGAGCCCAGGCCCTGCCCGGTCACCGCCGTCAGCTGGGTGGTGCTCATGGGGGAGGAGAGGAGGAGCAGGACTTCGGCGCGGGCCTGACCGAGCAGGGCGCCCAGGGCGGACGGGACGGTCCTGGTGCCGGCGTCGGCGAGGGCGCCGGTGCACGGGTAGACCGCCGCGTACCGCACCCCGTCGTCCCAGGCGACCCAGCCCGCCCGCTGCACGGTCACCGGCACGAAGAGCAGTTCGGCCCCGGAGATCTCCCGCGGAGGGTACTCGTGCAGGTTGATCTGGAGCCGGTTCTCCCCGAGCCAGCGGGTGCGTCCGGGACGGATCGCGTCGAGCACGCTCGCCCAGCCGCCCCGGCTCACCTGTGCTGTCCGCGCGACCACGTCCGCCTCCAGCACCCGCCGGCGCCGCTGCCAGGACGGCCGTACGGTCGCCTCCCACACCCACTCCAGGAGGGCGGCCGCCCGCTCGGGCAGGTCGTCGCGGTCCAGCTCGGCGGGGAGCGGCCCGGCGAGCGCGGTGCGCAGATCGGCGCGAGCCGCGTCCGGCGCGGTGGCGCGGACCCGGGCGACCTCGGCCGCGAACTCCTCATCGCCGCGGGGTGCCGGAGTCAGGAAGTCGGCGATCCACTCCCGGCCGAGCCCCGCCCGCACCAGCAGTGCCGTCACCGGTTCGGCCGCCAGAAGCGCCCGGTAGGCGGGCAGATGGGCGCGCAGCCATGCGTGCTCACCGGGATGCGCGGCGTCCGCCACGTGCAGCAGCTTCAGACAGGCGAAGGTCTCGGCGAACGGCGAGACGACGAACCGGCTGCGGGCGAGCGTGTCCGCGTTGAGCTGCCACAGTCCCACCTGGGTCCCCCTCACGGCCGTACGACCTTTCGCGCTGTGGCGAAACAATAACGAGCCCGCCGGTGGCCCGCCGAGACTCCCGGCATGTCCAGCTATCGATCCCTGTTCCGCACCCCGGAGTTCACCCCGCTCTTCCTCGGCTCGGCCGCGCAGACCGCCGCGCAGACCGTCGGCGGACTGGCCCTGGCCACGCTCGTGTACCGGGCCACCGGCTCGCCGCTGCTGTCGGCGGTGAGCATGTTCGGTCCGTCGCTCGCCCAGGTGCTGGGCGCGACCTTCCTGCTCTCCGGCGCCGACCGGCTGCCCCCGCGTACGGCGCTGTCCGTGATCGCGCTGGCCTTCGCGGCCGGTACGGCCGTGCAGGCGGTGCCCGGTCTGCCGACGGGCGCGCTGTTCACCGTCGTACTGCTCCTGGGCCTGGTGGCCTCCCTCGGCGGCGGGGTCCGCTGGGGCCTGCTGAACGAGATCCTCACCAAGGACGGCTATCTGCCGGGGCGTTCGCTGTTCAACATGATGAGCGGGCTGATGCAGATCGCCGGTTTCGCCACCGGCGGCGCCCTGCTCGGGACGCTCTCCCCGCGCGTGTGCCTGCTGCTGTCGGCGGCGCTGTACCTGCTGGCGGCGCTCGCCCTGCGCCTGGGCCTGACCGCCCGCCCGCCCCGGAGCGTGGGCCGCCCCTCCCCGTCGGCGACCTGGCGCACCAACGCCCTGCTGTGGTCCTCCCGCCCGCGCCGCCTCACCTACCTGGGCCTGTGGCTGCCCAACGGCCTGGTCGTCGGCTGCGAGTCCCTTTACGTGTCGTACGCTCCGCACGCCGCCGGCACCCTGTTCGCCTGCGGGGCCTTCGGCATGTTCGCGGGGGACGTGACGGTGGGCCGGCTGCTGCGGCCGGCGGTACGGCGCCGCCTCGCCACGCCACTTCTGCTGTTGCTGGCGACGCCGTACCTGGTGTTCGCGGCGCACCCCCCGCTGCCGGTGGCGATGGTGTGCGTGACGATCGCCTCGGCCGGCTTCTGCGCGAGCCTGGTCCAGCAGGAGCGGCTGATGGACCTGACCCCCGGGGAACTCGCGGGCCAGGCCCTGGGCCTGCACTCCTCCGGCATGCTCACGATGCAGGGCGTGAGCGCCTCGCTGGCCGGCGCGGTGGCCCAACTCACCTCGCCCGCCGCGGCGATGACGGTGATGGCGGCGGGCTCGGTGTGCGTGACGCTGGCGCTGGCTACGGCTGCTCGGCGCTCTCCGGGGCGGCGCTCTCCGGAGCCGGGGCTGCGGGAGCCTGAGCCTGCTGCCGAGGCACGCTGAGGTCGGCGTCGATCTTCTGCACGGCCCGGTCGAAGTAGCGCAGCAGCTCGACGGGGAAGGGCATCACGAGGGTCGAGTTCTTCTCGGCGGCGACCTCGACGACGGTCTGGAGGAGCCGCAGCTGCATGGCCTCCGGACTGTCGGACATGATCCTGGAGGCGTTGGCGAGCTGCTGCGCGGCCTGGAACTCACCGTCGGCGGTGATGACCCGGGCCCGCCGCTCCCGCTCGGCCTCGGCCTGCCGGGACATGGACCGCTTCAGGGACTCGGGCAGCTGGACGTCCTTGATCTCGACGCGATCGATGTGAATGCCCCACCCGGCGGCAGGGCTGTCGATCATCAGCGCGAGCCCTTCGTGCAGCCGCTCCCGGTCACTGAGCAGGTCGTCCAGATCGCTCTTGCCGATGATGGACCGCAGCGAGGACTGGGCGACCTGCCCGACGGCGAAGACGTAGTCCTGCACCTCGATGGCCGCACGCACCGGGTCGGTCACCCGGAAGTAGACGACCGCGTCGACCTTCACCGACACGTTGTCCTTGGTGATGCCCTCCTGGGTGGGCACGGGCATGGTCACGACCTGCACGTTCACCTTGCGCATGCGGTCGGCGAAGGGGATCAGGAAGGTGATGCCCGGCTGCCGGTGGCCCGGCAGCGCCTTTCCCCACCGGAACACGACCCCGCGCTCCACCTGGTTGACCACCCGCATGCCGCTCTTGAGCACGAGCAGCACCAACAGCGCCACCACGACGACCGCCACCACGGTGCCTTCCATGGCACTCCATTCCTCGCAACGGTACGGACACCGGGAAGGACACCGGCGGTGGCCGGATGGATGCGGTCACCCGCGTCATGAATACGTCAAGATTCCCGGCCCCGCCGTCACCACTCGTCGTGGTCGCAGACCACCCGGAAACTGCCCACGACGCCGTCGTCACCGAAGCCGAACACGCCCTCGTGGACGGCGCGGGGTGCCACGCCACTGGTCTCGCCGTGGGGACCCACGACGGCGACCGGAGAGCCGTTGTCACAGCTGAAGCCCCGGAAGACCTCGACGGTCTTCCGGCTGTCGTTGAAGATGCTGAAGCTGGAGCCCGATCCGCCGGCGGTGATGCAGCCCTCGGCGGCGGCGGAGTACGTCCGTTCGTTGAAGTAGATCCTCCCGTCCTCGCGGTGACCGCGTCCGCGTCCGCGCCCGCCACCGTCGCGCCCCTCTCCCCTGCCACCCGAGGAAGCGGCGGCAGCGGCGGCCTGGTGGGCAGGTTGGGCGGTCCGGTGGGCGGGCGGGGCCCCACGATGGGCGGGGTGGGGTTGGGCCGCCCGGTGGGCAGCCGGGGACGCCGGGGCGGATCCGACGGCCGAGGCATAGGTGATGCCGGCGGCTGCAAGGACGGTCACGCCTACTCCGGCGCCGACCACGGCAAAAGTACGCGAGGGCATGGCACTTCTCTCTGTCTCAACGGGCGTCGGCCGGGCGACCGATCTCCGACGAACGTACCGACAGCTGACATAGCTGGCATTTCGGGCATGGCCCAGGTGTGACGGAGGGGTGGCGCGGCAATCCCGGCGAGGTGAACGCTCCCGCTCCCCCTGGTCCGCCGGAGGTCCTCGCGGCGCTCGGCGTACCCTTCCGGCTGCATGAGCACCCTGACGTGATCAGGTCGGACCGGCCGGGCATGTCCGTGGCCCGGCGGGCGATCCGCGGCGGGCCCGCATGGCAGACTCGTCGTACGGCATCCTTTACACGGCCGTAGAAGTTCTGCGTGACCGTGGACGAGGCAACGGACGGACGAGGAAACGACGAACCCCATGGACGGCGACACACACGGGCGGAGCTCCAAGCTGCCCAACGGCGCCCGGGAAGCCGAGATCCTCGCCCTGCTGCAGCGGGCCGAAGGCGCGCTGACCCCGGGCGAGGTCACCGAGCGCCTCGGCGGTGAGCTGACGTACAGCAGTGTGGTGACGATCCTCACCCGTATGCATGCGAAGCAGCTGCTCACCCGCATACGGCGCGGACGGGCGTATGCGTACGCCCCGGCCACCGACGACGCCGGCTTCGCCGCCCGGCGCATGCGCACCGTCCTGGAGGAGCGGCCCGACCGGGAGGCCGTGCTGGCCCGCTTCGCCGACGGTCTGTCCGACACGGACGCCGACCTGCTGCGGCAGCTGCTCGGCCCCGAGTCCGACGCCAGTCGCTGAGCCGTCGACCGCTGCACCCCGAAGAGGCCCCCGATGCGCATCCTCGTCTACCTCCCGCTGCTGCTGCCCCTGCTCGCCCCGCTGGGTGCCCGGCAGCTGTCGGAGCGGTGCGAGCCGCGCCTGGCGACCTGGCTGCTCACCGTCTCCTCGCTGGTCCTGGCGGTGGCGAGCACCCTCTCGCTCGGGCTGCTGGCCGTCACGGGAGTGACCCGCGTGCCGCTGATCGCCGGGCTGGGCCACTGGTCGCCGGGCACCGCGCGGCGCGACGACCCCACCGAGCTCTCCGTCTCCGTGCTGGCCGGGCTGCTGCTCGGTGGCGCGCTGGTCATGGCCGCCCGGATGCTGTGGCGCCGTGCCGGGGCGCTGGCCGCGGCCGCGCTGGACGCGGCCTGCATGCCGTCGCGTGACGGACTCGTGGTCGTCGACGACCCTGCCCCCGACGCCTTCGCGTTGCCCGGACTGCCCGGCCGGGTCGTCGTGTCCACCGGCATGCTGCACACCCTGGACGAGGCCGAGCACGCCATCCTGCTCGCCCACGAGCGGGCCCATCTGGCCGCGCACCACTACGCGTTCGTCGCCCTCGCCCAACTCGGCGCCGCGGCCAACCCGTTGCTGCGCCCGCTGGCCACCGCGGTCACGTACACGACCGAACGCTGGGCCGACGAAAGCGCCGCCGTCGTCACGGGCGACCGCGGCCGGGTCGCGCGAGCGGTCGCCAAGGCCGCACTCGCCGCCCGTGACACCCCGGCCCGCTCCCGTCTCCCCGGTGCCGCCCTGGGCATCCTCGGCCGCCGCCGCACCCGCCTCGCCACGGCCGGCCCCGTGCCCCGCCGGGTGGCCGCCCTGCTCGCGCCGCCCCTCGGCCGTCGTCCCCTGCTGGCCGCCGCCACCGCCGCCGTCCTGCTCGCCGCCACCTGGTCGAGTGCCGAGGCCGCCCACGACCTCCACAAGCTGCTGGAGACGATCGGCGTCCGGTGAGTGAGGGGGTCACCGCCTCCCGCAGAACAACCTCGGTGAACAACCCCGGGAGTTTTTACGCGCGTGTAGATGTTAGGCTGCCGTTCACCTTGCCGCATCCTGGTGTTCTCGCGGTCTCCATCTGCCCGAAAGACCTCGCCTGATGACCCCTCACGCCACGGCGCAGCTCGCCTTCGACGGCTCCCGCATCGACGGCTCGCTGTTCACCTCGGTCACCGACTTCGCTCGTGACACCCACTGGCTCAACGCCCCGATCGCGCTGACGACCAACCTCGGCCTCGGCGTCTTCGCCGTCCTGATGGTGATCGGCTGGTGGCGGGCCCGCCGCGGCGACGACTCCGCCATGGCCGTCGCCCTGGCCGCCCCGGTGGCGGTCGTGGCCGCCTTCGCCGTCACCGAGGTCATCAAGAAGCTGGTCGCGGAGCCCCGCCCCTGCCGCGCCCTGCCGCACGACTTCTACGTCAACAGCTGCCCGGCGCCCACCGACTACGCCTTCCCCAGCGGCCACACCACGACCGCGGCCGCCACTGCCGCGGCCCTCTTCCTCCTCGACCGCCGGCTCGCCGCCATAGCAGCGGTCTGCACGGTGCTGGAGGGCTTCACCCGCGTCTACGTCGGCGACCACTACCCGCACGACGTTCTCGGTGCCATCCTCATCGCCGCTCCCGTGGCCCTCGTCGCCGCCATGGTCCTTCGCGGCCTGATCCGCCCCCTGGTCGCCCGCCTGCGCACCGGCGGCGCACTCCAGCCCCTCCTCACGGCCCACCCCACCGCGGCGCGGTGAGCGGCGAAGACATTCCGGGCACCGACTCCTCGCAGACATGAACAGTGCGCGGCGGCTGGGTGAACACACCCGCCCCTTGGTCTGAGTTTTACACGCGTGTCATAGGTTTTGGTTGGCCGGAGCTGCTGCAAGCGTTGTCCGGAGCCCGGCCTCGCGTGCAGTTCGAGCCAAAGGCCAACCATGTCCGTCCTGACCTACCCCGAAGCCGTGGGCGTCGGCCTCCTGCAAGGCGTCACCGAGCTGTTCCCGGTCTCCAGCCTCGGGCACAGCATCCTGATACCCGCCCTCCTCGGCGGTCATTGGAAGAGCGACCTGGACGTCTCCGCCGACGGATCCCTCTACCTCAACGAGCTGGTGGGCCTCCACCTGGCCACCGCGCTGGCCCTCGTCGTCTTCTTCCGGCGGGACTGGGTCCGGGTCGTCCGTGGCCTGGCCACGTCCATCACCCAGCGGCGCATCGAGACGGTGGACCAGCGCCTCGCCTGGCTGATCATCGCGGCGACCATCCCCGTGGCCGTCGCCGGCGTCGCGCTCGACAAGGTGTTCCGTACGACACTGGGCCGGCCCGTTCCCACGGCGATCTTCCTGGCGCTCAACGGGATCGTGCTGTTCGTCACCGAGCAGTTGCGCCGCGGCGGGACGGGCCGCAGGCGGGCGGGCGCCGCTCCCGCGCCCGGCGAGGAGCACCTGACGCCGGACGAGCTGTCGGACCAGCGGATCACCCGGATGACCATCCGGCAGGCCGTGACGATCGGCGCCGCCCAGATCCTCGCCCTCCTGCCCGGCATCAGCCGGTCCGGTTCCACCATCAGCGCGGGCATCTTCCGCGGCCTCGACCACGAGGACTCGGCGCGGTTCGCCTTCCTGCTCGCCACCCCGGTGATCGGGGGAGCGGCACTGCTCAAACTGCCCCCGCTGCTGGGACCCGAGGGCAACGGGCTGCGCGGCCCCCTGCTGGCCGGCAGCCTGGCCGCGTTCGTGGCCGCCTACCTCGCGACCCGCTACCTGGTCCGGTACTTCGAGCACCGCACCCTCATCCCGTTCGCCGTCTACTGCACCCTCGCCGGCCTCGGCAGCCTGGCCTACTTCACCCTCGGCTGACCGCCGACCGGGGTCCGGTCACGGCCCCCGAGGTAGTTCTGTGCGAGTTCCCGCAGACGGTGCCCGTCGAAGCTGCGGCCGTGGCCCGGGTGGGCGGCGGAGATGTCCAGGTCGGCCAGGAGCGCCAGGCTGCGCCGGTAGGCCGGCGGGTCGGATTCGGGGAGGTCGTCGATGAGGTGGCCGTTGTAGATGACGTCGCCGGTGAACAGTGCCCCGGTGCGTTCCTCGAGGAGGGCGATGCAGCCGGGGGTGTGTCCGGGCAGGTGCAGGACGGTCAGTGAGCGCCCGCCCACGTCGACCACATCCCCGTCCTGGAGGGTGCGGTGCACCGCGAGCGGCGCCACGCGGTAGGTGCGAGGGTCGAAGCCGGTGTGGGGCAGCGCGTCGATCAGCAATCCGGGCAGGTCTTCTCCAGCCGGCTCCATGCCGAGTTTCTTGTAGAGCTCGGGGCCGTGGAGGCTGGCGGGCACGCCCTGTGCCAGGGTCTCTTCGGCGGCTTTGTGGGCCGCCCGTTCCGAGAACTCGTGCGCTCCGCCGACGTGGTCCAGGTGTGCGTGGGTGAGGACGACCAGCGGATCCCGCTCGAACATGCGGGGGATGCGCCGGCGCAGACCCGCGACGCCCAGGCCCGCGTCCACGACGAGGTCGCGGTCCGTTCCGCGCAGCCACCACAGGTTGGCCCGCACCAACTTGTCGACGTGCGGCTCGGTGACGCGCACGAGGCCGTCGTCCAGTTCTTCCAGCTCGTACCAGCCGCGAGCCTGCGCCAGGATCATCGGTCCGCCCCGCGCGCGACGAGTGGGGTCACAAGCCGGCTGCCGATGGCGTCGGTTCACAGGGCGGGACCGCCGTCAGCGGCCCTGTCGTGCAGGAAGTCCAGGAAATCCAGGATGATCGCGGCGGTCTCGTCGGGGCGCTCGTGGTGCGGCAGGTGTCCCACGCCGTCGAGCGGGCGCAGGTCGGCGCGGGAGAAGACGGTGCGCAGGACCTCGTCCGGCGGCATCGGGGTGATGGGGTCCTGGCGTCCCCACACCACCTGGACGGGGATGTCCTGGGTGTCCAGGAACCGGTACAGGTATTCGGCGCCGTGGATCGGGACGTTGCGGAGCGCGGAGAGCAGGCTCCGCTTGAAGCCCCGGTAGCGCAGTTCCGGCAGCAGACCCGCCTGGACGCGGGCGACCACGCGCGGGTCGCGGGAGTAGCCGGGCAGGCGGGACCTCAACGCCCGGTTTCCGGTCAGCCGGAAGAACGGTCGGCTGATCCCGGGCAGCAGGGACAGGCGCAGCCCGAGGTTGAGCGGGGTCGTGAACCCGTCGGGAGAGACCAGGCAGACGCCGGCGACCCGTTCGGGATGGTGCACGGCGAACTCGGCCGCTATCGGGCCGCCGAACGCCAGCGCGACGAGAGTCACCGGGCGGTCGACGCCGAGCGCCTCCAGCAGGTCGAGCATCTGCTCCTCGAACAGCGCCTGGTTGTGGTCGATGTCGGGACGGTCGCTGAAACCGATGCCGTACCGGTCGAAGCGGATGGTCCGGTATCCGGCCCGGGCCAGCCGTTCGAACAGTCCGTCCCACACCCACAGCGACAGGGTCGCTCCGTGAACGAACAGGACCGGCTCTCCCGATTCCGGTCCGTCCACCATGACATGCGTCGTGCCGCGGCGGAGCCGGACGAAGGCCCCGGGCGCATCCCGCCTGGCGCGGGCGTCCATGGGGATCGTCTCGCCGCGGTGGCGGCTCAGCAGGACGGGCAGGGCGATCGCCGTACCCGCGAGTGCGAATCCGGAGCGCAGGCTCATCGGGTGTCACTCCTTGGTAGAGGTTGGCGTCTGGGCAAGCAGGAGTTCGGGGCTTCCTCGCAGCGGCGACGGATGGCCGAAAGCAGGCGCCGTATGCCGACTGGGTTCGCCACCGGTGTTCATCGCAGGGTGAGCGGGGTCTCGGATTCGACGCGGGTCAGTTTCTCCGGGTTGCGGACGTAGTAGAGGCCGATGATGCGGCCGTCCTCGACGCGAACCGCCATGACGCCGTCGATCTCGCCGTCCAGGCGGAGGACGAGTGCCGGGTTGCCGTTGACCACGGTCGGGCCGAGGGTGATCGTGGCATCGGTCTTGCCGAGGCCACCGGCCAGGAAGCGGACCACCTTCTCGGCGCCGGTGATCGGACGCAGCGCGGCCTGCTTGATTCCGCCGCCGTCGCTGACAACGACGACCTCGGGCGCGAGCACGTCGAGCAGCCCCTGCAGGTCCCGGGTTTCCAGCGCGCGCTGGAACGACTCCAGAGCCGCCCGGGTCTCGGTCACGGAGACCACCGAGCGGGGGCGGCGGGCGTTGATGTGCCGGCGGGCGCGGTGCGCGATCTGGCGGACGGCCACAGGGCTCTTGTCGACGGCGGCCGCTATCTCGTCGTAGTCGACGTCGAAGACCTCGCGCAGCACGAAGACCGCGCGCTCCGTCGGCGACAGCGTCTCCAGGAGGAGCATCATCGCCATCGACATGCTCTCGGCGAGTTCGACGTTCTCGGCCACGTCCGGCGCCGTGATCAGCGGCTCGGGCAGCCAGGGGCCTACGTAGGTCTCCTTGCGGCGACTCATGGTGCGCAGCCGGTTGAGCGACTGGCGGGTCGTGATCCGGACCAGGTAGGCGCGCTGATCGCGCACCTGCTCCAAGTCGACCTTGACCCATCGCAGCCAGGTCTCCTGCAGGACGTCTTCGGCGTCGGCTGCCGATCCGAGCATCTCGTACGCGACGGTGAAGAGCAGGTTGCGGTGGGCGACGAACGCCTCCGTCGCTGCGTTGGTGGCATGGTCGCTCATAACTCGATCTTTCTCCTTTCTTTCTCCTTCGCGGCCGGTCGTGGCTGCCGAAGGCAGGCGAGTGTGCCTCCACGGCACGGTCCCTTTCGCTGCCGGCCGTTCGATCCGCTCCACCTGCCGTTCAGCTCACCGCAGGTGCCTCTTGCACCGGCGCACCACCCCGACCACAACTCCGGCGAGCAGGAGGACCACGCCCGCGGCCAGCCACCACCAGGGGTTGTACTCGTCCACGCACGACTGGCTGTTGGCGGTCGTCGTGCACACGTCGCCGGGGCCGCCCCGGTTGAGAAAGGCCACGTACAGCAGCGGCACGCCGAGCCCGGAGAGCAGGCCGGGAAGCCCGGCCCGGGAGCCGCGCCGGGTGGCCACGAGGACGGCAGCCGCAAGGGTGACGGGCAGCAGGAAGACACCGATGGTGAGCACCGTCAGCACGCCGAGTGACGCCAGCGCGCCCACGGTGAACCAGGCGCCGAACCACGGCCAGAGCCTCGATCTCATACGTCCCCTCGGTGAAGTGTGCGGTTCCGTTCATGGCCGACCCCACCGGTCACCGTGACCCGGGCCGAGGCTGCCCGTTCAACGAGTCGTCAGTGCCTCGCTCTGCTTGGCCCGCAGCAGCTGGCGGCGCTTGTCATCCTTGAACCCCCAGGTGAACGAGCCGGGCTTGCGTGCCTCGTCCACCAGTTCCTGGACGACACCCCTGCACGCGCGCTCCTTGATCCCTGCGGCAATGCGACCGCCGATGTAGTACCTGTTCGCGGTGTCGTCCTTGGAGGCGATCTGCACGGTGGCGGCGCGACGGCCCAGGGCGATGCACTGGCCGAAGAAGCCCACGTTGATGGCCTCGGGCTGCGCACCCGCGATCCGGGCCAGCACCGTGTCGGCAGCGTGCGCTCCCAGCGGACGTGCGGTCTGGCAGCTCATGCGCAGCGGCATGCCCGAAGGCGCTGCCGAGTCCCCGGCCGCGACGATGCGCACGTCGTCCACGCTCGTCAGCGTCTCGTCCGTGAGCAGGCGGCCCAGGGCGTCGGTGCTCAGTCCGCTGCGCGCTGCCAGGTCCGGCACGCCGAAGCCGGCGGTCCAGACGGTCACCGCGCTCGGCAGCGCGCGTCCGTCACGGAGCCTCACGGTGTCGCGCGCCACCGCCGTCACCGTCGCGTCGGGGCCTTCGAGCACGGTCACACCGAGCGCCGCCAGCCGCTTGGCCACCGAACGCCGAACCCGCGGATGCAGATACGGGCCGAGCACCTCGCCGCACACCAGGGTCACGGCGCGGCCGGCCTCCGCCAGTTCGGCAGCGACCTCGATACCGGTCGACCCGGCTCCCACCACCGCCACCGCGGCCGTCGCGGGAGCGGCGTCAACGACCGTCCGCAGCCGCTGTGCCTCCTCCAAGGTGGCGATCGGGTAGGCGAACTCCGCCGCTCCGGGCACGCGCGAGTCGGCGCTGCCACTACCCACCGCGTAGAGCAGATAGTCGTAGCTGACCGTGCCCCCGCTCGCCAACGCCACGCTGTGCCCAGGGGCGTCGATCCGGGTCACGGTGTCGACCATCAACTGGACGCGCTCACCCAGGATCTCCCGGTAGTGGACGACCGCCGCGTGGGACCCGCCCACCACCTGGTGCAGGCGTACCCTCTCGACAAAGGCCTCACGCGGGTTGATCAGAGTCACTGTCACGTCGTCGCGCTTCGTCAGGCGATTGGCCGCCAAGACCCCGGCGTACCCGCCGCCGATCACGACCACATCGGTGTTCCCCGTCACGGTGTCCTCCTTCGTTTCCAGGCGTGCGCCCTCAAGACACCGCCTACGCGATCGCTGTGACAGCATGTGAGACAGATCACTCCGCAGGCGATGACCGGCCGGCCAAGGGCATGCGTTCCTCGGACGGCACAGCGCGCCGTCCCGCGCGGGCAGTCCGCCTCCACCTGAGCAAATGGCCTGGATACGTCGCTGCAGCAGGGGGATTCTTGTTCGCGGTACCCAGTTTCGTCTGGGCGACTGAAGCTTCTCGGGGCACTGGTCGGCATCGGCCTGACGGGACCGTGGGGCTCGCGCATCAGCCGGCTCATGGTGTTCTGCGCCGGTGGCGCGGCGACCCTGCTCACTTGGCGACGATGTCGCCCAAGCCGACCAGAGTTTCCCGTCCGGTTGCTGCACCCTCCCGGCACCCGATACCGATGCGGTCGTACGTCGCCATCGCCGAGCTTCTCCCGGCAGAAGCAGTATTCATGCCGGTGATCCCACCAGGCTGACCACGAGCCGTGCGAGACATTTAGTCTGTGCCGAATGTTGCTGCTGCGGCTGGAGTTGGACGACCTCGCCTCTGTCCGGTTCGCGTGTTCCCCCCTGCAGGAGACCGTTTTGAGCCTGTGGGCGTGGCAGAACCCGGTCCGGCACGCCGAGCATCAGCCCCTTCTGCGCCAATGCGCCCCGCTGCTACGGCAACTCGACTGGCCCTTGCTGCAATCTTTGGTCGGCCCGCGTCGGCGCATCCCCGACTTCCTGACCCCTCACCCCATGGGCCCGAGCCCCGACATCGACGACGAGTTCGCCGCTCTGCGGGCGACGCCGGCCGAGCGTGTGACAACCGAGCTCACCCAGGCCGCCAGCGGCGCAGCCCTGCACCCGGGACTCCAGCAGGCGTACGAAGCCCCCGCGGGCTTGCTCACGCGCATCGCCGACGCCCTGCACACTTACTGGGCTCTGGTGATGGCACCGCATTGGCCGCGTATGCAGGCCGTCGTTCGCGCCGACATCCTGCACCGAGCCCGGCGGCTTGCCGACGGCGGCGCCGCGGAACTGTTCCCCGACATCGACCCGGGCCTGCGCTGGCAGGCAGGCACTCTCACCGTGGACGCCCTCCGCGACGAACACCGTGAGCTCGCAGTGGACGGCCGCGGAGTGACGTTCACCCCGTCCCTGTTCTGTGACCATGCCAACACACTCGTCAACCCCGCGCTGCCGCCCAGGATCGCCTACCCCGCGCGGGGCCGCGCAACGGTCTGGCACACGAACGCGGCCGCCCCGCCAAAAGCCCTGGCCGACCTGCTGGGCAGTACCCGGGCCCGCCTTCTGACCCGGCTCGCGGAGCCCGCGAGCACCACCGACCTGGCCCACCGACTGGGGCTCAGCCCCGGCACGGTGAGCCAACACCTCGGTGTCCTCCACCGCGCAGGACTGGTCACCCGGGCTCGGCACGGACATCTCGTCCTGTACCTGCGCAGCCCACTCGGCGATCAACTGGCGGCGTGAAGCCGTCCCATCCGATCTGCCTCAGCCGGTTCACGGCGACATCGCGCCCCGCACGAGTGCCTGCAACAGGGGCCGGCCGGCGTGCCGGAGGGGGCGGACTGCCGACGCAGCGGCTGATGCACGGCGTAGCAGACGGAGCTGCGCCAGGCCCGCAGACTCTGGACGGTCTCCTGCAGGGGTGAGCAGGCGAAGCGGACCGAAGCCGACGCTGAGGCCAACGTCGAGATCACCGAAGGGGCGGCGACCGAGGAGAGGGAGCCCTACCGCCGCATCGTGGGCCCGGCTGAGTGGGAGGCGGGCAAACGGCCCAAGGCGCTGGTGTGGACGGACGAGCGCATCCTCCACTGGAAGCGCACCGGCGAGAAGCCCTCGCCCCTGAGGGTCTGGACACCGGAGCACACCGGCCTCTTCCTCGACCACGTCGCCGAGGACCGCCGGTACGCGCTGTTCCACCCGATCGCGTTCCGCGGGCTGCGACACCCACCCGGACGCCGGTCTCGTCAGTACGAGGAGATCGGCCTCCCGCCGGTCCGGCGGCTCCACGACCCCCGCCACGATGCCGCGACGCCGGCCCTCACGGCCGATACACAGAACGACGCTCCGGAAGCCCAGAGCGAGGCTGAGGCGGCGGAGGCGAACGTGCCGGACGGTGCTGATCCGTCCGGAGAGACCTCGGGGCCTGGCACCCCGTCCGCTCACGCACCGCTCACGCAAACGGCCCCGGACGAGACGTCCGAGGCCGAACAGGACCCCTCCCTGGGGGAGAAACCCCAGGTCAGAGCAGTAATGCGTGGTGCCCCCGGCAGGATTCGAACCTGCGACACCCGCTTTAGGAGAGCGGTGCTCTATCCCCTGAGCTACGAAGGCATGGTGATCGACCCGTGAGGGTCTGCTCGCCGCCGCCAGTGTAGCGGGTGGCGTGCTCGACGTGCGGGGGATCCTGCCGGGGTGGGGCGCCGGTCGAGTCGGTGAACTCTGCGCGCAGGGAGTCGAAGTGTTCCTTGGCCGACCACGGCGTCGAACTACGCCGTTGCCGAAGGGAAGGTCCGGGAGGGCGGCGAGGCGCACACCGGCTTCTGGCGCCGCCTGGGCGGTAACAGCGATCATGCTCGGTCACCAGAACTCTCTCCCGGGGCGTATTCGACGCTGACTCATCGATCACAGCGGCTGCTTCTGTCTGCTCATCCGGTGTCGCCGCCCCAGGCATCCCACGCCGTCCGGATCGGATGGGGCGAGGCCTACCCGACAAGCGCCGGCACAGCTGGACCTTGCCGTCAGGACGGGGGGACGTGGGTGAAGCGGGACGCCGTGTGGAGGTCGGACTCGATGTGGGCGGCGGTCGTGCGGAGGGCGGGGAGGATCTGGTGGACGCAGTCCTCGAGGGTGCGGCGGGCCGCGTGGGTGGCGACGTTCAGGGCGGCGACCACACGGCCGGACCGGTCCCGCAGGGGTACGGCGACGGAGCGCAGGCCCGACTCCAGTTCCTCGTCCACCAGGGCGTAGCCCTGGGCGCGGACCTCGGCCAGGGGCGGGAGGAGGGCGCCTTCGGGGGACGCGGTGCCGGCGAGGAGGACGCGGCCGAGGGAGGTCGCGGCGGCGGGCAGGCGGGCGCCGACCGTGATGTGGACCGTGAGGACGCGGCGCGCGCCCGCTCCGGCCGTGTACTGGATCTCCGTGCCGTCGGAGGTCAGTACGGCGAGTGCCGTCGGCTCGTGCAGCCGGTCCGCCAGGGCGCGCAAGTGGGGCTCGGCCAGGCGGGGGAGTGTGGTGCGGGACAGGGGCGGGAAGCCGAGGTCGAGGACGCGGGGGGTGAGCGTGAAGGTGCGGTCGGGGCGGGCCGACACCAGGCCCAGGTGTTCGTGGGTGAGCAGCGCGCGGCGGGCCGTGGCCCGGGCCAGGCCGGTCGCCCGTGCCACCTCGCTCAGGGACAGCGCCGAGCGACCCTCGCCGAAGGCGGCCGGCACGGTCAGGCCGCGCGCCAGGGACTCCACGAAGTCCCGGCCCAGCTGGTGCTTGGACGCCGTCGTCCAGGTCGCGAGGTCCGCGGGCGGCGGGCCGGGCTCGGGTGGAGCGGCGGTGCGCAGCTCGGACTCCATCGCCGCCACCGCCGTACGAAGGCGGGGCAGGAGAGTGGTGTGCAGGTCGGTGGCCGAGTGGCGGCTGGTGTGGCTGACCACGCTCGCGACGCAGGCCACGCGGCCGGTGTCCGGGTGCCGTACGGGTACGGAGACCGCGACCAGGCCCGGTTCGATCAGCTGGTCGTCCACCGCCCAGCCGTCCCGGCGCGCCCGCTCGACCCGTGCCGGGAAGACCGAGTCCGGGAAAGCCGAGTCCGGGGAGGCGGTGTCGTCGGCGGGCTGCTGCCTGGGCGGTACGGCGGGGAACGTCGCGTCCGTCGGGTCCGCCGCGCGGCGGGCGCGCCAGCGGGTCCAGTCCGGCTCCGTCCACTGGGTCGCGAACAGCGGGCCCGGGGCGGTGCGTTCGGCGGGGAGCAGGTCGCCGATGCGGAAGCTGACGGACATCGCGCGGCGGCGGGTGGCCTGGTGGATGAAGCGGATGCCGTCGAGGTCGGCGACCGCGAGCGACACCGACTCGTCCAGCTCGTCGGCGAGGGCGTCGGCGTGGGTGCCGAGCAGCGCGGGCAGGCGGAGGGCGGCCAGGTAGGCGTTGCCCAGCTCCATCACGCGGGGGGCCAGGACGACGTCGCGGCCGTCGAGGCGTACGTAGTCCATGCGGGCGAGGGTCGCGGTGATGCGGTCGACCGTGGAGCGGGCGAGGCCGGTGGCCCGTTCCAGCGCGCTCGGGCTCAGCGTGCCGCCCGCCTCCGTCAGCCGCCGCAGCACCCCGACCCCGCGTACCAGCGGCCCGACCGCTTCCCCCGCTTCGATGGGGGCGTCGGCATCCAGCGCGGTCGCACTCTTCGCGGGCATCGGCTCTCCGGTACGGCGTTCGGGCACGCCTACGGTAAACCGCCGCCCGGCGCGCCGTGGTGCGCAGAGCCGCTACTTCCGTGTCACCCGTACCCGGTAGTTCCCGTCGTCGTCCCTGCTGACCACCTGGACGGTGATGCCGTGGCGGGGGTCCTTGAAGGTCTCGCCGGGGGAGAAGGGGGCGTCGGAGAGTTCCGCCTGGACGTTGGGGCTGCGGGTGCAGCCGCCGCTGCCCCGGTGGCTGTCGTACACCGTGACCGGTCCGTGTCCGGTGTCGATCGTGCCGTCCACCTTGTAGATCAGCACGCCCGGCCGGCACACCACCTCGTCGTTGCCGCCCTGCTCCCGTACCTCCAGGGCGTACGAACTGCGCGCGTCGACGGGGACGAGGACCAGCTTCCCGCCGCCCGGCCGGTACAGCGGTGTCAGCTCGTACTCGACGCTGCCCCGCGCCGTCACGCAGCCCACCTGGGAGGCGTCCAGCCAGCCCAGCTTCCACTTGTGCCAGCCGAGCATGTCGTTGTCGGCCCCCCAGTCCTCGCTCATGATGTCCCAGTGCCCCACCGCGCCCCCGCCCTCCTGGGTGTACAGGTCGGGCAGGCCGAAGGTGTGGCCGTTCTCGTGCGGGAGCACCCGGTAGCCGGTGCGGGAGTAGGAGCCGGAGCCGTCGTCCTGGCGGGAGTAGACGAAGGACGCGTTGGCGATGGGGACGCCGTCGGCGACCGGGGCGTCGCCGTTGCCCGCGAAGGTCACGGACAGGACCGTGTCGAGGGCGGAGGGGCCGGCGTTGGGGGTGATCAGGACGTTGAGGATGTCGTACGCGCTGAAGTCCACCATCGGGTCGGCCGTGGCCACGATGTCCTGCACCAGCTGCCGGTAGCCGGGGTCGAAGGGCGCGCCGCGCTCTATGCCGTACCCCTTGAAGGGCCTGGGCATCCGCAGCCACCTGGTGACCGGTGTCGCCGGCTGGTAGTCCAGGCGGCCGTACGACGCGGTGCGGAACCACTCCTGGGTCTGCGGGAAGAACTCGTGGAAGCGGTCCATGGCGCTGCCCTGCCCGGGAGCGTCGGAGAAGTCGATCATCAGGGTCAGGGCGTGGAGCGTGCCCGTGGAGTGGGCGTAGCCGTGCGGGGTGGGTATGCCCTCGGTCATCTGTACCTCGACACTGCCCTGGACCGCGCAGCGGGCGAGGGCGGAGCGGGCCGTTCCGATGGGCCCGGCGGTGGTGGGCGCCGTCAGGTGTCCGGTCCCGGCCGAGGTGCCGACCGCCAGGGTCAGCGCGGTCACCGCGGCGAGAGCGGCCACCCGGCGCGGGCGTATGCGACGGCGGGTGCGCGACGACCGGCCCTGGCGGGCGGAGCGCCGCCGGACTGCTGCGGTGTCGCGGTGGCCGTGGGCCGCTGCGGTGGTGGGGCGCCCGTCGGGGAGGGAGCGAGGAAGGGATGTGCGGCGGGGCGGCTGCGGCTGCATGCATGGACCCTTCGCTCCACGGCAGCCGCAGGTCTCCGGCTGCACCCATGCGCTCACCCTGTGTCCGCGGGGTGCGGGGGCGCGCGCTGGAGGAGACCGATCGTGGGAATGCCGGTCCGCACGAGGGTGAATCCCGGCGGGAGATGAGTGTGTCTCAGGTCACAGAGGTTCTTTTCGTGGTCGGGAAATAACCGGGGAACCTCTCCCCGTTTAGACCTGTGTCCGAGCGAAACGGGGACTGCTTCCCCGGATCGATCGTGATGGATCGCCCGATCGACCCCAAGGCCCCAGGTCCCGGCTCACCCGCCCGGACCTGAACGCCCTGACCCGAACCAACATCCCAAGGAGTACGCCGTGCCGACCGCGACCACCCCCGCAGTGCGCAAGGTGCCCCGGCCCCGCGCCGACGCCGTGCGCAACCGGGAGCGGATCGTCACCGCCGCCCAGGAGATGTTCGTCGAGCACGGCCCGGACGTGTCGCTCGACGAGATCGCCCGCCGGGCCGGTGTCGGCAACGCCACGGTGTACCGCAACTTCCCCGACCGCGAGGCCCTCGTACGTGAGGTCGTCTGCTCCGTCATGGACCGTACGGCCGAGGCGGCCGAGGTGGCCCTCGCCGAGACCGGGGACGCCTTCGCGGCGCTGGAGCACTTCGTGCACGCCGCCGCCGACGAGCGGATCAGCGCGCTGTGCCCGATGATCTCCAGCAGCTTCGACAAGCACCACCCCGACCTGGAGGCCTCCCGCGAGCGCGTCGAGCAGCTCATCGAGGAGGTCATGGGCCGGGCCGTGTCGGCCGGACAGCTCCGGTCCGACGTGGGCGTCGGCGACGTGATGATCGCCGTGGCCCAGCTGAGCCGGCCCCCGGCGGGCACGGACTGCCTGCGCGGCGACCGTTTCGTCCACCGCCACCTTCAACTGTTCCTCGACGGCCTGCGGGCGCCCGCCCGCTCCACCCTGCCGGGCACGGCCGTGACCATCAAGGAGCTGCGCGACTGCTGACCGATTAGTTCGGCTCCCGATCCCAGTCCACACGTACGCCTGATCTTCCGGCCGTACGCCCTGACCTTCCGGCCGTACGCCTGATCTTCTGGCCGTACGCCCGACCTGCCGGCCAGTCACCGTCGACGAGCCGCGCTGTTCGCCTGCCCGTTTCTCCTCCTGTCCGTCTCGCTGTCTCTCCTTTCTCGTTTTCCGTCACGAAGTCCCGAAGTGGGTACCTCCATGTCCGAAACAGCCAGCAAGGCTCCCGGCGCCACCGCGCCGACCGGCGTCGCCGCACCTGCCGGCGACGCCAACCGCTGGAAGGCGCTCGTGTTCATCGCGCTCGCCCAGCTGATGGTCGTCCTCGACGCCACCATCGTGAACATCGCCCTGCCGTCCGCCCAGAGCGACCTCGGCATATCCGACGGCAACCGGCAGTGGGTCGTCACGGCCTACGCCCTCGCCTTCGGTGGTCTGCTGCTCTTCGGCGGCCGGATCGCCGACAAGTGGGGCCGCAAGCGCGCCTTCGTCACCGGCCTGGCCGGTTTCGCCCTCGCCTCCGCGCTGGGCGGTGCCGCCACCTCCGGCCCGATGATGTTCGGTGCCCGTGCCCTCCAGGGCGTCTTCGGCGCCCTGCTCGCCCCGGCCGCGCTGTCGCTGCTCGCCGTGATGTTCACGGACGCCAGGGAGCGCGCCAAGGCGTTCGGCATCTACGGCGCCATCGCGGGCGGCGGCGGTGCCGTCGGCTTCATCCTCGGCGGCGTGCTCACCGAGTACCTGAACTGGCGCTGGACGTTCTTCGTCAACGTCCCGTTCGCGGTGGTCGCCGCGCTCGGCGCGTACTTCGTCATCCGCGAGCCGGAGGGCGGCCGCAACCGCAACCCGCTCGACCTCCCCGGCGTGCTCCTGTCCACCCTCGGCCTGGTCTCCCTGGTGTACGGCTTCACCCGCGCCGAGTCCGACGGCTGGGGCGACACCACGACCATCGGCCTGTTCGTCGCCTCCGCGGTACTGCTGATCGCGTTCGTTGTCACCGAGACGCGGGTCAAGGCCCCGCTGCTGCCGCTGCGCGTGGTCACCGACCGCAACCGCGGCGGTATCTACCTCTCCCTCGGCATCGCGATCATCGCGATGTTCGGCACCTTCCTCTTCCTGACCTACTACCTCCAGGTCGTGAAGGGCTTCTCGCCGATCAAGACCGGCTTCGCCTTCCTGCCGATGATCGCGGGCATGATGATCGGCTCCACCCAGATCGGCACCCGTCTGATGACGCGGCTCCCCGCCCGGCTGCTGATGGGTCCCGGCTTCCTGGTGGCCTCCGTCGGCATGCTGCTGATGACCCAGCTGGAGATCGGCTCGTCGTACGTCTCGACGATCCTGCCGGCGATGCTGCTGCTCGGCCTCGGCATGGGTACGGCGTTCATGCCGGCCATGTCGCTGGCCACGCTCGGCGTCGAGCCCCGGGACGCCGGTGTCGCCTCCGCGATGGTCAACACCTCGCAGCAGGTGGGCGGCGCCATCGGCACGGCCCTGCTGAACACGATCGCCGCGTCCGCGACGACGTCGTACATCAAGGACCACGCCGCCACCGCCGCCTCCAAGCCCCAGCTGCTCCAGCTGGAGGGCATGGTGCACGGCTACACCAACGCCATCTGGTTCGCCGTCGGCATGCTGGTGCTGGCCGCGGTGATCGTGGTGACCTTCGTCAACGCCGGCAAGCCGGAAGCCACCGCCGTGGCCTCGGGGGACGGCGCGGAGGACGAGGTGCCGGTGCCGGTGGTGGCCCACTGAGCGCCCGTACGGTGATGCACGCCTAGTACGGTGATTTAGCGGAGCCAGGGCAGGTCCGCACCCGCTTCGTTGGGCTGGAGGCCCTCGGCGATGATCTCCATGATCTCGCCGAGGGCCTTCTGCTGCTGGGGGCTGAGCCGGTCGAACATCGCCTGCCGTACGGCGGCCACATGGCCGGGCGCGGTGCGCGCGAGCACCTCGGCGCCCTCGTCGGTGAGCACCGCGAACTGGCCGCGCTTGTCCGAGGGACAGTCCTCGCGGCGCACCCAGCCGTTCTTCTCCAGCCGCGCGATCGCGTGCGACAGTCGGGAGCGGGTGATCTTCGCCTGCATCGCCAGCTCGGTCATCCGCAGCCGGCGGCGCGGGGCCTCGGCGAGGCCGACGAGCAGGCCGTAGTAGATGTGCGGCATGCCCGCGTCGCGCTGCAGCTGCCGGTCGAGGTGGTCCTCCAGCAGGGTGGTGGCGTGCAGGTAGGCGCGCCAGACGCGCTGTTCCTCGTCGGTGAGCCAGCGGGGCTGCGCGGCGGAGTCGGGTGCCGTGTTCATGTGTCCCACTGTACGAGGCACCTTCTTGAAACTTGAACAAGTCGGGCGTATCGTTGCCGCATAGAGCTTGAGAGTTAAAGCATCTGGATCGACTGCTGGAGCCGCCGCCATGTCCGCCACCGCCCGGGAGCGCATGCCCGCCCTGTACCTCAGCCACGGCGCCCCGCCGCTCGCCGACGACCCCGTCTGGCCCGGCCAGCTCGCCGCCTGGTCCGCGGGCCTGCCCCGGCCCAGGGCGATCCTCATGGTCTCCGCCCACTGGGAGGAGGCGCCCCTCGCGCTGGGCGCGGTCGAGACCGTCCCGCTCGTCTACGACTTCTGGGGCTTCCCCGAGCACTACTACCGGGTGCAGTACGCCGCCCCGGGCGCCCCCGAGCTCGCCGAGTCCGTCCGCAAGCTGCTGCGCGCCCCCGGCACCCCCGTCCAGGACATCCCGGACCGCGGCCTCGACCACGGCGCCTACGTCCCCCTGGTCGAGATGTTCCCGGCCGCCGACATCCCCGTCCTGCAGATATCCATGCCCACCCTCGACCCGGTACGTCTGATGGACATCGGGCGCAGGCTCGCCCCGCTGCGCGACGAGGGTGTGCTGATCGTCGGCTCCGGCTTCTTCACCCACAACCTCGCCGCCCTGCGCCACGCGGGAAGCGGCGTGCCCAGCTGGTCCTCCGAGTTCGACGACTGGGGCCGCCGCGCCCTCCAGGCCCGCGACTGGGACGCCCTGCTGGACTTCCTGAACAAGGCCCCGGCCGGCCGCTACGCCCACCCGCGCACCGAACACTTCGCTCCGCTCTTCGTCACCATGGGCGCGGCGGAGGCGGGGGGCGAGCTGGACGCGCAGAAGTCGGTCATCGACGGGTTCTGGATGGGAATGGCGAAGCGGTCGGTGCAGTTCGGGTGAGCTACAGCTGTTTCTCGTACCAGGCCACGTCCCAGTAGCGGCCGAACTTGCGGCCGACCTCGCGGTACGTGCCGACGTACCGGAAGCCGAAGCGGGCGTGCAGTCGCTCGGAGGCCTCGTTGGGCTGGGCGATCCCGGCGTAGGCGCGGTGCACGTCCTCGTCGGCCAGCGCCTTGAAGAGGGCCTCGTAGAGCAGCGTGCCGATGCCGCGCCGGCCGGCGTCGGGGGCCACGTACACCGAGACCTCCACGGACGTCACGTACGCGGGCTTCGGCCGGTAAGGGCCGGATGTGGCGTACCCGAGAATCTCCTGTGACTCCGCGTCCGTGGCAACCATCAGGCGGTGCGGGCCGTCTTCCGGGTGGGAGAGCAGCCAAGGGCGGCGCTCTTCAGAAGTGAAGATCGCGGTATCGAATGTGATCGCTGTCTCACGTACATAGTGGTTGTAGATCGCCGTGAGGGCGTCGAGATCACTCTCGATCCCCGGCCTGACCTGCACCTCTGTACGTTGCGTCGGCATCTGGCCTCCCGTGTGGCGGACAGGGTACTGCATGATCAGAAAAATTGGGGGGCGGGTTGGGAATTCTGTCCGGATTCCAGTCGTTGTTTCCCACGGATGCAGGGCACTCGGAGAGAGTCGCCAGAGACACTCCCCCGATGCCGAGCGTTCAGGACCACCCGCCAGCCCACCATCGCAAGGGAGCACGCATGGCAACCCGTGCCGTCGCCCGTCGTCAGTCCGCCACCGGCGAGACGGCCGACTCGGCAAGCAGTGTTCGCGCTCACGGCGGCGAGATCGCGGATCGCGACCTGGTCGGCATGTACCTCGACGAGATCGCGCGTACGCCGCTGCTCGACGCCGCAAAGGAGGTCGAGCTGTCCCAGACCATCGAGGCGGGTGTCTTCGCGCAGCAGATCCTCGACGGTGAGGAGGAGTCGGCGTCGGACGCCTCCCGCGAGGAACTCCAGGCGCTGGTCGCCGCCGGTGAGCGGGCGAAGGACATCTTCATCCGTTCCAACCTCCGCCTGGTCGTGGCCGTGGCCCGACGCTACCCGCGCAGCGGCCTGCCCCTGCTCGACCTGATCCAGGAGGGCAACGCCGGTCTGGTGCGCGCGGTCGAGAAGTTCGACTACCGCAAGGGCTTCAAGTTCTCGACGTACGCCACCTGGTGGATCCGGCAGGCCATCACCCGCTCCATCGCCGACCAGTCGCGCACGATCCGGCTCCCCGTCCACCTGGTGGAGGAGCTGGGCCGCATCCGCCGCGTACAGCGCGAGTTCAACCGGGAGAACGGCCGCGACCCGGAGCCCGCGGAGATCGCCGCGGAGCTCGGTGCCACGCCGGAGCGCGTCATCGACGTCCTCGACTGGGCCCGTGACCCGGTCTCGCTGAACATGTCGGTGGACGACGAGGGCGAGACCCAGTTCGGCGACCTGCTGGAGGACACCTCGGCGGTCAGCCCCGAGCAGTCCGTCCTGACCCTGCTGCGCAGCGAGGAACTGGACGACCTGATCGGCCGTCTGGACCAGCGCACGGCCTCCATCATCAAGATGCGGTACGGCATCGAGGACGGCCGCGAGCGCACCCTGACCGAGGTCGGCAAGGAGCACGGCCTGACCCGCGAACGCATCCGCCAGATCGAGAAGCACGCCCTGCTCGAACTGAAGAAGCTGGCCCGCCAGACCGGCTTCGACGCGGCGGCGTAAGGGGGGTTCCGCCGCGTGCCGGCCGGTGTGTGTGGCGGTGCCGTCAGGGGTGCCTGTGGGGGCGTGGGCTGTGGCGGGGCGCGGTGCCGCCGCGCGGCGGTGCGCACAGTGTGGCGCCTGTGGGCGTACGGTGCCTGGGGGGAGCGCACGCCGGTGGCGGAAGACGGCGCAAACATGGCGCTGTCCCCTCGCTTCAACCCCCGGGTCCGCGGGAACAACCCTTCCGGGCCCCACAGCAGCCAGGCCCCTAAGCCGCACTCCCCACGCACCGTACGGACCGGCCGACCCCACGCGCCCACCCGCACGACCGAGCCACACAGCCAGGTCCCGACGCACATCCCCCCCGGCGCCGGGACCTTCCCCGCCGGGCCTCGGCACCCATCCCCCCCGGGTGTCGAGGCCCGGCTTCTTCCGTGTCTGTGGGCAACTTCCCGATTCGGGTAACTTCCCGATTCGGTCCGGGCGTTCCCATCAGGCCACCGCCCGCGTGTTGACGGGGATCAGCAGGTGGCGACCGGGGGCCGGCCTGCCCGACAGACGGGGGCACACCGGGTGACGCGGTCCGCGACGGCGGCATCCGCTTTCCGGGCGGTGGGACGCCGGGGCGGCGGTGGGGCGGTGGGACATCCTGGAACGACGGCCCACCCCGTACCTGAACCCCGGGGTGGACCGTCGGATGGCAGATTCTGCCACACGGGCATAGCCTGCCGGGATGAGCACCACCCCGAGGCCCACCCCGAGCACCACCTCCAGCACCGACCCCGGCACCGACCCCGGCACCACTCACCAGTCGTTTTCCGCCTCCGCCTCCGCACCGCTCTCGCTGACCGAACGCCGGAAGGCCGAGACCCGGACGGAGATCGCCCGGGCGGCGGCCGCCCTGTTCGTCCGCCAGGGGCTGCGGGCCACCCGCGCCGAGGACATCGCTCAGGCCGCGGGCATCGCGCCGCGCACCTTCTACCGCTACTTCGCCACCAAGGAGGAAGCGGTCGCCCCCCTCTATGCGGCAGGCGCCCAGCGCTGGGCCGAGGCGGTCCGCTCGGCCCCGGCCCACCTCGGCGTACCCGAGGCCCTGGAGCACGCCGTACAGCACACCCTCACCCCCGGCCTCGGTGTCTCGGCGGCGTCCTGGGAATGGGTCCGCACCCTGATCCGCCTGGCCGACGCCAGTCCCGCCCTGCGCAAGGTCTGGGCCGAGGTCTGCCAGACGTCTGAGCAGACCCTGGCCGTGATCCTGGCGAACCGGCTCGCGTCAACCGGCGCTCAGCGCGGTGAAGTCGGAGCCGACGGGAGCGGCGCGGCCGACGCACCCGAAGGGCACGGAACCGGTGAGGGGCATGACGGGCACGCGGGGCACGACGGGCACGCGGGGCCTGGCGGGCGCGGTGGGCATGACCGGCTCGGTGGGCGCGAGGGTCGTGACGGGCGGGGCGGTCGCGAGGGCCATGGCGGGCGGGGTGGTCGCGAAGATCGTGACGGACGGGGTGGCCATGAGAGGCATGACGGGCGCGACGACATCGCCCTGGGGCTGGGGTCCATGCCCCCCGCACCGGTCACCCCCGGCCTTCGCTTCGCCGCGGCCGTCGCCGGCGCCGCCGTCCGCGTGGCCGTGGAGTGCTGGGCGGCCTCCACCGCCCCGCCCACCGGCCCGGACGGCCCCGCGGCCCTCGCGCTGCGCAACCTCGCGTCCTTGCGGCACTTCGGGTGGGGCCGGGCGGAGGGCCAGGGCACCACCTGAGGGCTCACTGCCCCGGATCATCCGCCCCGGCCCGGCTCAGCCGACCCCCCAACTCCCGCACCTGCTCCCTCAGTTCGCCAGGTTCCCGCACCGTGAACTCGTACCCCGTCATCGCCAGCCGCACCGCCAGCCACTCCGCGGGACCGCCGGAGGTGCCCCGCAGCACACAACCGCCCTCGCCGTCGTCCTCCGGCTCCCCGAGCCACGCCGGCAGGCGTGCGGAGACCTGCTGCGCCGGCGCGGCGAACCGCACCGCGAACTCGTACGTCTCCTGCCGGCGGTGGATGGACCGGCGCAGGTACTCCGCCGCGCTGCCGGTCGGCAACTCCCGTGGCGCGAAGCGGACTCCGGTCGCGAACGGCCGGCTCACCCGGTCCACCCGGAAGGTCCGCCAGTCGGCGCGGTCGAGGTCGTAGGCGACGAGGTACCACCGGCGCCCGGTCGACACCAGCCGATGCGGCTCGGTCAGCCGCCGTGACTCGCTGCCGTCCTTGTCGCGGTAGGCGAACCGCAGCCGCTCGTGCCCCGCCACCGTCGAGGCCATCACGGTCAGCGTCTCCGGCGCGATGGTCGGCCCGTCCCCGCTGGTCAGCGGTGTCGTCGCGGCCTGCAGGGTGGACACCCGGTGGCGCAGGCGGGCGGGCAGCACCTGCTCCAGCTTGGCCAGGGCCCGTACCGATGCCTCGTCCACGCCCTGCACCGCGTGCCCGGCACCGGCCCGCAGGCCCACCGCGATCGCCACCGCCTCCTCGTCGTCCAGCACCAGCGGCGGCAGCGCCTTGCCGGCGACCAGCCGATAACCCCCGTCGGCTCCTTTGCTGGCCTGCACGGGATATCCCAGCTCGCGCAGCCGCTCGATGTCGCGTCGCACGGTTCGCCGGGACACCCTGAGCCGCTCGGCCAGCTCACCGCCCGGCCATTCCCGGGGCGTCTGGAGGAGCGAGAGAAGCTGCAGCAGCCGTGCCGGTGTGTCCGTCGTCATACCCTCGAGCATGCCCGACCACTAGGACATGTTCTGACCTAATCGGGTCCTAGCTTGAGTGCATGACCTCCACGGAACAGACCCTCAGTGCTCAGCCGGCGGGCAGTGACCGCCGCCGCTGGTTCGCCCTGACCATCGTCATGACCGCAGCCTTCATGGACCTGGTCGACGTGACGATCGTCAACATCGCCATCCCGTCCATCCAGCGGAGCGCCCACGCGTCGGTCAGCCAGATCCAGTGGATAACCGCCGGCTACGCCCTGGCCTTCGCCGCGGCGCTCATCACCGGCGGACGTCTCGGCGACATCCATGGCCGCAAGCGGCTGTTCCTGATCGGTATCGGCGGCTTCACCCTCGCCTCCGCCCTGTGCGGCTTCGCCGCGAACCCGGAGATGCTGGTCGCCTCCCGGATCCTGCAGGGCGGTATGGCGGCGATGATGGTGCCGCAGGTGCTGTCGATCGTGCACGCCACCTTTCCGGCGCACGAACGCGGCAAGGTGTTCGGTCTGTTCGGCGCGGTCGTCGGCCTGGGCGCGGTCTCCGGACCGCTGCTCGGCGCACTTCTGACGGAGTGGAACCTGTTCGGCCTCGAATGGCGGCCCATCTTCCTCATCAACCTCCCCGTCGGCGTCCTGGCCTGGATACTCGGACGCCGGTTCATCACCGAATCGAAGGCCCCCAGGGCGCTGAAGCTGGACCTCGTCGGTGTCGCCCTGGTCTCGCTGGGCCTGCTGATGCTGCTCTACCCGCTCACCCGCGGCCGTGAGCTGGGCTGGCCGCTGTGGGGCCACCTCTGCATGGCCGGCGCCCTCGTCGTCTTCGCGGCGCTGGTGTCGTACGAAAAACGGAAGGCGGCCAGGGACGGTTCCCCGCTCATCGAGTTGTCCCTCTTCCGGGTGAAGAGCTTCGCCGCGGGCATCGCCGTACAGACCGTTTTCGGTGTCGCCCTCGGCATCTTCTTCCTGGTCTGGACGCTGTACATGCAGATCGGCCTGGGCTGGAGCCCGCTGCGGGCCGGGCTGACCGGTGTGCCGTTCTCCCTCGCGGTGTCGACGGCGGCCGGGATGTCGGTGCAGAAGCTGGTCCCGAGGTTCGGGCGGAAGGTGCTCCAGGCGGGCGCCCTGGTCATGGCCGCGGGCGTCCTGCTCTACCTGTGGGAGGCACACCGGTACGGTCTCGCCATCGCCTCCTGGCAGATGGCCCTGCCGCTGGTCGTGATGGGCGCCGGGATGGGGCTGATCGTCGCCCCGCTGACCGACGCGGTGCTGGCGGAGGTGCCGCGCGAGCACGCCGGGTCCGCGTCCGGGCTGATCAACACGGTGCAGCAGATGGGCAACGCGCTCGGCCTCGGGCTCGTGTCCGTGGTCTTCTTCGGTGAGATCGGCGACCGGCTGACCCCGGCTCAGGTGGGCCCCGCCTTCGTGCACGCCTTCCAGCACGCGCTGTGGTGGGTCGCCGGGATCATGGGTGCGATCTTCCTGCTGATGTCGGCCCTGCCGAAGCGTCCCGCACAGCATGGGGAGGAAACGCCGGAGGTGGACCTGCCGGCGGTGGACAAGGAACCCGAGCTGGTGCCCTGACCGGGCACGACGAGGGCCCGGCACCTGACAGGTGCCGGGCCTCTCTGCTGTTCCGGACACAACCGGAGCTCTTCCGGACTCAGCCGGAGCTGTTCCGGACTCAGCCGGAAGCCCGATCATGCCCGATTGAAGTCTGAACCTGTTTACTTTCCGGAAATCCCGGCGTAGCCTCGCATCAAAACCACACGTTCGGGCATTGCCCGGAAGCGAACGGACATCAGTCAACGGGCATCGAGGCGGAGGCCAACGACATGTACGCACCGGAACGGCAGCAGGAGATCCTCCGGCTCGCACGTGACGGCGGCCGGGTGGACGTGCTGTCGCTCGCCGAGGAGTTCCAGGTCACTGCGGAAACGATCCGCCGCGATCTGAAGGCCCTCGACCGCGCCGGCCTCGTCCGCCGCGTGCACGGCGGTGCCATCCCGGTCGGCCGCCTCGACTTCGAACCGGACCTCACCGAGCGCGAGTCCACCGCCGCCGACGAGAAGGACCGCATCGCCAAGGCCGCCCTCGCCGAACTGCCGACCGAGGGCACGATGATCCTCGACGCCGGTACGACGGTCGCCCGGGTCGCCGCCGCGATCCCGCTGGAGGCCTCCCTGACCGTCGTCACGCACAGCCTGCCCATCGCCGCCCGCCTGGCTGACCATCCGGGCATCCAGCTCCACCTGGTCGGGGGGCGCGTACGGCACCGAACCCGCGCCGCCGTGGACGCTTGGGCGCTCCGTGCGTACGGCGAGATCCGCGCCGACGTGCTCTTCGTGGCGGCGAACGGCTTCTCCGCCGAGCACGGCCTGACCACCCCGGACCTCGCCGAGGCCGCGGTCAAGCGGGCCGCGGTGGCCGCCGCCCGCCGCGTGGTGCTGCTGGCCGACTCCTCCAAGCACGGCCAGGAGCACTTCGCCCGATTCGGCGACCTGAGCGACGTGGACCTGCTGATCACCGACAACGGGCTGAGCCCCGAAGACGCCGCCGTCATCGAGCGCGGCGGCACGGAAGTAGTGCGCGCATGATCCTCACCGTCACCCCCAACCCCTCCCTCGACCGCACCTATGAGGTCCAGGCCCTGAAGCGCGGCGAGGTCATCCGTGCCGAGACCGAGCGCATGGACCCCGGCGGCAAGGGCGTGAACGTCTCGCGCGCCGTCGCGGCCGCCGGCCGGCGCACGGTCGCCGTTCTGCCCCTGGGTGGTGCGCCGGGGGCGCTCATCGCCGACC
Source organism: Streptomyces sp. NPDC001393 (assembly GCF_053597455.1). Lineage (NCBI taxonomy): Bacteria > Bacillati > Actinomycetota > Actinomycetes > Kitasatosporales > Streptomycetaceae > Streptomyces > Streptomyces sp. NPDC001393. The sequence continues at coordinate 143,942 of NZ_JBSFIH010000016.1, forward strand.
TGCTCGACGCGCAGGGCATCGAGGTCGCGCCGGTCCCGATCGCCGGAGCCACCCGCTCGAACATCGCGCTCGCGGAGTCCGACGGGGTGCTCACGAAGATCAACGCGCCGGGCCCGGAGCTGTCGGCGGCCGAACAGGAGCTCCTCCTGGACACCGTGCGCGAGCAGTCACGCGACGCCGACTGGATCGCGTGCTGCGGCAGCCTTCCCCAGGGGCTCGCGCCCTCGTGGTACGCCGACGTCGTCACGCGGGCGCACGCCGGAGGCGCGCGCATCGCGCTGGACACCTCGGGGCGTGCGCTGCTGGAGGCGCTGCGCGCGCGGCCCGACGTGGTGAAGCCCAACGCCGAGGAGCTCGCGGAAGCCGTCGGGCGCCCCCTGGCCACCGTGGGCGACGCGCTGAAGGCGGCCGAGGAACTGCGCGGTATGGGCGCATACGCCGTACTCGCGAGCCTGGGCGCCGACGGGCAGCTCCTCGTGGAGGACGCGGGTGCCTGGTTCGGCAGCGCCCGGGTGGACACCGTCCGCAGCAACGTCGGCGCCGGCGACTCCTCCCTCGCCGGTTTCCTGATCGCCGGCGGCAGCGGCCCCGAGGCCCTCGCCTCCGCGGTCGCCCACGGCGCCGCCGCCGTCCAGCTCCCGGGCAGCGTCATGCCGACCCCCGCCGACGTGGACCCGTCGGCGGTGACCGTCACGGCCGAGATCCCCCTCGACCGCGAACTGACGGAGCCGGTGCCGTGACTGGGCTCGCGCTCCGTGGCACCCGCCCCGGCACCCGGCACCTGGGCTCACGCCCCACGCCTGCACGCCCGGACTTCCCCACGCCACCGGCCCCCAAGCGGCGAGGCGCCCCGTTACTCGTCGCTGCCCCGGGGCGGCCCGGCCACCTGAGCCGCCACCGTTCCGCTTCGGGAAGGCGGAGTTTCCCCGACCCCGCCTCCCGCACGACCTCATCCCCCCACCGCACCCCCGTCCCCCTTTCCGCCCACCCCTCCCCCCGGGCGATACGCGTGCATAGGAGCCCGCGATGAGCGACATGATCACCGCGGACCTGGTCGACCTCGACCTGTCCGCCGACACCAAGGAAGCGGCGGCGCGCGCCCTCGCCGAGCGCATGGTGGCCCAGAGCCGGGTGACCGACCTGGAGGGCTTCCTCGCCGACGTGGCAGCCCGCGAGGCGCAGATGCCGACCGGCCTCGACGGCGGCATCGGCATCCCGCACTGCCGCAGCGCCCACGTCACCGAGCCGACCCTCGCCTTCGGCCGCAGCGCCGCCGGTATCGACTTCGGCGCCGCGGACGGCCCCGCCGACCTGATCTTCCTGATCGCGGCCCCGGCCGGCGCCGACGACGCCCACCTCACGATCCTCTCCTCACTGGCCCGCCAGCTGATGAACGCCGACTTCACCTCGGCGCTGCGCGCGGTGACCGACGCGGAGACGGCGGCGGCGCTGATCCGCGGGGACGAGACGCCCGGCACGGCGCAGGCGCCGGAGGCTTCCACGCCGGGCGCGGAAGCCGATGCGGGCGCCGGCGTGGCCGTTTCGGCGGGGCGCGAGGACGCGGAACCGGGCGCGGACGCCTCCGTGAGCGCCGGGGAAGCGCGCGCGGGCGCGAATGCCGCGGCAGGCGCTGCAGGCGCCGGCGAAGACTCCGCTGCGGCGCCGGTGGCGGCCTCCGCCGGCGCCGCAGCGGGCACCATGGCCCCGGCACCGGGCGCGGCCGCCGAGAGTGGATCCGCCCCGGCGCCGGGTGCCACCGGCACCGGTGACCGACCCTTCCGTATCGTCGCCGTCACCTCCTGCCCGACCGGCATCGCGCACACGTACATGGCGGCCGAGTCCCTGGAGAACGCGGGACGCGAGGCGGGCGTCGAACTCGTCGTCGAGACACAGGGCTCGGCCGGTTTCACCCGGCTGGATCCGGCGGTGATCGCGGCGGCGGACGCCGTGATCTTCGCGCACGACATCCCCGTACGCGACAAGGACCGCTTCGCCGGCAAGCCGACCGTCGACGTCGGGGTGAAGGCGGGCATCAACCGCCCCGCGGAGCTCATCACGGAGGTGCGCGCGAAGGCGGCGCGCGGTGAGACCAGTGCGCCGGCACCCGCTGCGGGCGGCACGCCGGTCGAGCGTGCGGGCGACTCCACCGAGGGCTACGGCACCAAGCTCCGCAAGTGGCTGATGAGCGGCGTGAGTTACATGGTTCCGTTCGTCGCCGCGGGCGGCCTCCTCATCGCCCTGGGCTTCGCGATCGGCGGCTACAAGATCAACAAGGCGCCGTCGGTGATGGACCACTTCGTGTGGACCCAGGCCGACAGCTGGGGCGCCCTGCTGTTCCAGATCGGCGTCGTCTCCTTCGGCTTCCTGGTGCCGGTCCTGGCCGGCTACATCGCCTACGGCATGGCCGACCGGCCCGGTCTGGTCCCCGGCTTCGTGGGCGGAGCGATCTCGGTGACCATCAACGCGGGCTTCCTCGGCGGCCTGGTGGCCGGTCTGATCGCCGGTGGCGTGGTGCTGTCCATCCAGAGGGTGCGCATCCCCCCGGCGCTGCGCGGCATCATGCCGGTGGTGGTGATCCCGCTGATCTCCTCGGCGATCGTCGGATTCCTGATGTTCGTCGTGGTCGGCAAGCCCATCGCCACCGCCCAGAAGGGCCTCACCGACTGGCTGAACGGCCTCACCGGCACCAACGCGATCCTGCTCGGCGCCCTGCTCGGCCTGATGATGTGCTTCGACCTGGGCGGCCCGGTCAACAAGGTCGCCTACACCTTCGCCACCGCCGGCATCGCGGTCGCGAACCCCAGCGACTCGGCGATGAAGATCATGGCCGCGGTGATGGCGGCCGGCATGGTCCCGCCCCTGGCCATGGCCCTCGCCACCACCGTGCGCGGCAGGCTGTTCACGCAGACCGAGCGCGAGAACGGCAAGGCAGCCTGGGTCCTGGGCGCCTCCTTCATCTCCGAGGGCGCGATCCCGTTCGCGGCGGCCGACCCGCTGCGCGTGATCCCCTCGGCGATGATCGGCGGCGCACTCACCGGCGCCCTGTCGATGGCCTTCGGCGCCACCCTGCGCGCCCCGCACGGCGGCATCTTCGTGGTCCCGCTGATCGGCAACCCGTTCCTGTACCTCATCGCCATCGCGGCCGGCGTCTGCGCCACCACCGCGCTGGTCGTCCTCCTCAAGGGCATGCGCAAGCAGAACCCGGAGACCACGGCCACCGGCCCCGCCGCGAACGCGGCCACCGCGACGAAGGAGACCAAGCAGCCCGTGGCGGCCTGACCACCACACGACCCCGCCGCGTCTTGTCCCTTTAGTTCGCTGTGAGTTGTTCACGGCACCTGCGAGATACGTCACGGTCCGGGACCAAAGTCCCGGACCGTGGTGTGTACTGGGGCCTATGCCAGAGTATGTCTCGAGTCTCCAGTTGGCGGGCGCCGCCGCCCTCACCCTGGCCGGCCTGGTCTGGGCGATCGTCGTCATACGCCTGCTGCGCCGCTTCCGCGCGGCGGCCCTGCGAGAGCTCCCGGCTGCTCACCTCCCGCTCCTCCCGCCCCAACGGCAGGCCGGTCCCGCGCTGGAGAAGGTGGAACTGACCCCCGCGGAACAGGACGCCTTCGCCGGACTGATACGGCGACTCGGCGATCACTGACCGGACAGGGCCGCCGGCCGCCCCGCGGCCCGCGCACTAGCCCTGCCGCGCCGCGCGCCGCTCCATGGCGTCCCGGGCCGCGTCCTCCGACATGTACACCTCGCACATGTGCCGGCCGTCCGGCGTCGCCGTGTGCTCCACCTCCCACAGGGAGAGCTCACTGCCGTCCGGCAGCAGGAACGCGTGCTCGTAGAGCGCGTAGCTCAGTCCCGCGCGCCCGGCACGCCCGGGGCGCCCGAACGCCTGCGTGATCCCGTGCGCCGTCGCCGTCGCCAGCAGTGCCGCCGTCTGCGCACCGGGCCGGTCCGGATTCTCCGCACGGCGCAGCAGCCGGCGCGCGTGGTCCGCCGAGTCGTCCGAGGCGAACACGTGCCGGGGCTCCGGGATCGCCCACAGCCGCATCAGCGCGGGCAGCTCGAACTCCGGCGTGGCCGGTGGCATTCCGAGCCGTGCCGTGGCCGCCTGCAGCTCCTCCTCGTCGACGTACACCTCGCTCTCCGGGGCGCCGCCCGGCGTGGGGTTGTGGACGAGCTCCCACAGCGTGAGCGCGGAGCCGTCGGCGAGCAGCCAGGTGTGCCGGTACGTCTCCCGGTGCAGCCCCGTGCTGTGGTACGCGGAGTGCAGCGAACTGGCGTGCGCCAGCGCGCAGTCGAGCCGCCGTATCACCTCGTCGGGCAGCTCGAAGGAGTTCAGGGCACGGCCGAGGAGTCGCTCGAGATGCTCCTCAGGAGACTCGGGCGACTCGGCTGGTTCGTACGCTGCCGTCTCGTACGGAACGCTCAAGACATCTCCCGGCGTTGCTGCATGTCACCTTGTGGGTGCATACCGTAGCCCCTCGGTCGGACATCATGTCCGGGAACCGAGAAAACGTACGCCGGGAAAACGCGCGGGCCGCGCGAGAAGTTCCCGCGCGGCCCCACGTGGCGTCAAAAACCGCCGCTCAGGCGGCACTTCCGGCGGTCCAGGCGCTCCATGACATGTTCCAGTCGTTGAGGCCGTTGTCCGGTGCGACCGTGCTGTCGGGGGAGTTCTTCACGATCACGACGTCCCCGAGGAGCGAGTTGTCGAAGAACCACCTGGCCGGCGTGGCACTCTGCCCGCCCTGGACGTCCGCGAGCCCGACGCAGCCATGGCTGGTGCCCTCCCGCCCGAAGGGCGGATTGCCCGTGTTGTACCAGTAGTTGCCGTGGATGAAGGTGCCGGAGTCCGTCAGGCGCATCGCGTGCGGCACGTCCGGAATGTTGTACGCGTTGCCGAGTCCCACCGTCCGGCTGTCCATGGGGGTCTGGGTGAACTTCTCGGAGATCACCATCTGACCGTTGTACGTGGTGTGGTCCGGGCTGCCGGTGGAGATCGGAATCGTCTTGATCGTCCTGCCGTCCCGCACCACGGTCATGGTCTGCGTGCCGGCGTCGACCGTGGAGACCTGCGACCGCCCGATGGTGAAGGAGACGGTCTTGTTCTGCACCCCGTAGACGCCGTCCGCGCCCCGGACCCCGTCCAGCGCGATCTTCATCGTGACCCTGGAGCCGGCCTTCCAGTACTCCTGCGGCCGGAAGTCCAGCCGCCGGTCCCCGAACCAGTGCCCGACCACCTGCTGACCGCTGCTGGAGTCGACCGTGATGTGCGACTGCACGGCCTTCTTGTCGGTGATCGACTTGTCGAACGTGAACGACACCGGCATGCCCACCCCGACCGTGGTGCCGTTGTCCGGGGTGTAGGTGCCGACGAAGCTGTTCGCCGTCGTGACGGTGGTGAAGATGGACTTGGTCGCCGTGGTGCGCCCGCCGGCGTCCTTCGCGGTCGCGTCTATCTCGTACTTCGTCCCGCGCTCCAACTGCTGCTTCGGCTTCCAGCTGCTGCCGTCCGGCGCTGTCACCCCGGCCACGGCCTGTCCCGTCCCCGCCACGGTCATCTTCACGTCGGTCAGCCTGCCGCCGCTGACCTTCACGCCGGTCGCGTTGATGGACGCCCCGGTCGAACCGTCCTTGGCCGAGATCACGATCTGCGCCGTCGGCGTCCTGGGGGAGTTCTTGCCGCCCTTGCCGTCGTCGGTGGCGCTCGCGTCGCCACCGCAAGCGGTCAGGGTGAGGCTGCCGACCATCAGGGCGGCACAGGCCCCCAGTACGCGCCGCGCTGCAATGTCCGGCGATGTCACGGGCTGCTCCAGGTTCATGTGATGTGCGTGATCCGTTCCAGTGCGTGGGGAAAGAGGGCGCCGACGCCCGGAAGGGTTCCCCTCGTTTCCCACGAACGCGATCACGTGACAGAACCGCGACATTTCAACTCTGACGGGGGGGGTCCCTCCCGGCCTCCCCTCGCCCCCGCCTCCCCCCTCCCTCCCCCCGGCCCCACCCCACCCCACCCCGCCCCACCCCTACCTCACCCCGTACAACTCCCCGTACGACGGCCACACTCCACCTGGCCCGTCGACCGACTCGGCGGCGCGCACACCCCGCACGATCGCGCGCGTCACGGCATCCGCACCGGCGGCGAGGATGGCGTTGAGCTCCAGCGGATGCCCGGCGAGAGCGCGCGCCCCGGTCGAGAGCGCGAACACCGTGTCGCCGTCGTTCATGAGGTGCACCGGCCGTACGGCGCGCGCGATCCCGTCGTGCGCCGTGCCCGCCAGCTTCTGCGCCTGCGCCTTGGAGAGGTTCGCGTCGGTCGCGACCACCGCCAGCGTCGTGTTGAGCGGAGGCGGCGCATGCGTGGCCGCGGTTTCGGCGAGGCGCCGGCGCGCGGCCTCGTGCACGCGCTCCTCGGGATACTCCACCCGCCCCTGGCACAACTCCCCGTACAACGCCCCCGTCCCGGGCTCGATCACCGACCCCGCGGCGTTCACGACCACCAGCGCGGCCACGGTGATCCCCGAGTCGAGCACCGTGCTCGCGGTGCCCACGCCGCCCTTGACCGGCCCCGCCACGGCGCCCGTCCCGGCCCCCACGCAGCCCTCCGCCACCCGGGCGCCCGGTGTACTCGCTGCCGCGGCCTCCACCGCCGCGCGCCCCGTCGCGGCATCCGGCCGGGCGCGGAAGTCGCCTCCGCGCCCCAGGTCGAAGACGCACGCGGCGGGCACGACCGGGACGACGTGCGCCGGGTCCGGCCCCACCCGCACCCCGCGCTGCCGCTCCTCCAGCCAGGCCATCACGCCGGACGCCGCGTCGAGCCCGTACGCGCTGCCACCGGTCAGCACGACCGCGTCGACCCGCTGCACCACGTTGCGCGGGTCGAGCGCGTCGGTCTCCCTGGTACCGGGGCCGCCGCCGCGCACGTCCACGGCGACGACCGCGCCGCCCTCCGGAGCGAGCACGACCGTGGTACCGCTGAGCCAGCCGTCCCCGCTGCGGGTGGCGTGCCCCACCCGCACCCCGGCGACGTCCGTGATTGCGTCAACTGTCATGGCGGCCAGTCTCGCCCGTCCAGGCGTCTTTGAGGACTCAGAGGACTCAGCCGGCCGCAGCGGTGGCGCTCGCCGCACGGTCCCGGCGGACCATGCGCGCCGTCAGCGTCACCCCGGCCGCGATCGCCGCCGAGCACACCAGCCCCGCCGCGAGCACCGTCCAGTCGCCGAGGAAGGTGCAGCAGATCACCAGCAGCGCCGTGACCGGCAGTACCAGTTGCTGGGCGATGCCGACCTTGAAGTGCCGCGAGTGGAGTGCCCAGACGGTGAGCAGATACAGCGCCGTGGGCAGCGTCACGGCTGCCGACGCGGACAGCGTGGAGATCTGGGTCCTGCCCACCGCGTGCTCCACGGTCACCTCCAGGCCGGCGCCGATCGCCGCGGCGGAGGAGAAGATCAGGTAGTGGCCGTAACCCCACAGGAACGCCTGACCGCTGGTGCGCAGGTGGCCGTGGATGGGCACCACGAAGTAGATCCACCACGCGGAGAAGACGATCAGGAGCCCGCCCGCCGCGATCGGCAGCAGCTCGCCCAGTGCGTTGTGCTCGTCGAAGGCCCCCTTGACGGCGACGGTCGCCGCGGCGACCGTCTCGCCGAGCACGATGATGGTGAACAGGCCGTACCGCTCGGCGATGTGGTGCGGATGCCAGGAGGTCGCGTAGTCCTTCTCGGCGAACAGCGGCACGCACATCTCCGCGATCGCCATCACCAGGAACACCCAGGGCCGCGCGGGGCCGGGCAGCAGCAACAGTCCGAGCCAGCCGACCTGGCACAGGAGCACGCCGCACGCGTACCGCAACGCCAGCGTTCTCTCGGCGCTCTCGGCCGATCTCGCGGCTCTCAGCCACTGCGTGGCCATGGCCAGCCGCATGATCACGTAGCCGATCCAGACCACCAGGTAGTCGTGCTGCTGGAAGGCCCGGGAGATGCCGGCGGCCAGCACCAGGACGCCGGCGATCTGCACCAGGGTGACGACCCGGTAGAGCGCGTCGTCGTTGTCGTACGCCGAGGCGAACCAGGTGAAGTTCATCCACGCCCACCAGATGGCGAAGAACTGCATCGCGTAGTTGAGGATTCCGTCGCCCGCGTGCCCCGCGGCGACGGAGTGCACCAGTTGCCCGCCCGCCTGCGCGATCGCCACGACGAAGCACAGGTCGAAGAAGAGCTCCAGCGGCGAGGAGACCCGGTGCGCCTCGTCGCGCCCGCGCGCGACGAGCCGTCGCAGCGGTCCGGAGGACTGGGGTGCGCCCGAGGAAGCGGGGGCCGGAGCGGAACTCGACGTCATGCCTCTCAGCACACCAGAAAAGCCGCTGGAAGGCCTTGCGAAGGCACTGGCGGACAGGGAACGCAGGCACAGGCGGCTCGCCCGGCGGGGATGCCGGACGCGCGTGGGCGCGTGCACCGGGGCCGTACCCTTGTGGCATGCGCACCGCCCCCGAATCCGAGCCCCGTGACCCGAAGCCCGCGCTGGTCTTCGACGACCCGCTGGACCAGCAGTCCTCGGACGACACCGACCGCGGGTGGGGCGAGCGCACGGACGGCGACAGCGCCGCCGACCTGAAGCGCTTCCTCGACGAGAAGCCGCCCCACCACCTCTGAGCCGTCCGCAGCGGCGCCGCTAGCGCTCGTCGTGTCCCGGTCCACGCTGCGCGACCAGCGCGTCGCGGATCTCCTTGAGCACCTCCAGCTCGGTCACCTCGATGACCTCCTTGGTGCCCTCCCGCGCCGCCTTGCGGGCCGACTGCCGCGCCAGGTACTTCGCCATCGGCAGGACCATCAGGAAGTACACCACCGCCGCGGTGATCAGGAAGTTCAGTGCGGAACCGAGGACGGAGCCCCACATCAGCCGGATGCCCTGCGTCCCATGGCAGGAGTTCAGGCACGAGCTGTAGTTGTCCAGGTTCTGCGTGCCGATCGCACCCACGACCGGGTTGATGACCCCCTTGACCACCGAGTTCACGATGTTCGTGAAGGCCGCGCCGATGACCACCGCGACTGCCAGATCGACGACGTTGCCGCGCATCAGGAAGGCCTTGAAGCCCTGCCAGACGCTCGGTTCCTTCTTCTCGCTCACCTCGGGGACTCTCCTCGCATGCGCAGGGTGTGGAACGAAACGCTCCGCAACCTACGACACGGTCCCGCCATCGTGTCCAGTCCCGTCGGTCGATCGAGCGACTTGACAGCAGGCCACGGAGAAAGCGTCCGAGTCGGTTCAGCACAGTGTCACCGCCAGGCGTGCCGTGGCGCTCGCACCGACGAGCCGCGCCGCCGTGTCACGCGGCACCGACAGCACGACCAGCGCCCCGTTCCCGGCCCCGTCCTGAAGCGGCTCGGGAACCTCGGTCACCCGGACACCGCGCGCCAGCACTCGTGCGACGCCCCCGGCCGACGGATCACCGGCGGCGATGACGTCGACGCGGTCGCCGGGCCGTAGCAGCCGGACGGTGGCCGCGTCGGCGATCCGTACCGGCGCCGTCACCACGTCCACCGCCGCGTGCCGGCGTACGGGCACGGTGACCGGGTGGTTCCGGGCCTGTTCCGCACGATGCGGTGCGGCCCCCGTGCGCGGCCCGGCGGCGACGAGCGCGGCCGCGGTCACCGCGAGGCCGGCCGCGACGGCCCGCCTGCGGTGCCGTACCAGCCGCTGCAGCTGATACCGCCCGCCGCGCACCCGCACCGGCGGGAACTGCGGGACCTCACAGGTCGCCGGGGCGTCCGTGCCCAGCGGACGGGGAAGCCGGAGGGGAGGCGGAAAAGAGGGCGAGGAGGGACGGGGCGAGGGATTCGGGGACGACGAGGACCAAGGCACGGGGATCACCGCCTGCGACGAGGAATTCGGTTTGCGAGCCCACGATGAGGCCTCGCGCCGAATCCCGCCGGAGCCGGTGGATCACCAACGGAATGTGGACAACTCGCCCACCCGAACGGGGAATTCCACTCGACTGTCCACAGGCCGTCGCCGACCGTCCACAGACCGTCGACCCTCCCCATGCCGCCGACCGCCCACAGGCCGTCGCCGACCGTCCCCAGCCCGCCGACCCTCCCCATGCCGCCGACCGTCCCCGGCCCGCCTACTGCCCCAGGCCATCGACCCTCCCCAGCCCGTGATGCGCTACGGCAGCGCGAAGCCCGGATCCATGCCGCCCAGCGCGTTCGCGCACAGACAGTCCCGTGCCCCGCTCTCCGGCAGGGCCGCCACCGCGTCGAACAGCACGCCGCGCAGCCGGTCCACATTGGCCGCGAACACCCGGAGCACCTCCTCGTGCGAGACGCCCTCACCGGTCTCCGCGCCGGCATCGAGGTCGGTGACCAGGGTCAGAGACGTGTAGCACAGCTGAAGTTCCCGGGCGAGCGCCGCTTCCGGGTGACCGGTCATGCCCACGACCGACCAGCCCTGCGCCCGGTGCCACAACGATTCGGCACGTGTCGAGAAGCGCGGCCCCTCGACCACGACCAGCGTTCCGCCGTCCACCGGCTCCCAGTCCCGCCCCCGGGAGGCCTTCAGGGCCGCGGCCCGTCCGGTGGGGCAGTAGGGGTCGGCCATGGAGACGTGCACGACGTTCGGCACGGTGGCGTCGGGCAGCGGCAACCCGTCGAAGTACGTCTGCACCCGGGACTTCGTACGGTCCACGAACTGGTCCGGCACGAGCAGGGTGCCGGGGCCGTACTCGGGCTGCAGCCCGCCCACCGCGCACGGGCCGAGGACCTGCCGGACGCCGACCGAACGCAGCGCCCACAGATTGGCGCGGTAGTTGATGCGATGCGGCGGCAGGTGGTGGCCGCGGCCGTGCCGGGGGAGGAAGGCGACCCGCCGGCCGGCGATCTCACCGAGGAAGAGGGAGTCACTGGGCGGCCCGTAGGGGGTCTCCACCTGGACCTCGGTCACGTCGTCGAGGAACGAGTAGAAGCCCGAGCCACCGATCACGCCGATCTCTGCGTTCGCCATGACCAGCACACTAGCGGGCGGTGAAACCGTGGGGGAGCGGTGCCGGGAAGCCATGGGGGGAGCGCCGCCGGGATGCCACGGGGGAGCGCCCCCGGGAAGCGCCGAAGACCCTGCCGTCGTACGACGGCAGGGTCCGGGGAGGGAGAAGTCAGGCCGCGGAGCTGCTGGTGGTGCTCGACGAGGAAGACTTCGAGTCGGACGAGGACGAGGCCGAGGACGACGGCTTCGAGTCGGCCGACGACGTGCTCGACGACTTCGACGCCGGGCTGCTGCTCGACGTGGAGCCGCGGGAGTCGTTGCGGTAGAAGCCGGAGCCCTTGAAGACGATGCCGACCGCGGAGAACACCTTCTTCAGGCGGCCACCGCAGCTGGGGCACTCGGTCAGGGCGTCGTCGGTGAACTTCTGCACCGCCTCGAGGCCCTCGCCGCACTCGGTGCACTGGTACTGGTAGGTCGGCACTGTCTTCCTCCTGGCACTCTCACTCAATGAGTGCTAACGACGGTCCATAGTGACGCATTCCCGGGGATCAGTCCACCGCCACCGGCACGCGGTGACCGACGCCACGTGCGACGGTACGGTTCTGCGGCCGCGCGACCAGCCGCGACCGCAGCGCCAGCAGGGTCGCCAGCGCGAGCGCCGTGCCGCCCATCGGCACCAGGAATCCCGCGCCGTTCCACAGCCGGTCCTCCAGCTGTCCGGCGACCGTGACGGCGGCCGCCTGCCCGAGCGCGACGGCGCCGGTCAGCCAGGTGAAGGCCTCGGTGCGGGCGGCGGCCGGGACCAGGCCCTCGACCAGCGTGTAGCCGGTGATCAGCGCCGGAGCGATGCACATGCCGACCAGCAGGCCGAGCCCGGCGAGCAGCAGCACCGAGTGCGCCGTCCACAGGGCGGACGCGACGATCGCGAGCGCCGTGTAGCCGACGACCAGGCGGTGCTGGGGGGCGGTCTTCCAGGCGATCGCGCCGCAGACGACGCCGGACAGCATGTTGCCGGCGGCGAAGACGCCGTAGAGGACACCGTTCAGGCCGGGCTCGCCGATCGACTGGGTGAACGCGGCGAGTGCCACCTGCATGCCGCCGAAGACGGACCCGATGCCCAGGAAGGTCACGACCAGCACGCGCACGCCCGGCACGCGCAGCGCGGAGGCGTGCTGCACGCGCGTGTGCCCGCTCTCGGCGGTCACCGGCGGCTGCGTGCCCTTCTGCGCGGCGAACAGCAGACCGCCGACAAGGGTCAGCGCGCCCTCCGTGAGCAGGCCGGCCGCCGGCGTCACCCCGGTGCACAGCGCGGTCGCCAGCAGCGGACCGAGGACGAAGGTCAGCTCGTCCGTGACCGACTCGAACGCCGCGGCGGTGGTCATCAGGGGCGAGCCCTGCAGCTTCACGCCCCAGCGCGCACGCACCATGGGTCCGACCTGCGGCACCGAGGCGCCGGTCGGGACGGCCGCCAGGAACAGCGCCCACAGGGGTGCGTGCGCCAGGGCGAGCGCCGTCAGTGTCAGTCCGGACAGCGTGTGCACCAGCACGCCGGGGATCAGCACGGCGCGCTGGCCGTGGCGGTCGGCGAGGCGTCCGCTGTACGGCGCGAACAGGGCCATGGACACACCGGTGGCGGCCGCGGCGGCGCCCGCGGCGCCGTAGGAGCCGGTGGTGTGCTGCACGAGCAGCACGATGGAGATGGTGAGCATCGCGAACGGCTGGCGCGCTGCGAAGCCGGGGAGCAGGAAGGTCCAGGCGCCGCGGGTGCGCAGCAGCTGTCCGTATCCCGGGCGGGACGAGGCCGGCGAGGTCTTCTCCGGTTCGGTGGTGGTGACCGTGGATCCCACGGCCCGTGCCTTTCTGCCGCCTGGTAGCGCGGGCCTCGTGCGGCCCGGGTGCCGAGAGCTGTCCTCTTGCGCGGACTGCGGTAGATACCGGCGCCCACGTCAGGGTGTGGGGGCGACACGGCCGCCATACGGTCGCGCCAGCTCTGCGTCAGGCAGAGTTGGTTCGATCAGTGTGTGCCTTCATGGTACAGGGATCATCCGCCGGTACGGCTGTGAAAACGAGCACCACGCGACAGGCCACCTGGGATTTCATGGGGCGTTCACCGTGTGGAACGCGCCGTCAACGCGCGCTGCCCGCTCCGTTCGTGCCGAGCCAGCCCGCCAGCTTGCCGCCGAGCGCGACTGCGCGCAGTCGTCGCTCCGCCGCGTCGCGGACCGGGTCGATGGCGACGACCAGCAGCTCGTCGCCCCGGCGCAGCACTGTCGTGGGCAGCGGAACAAACGATTTTTCTTCGCGGACGACGAGGGTGACCGCGGCCCCGGGAGGCAGCCGCAGCTCGTTGACCTCCACGCCGTGCATCCGGGAGCCCTCGGGGATCGTGACGGAGAGCAGGTGTCCGCGCAGCCGCTCCAGGGGCGCCGACTCGATGCCGAGGTCGGAGGCCTCGCCCGCCTCGCCGAGGCGCAGCGTGCGCGCCAGCCAGGGCAGCGTCGGCCCCTGGACGAGGGTGTAGACCACGACCAGCACGAAGACGATGTTGAAGATGCGGCGGCTGCCGGGGACGCCGTTCACCATCGGGATCGTCGCCAGGATGATGGGTACGGCGCCGCGCAGTCCCGCCCACGACATCAGCGTCTGCTCCTGCCACGGCACCCGGAACGGCGCCAGGCTGAGCACCACGCTCAGTGGGCGGGCCACCATGGTCAGGACCAGCCCGATGACCAGGGCGGGCCAGACGTCGTCGCCCAGCTCGTGCGGGGTGACCAGCAGGCCGAGCAGGACGAACATGCCGATCTGGGCGATCCAGCCGAGCCCCTCGGCGAAGCCGCGCGTGGCCGGCCAGTGGGGGAGCTTGGCGTTGCCGAGCAGCATCGAGGCCAGATAGACGGCCAGGAAGCCGCTGCCGTGCGCCAGGGCGCCGGCGGCGTACGCCGTCACGGCGATTGCCATGACCGCGATCGGGTAGAGGCCGGAGGCCGGCAGGGCCACGTGCTTGAGCCCCCAGGAGCCGAACCAGCCCACCGCGAGTCCTACGGCCGCGCCGATGGCCAGCTCCAGGGCGATCTCGCCCAGCAGGAGGTACCAGTGCTCGACCGGGCCGGCCGTGGAGAAGGCGAGGACCAGGATGACCACCGGGGCGTCGTTGAAGCCGGACTCCGCCTCCAGCGTGCCCATCACGCGCGCGGGGAGGGGAACCCTGCGCAGCACCGAGAAGACCGCCGCCGCGTCCGTCGACGACACCACCGCGCCGACGATGAGCGCCTGCCGCCACTCCAGCCCGACCAGGTAGTGCGCGCCCGCCGCGGTGACACCCACGCTGACGGCGACGCCGAAGGTCGCCAGGACGGAGGCGGACGACAGGACCGGCCTGACCTCCTTCCACTTCGTGCCGAGACCGCCCTCGGCGAGGATCACGACCAGGGCCGCGTACCCCATGACCTGGGTCAGCGCGGCGCTGTTGAAGTGGATGTGCCCGATGCCGTCCTGGCCCATGAGGACGCCGATCCCCAGGTAGAGGAGCAGGCTGGGGAGCCCGCTGCGGGTGGAGATCCGCACGGCCGCGACGGCGACGAGCAGCACCAGGGAGCAGACGAGCAGGAGCTGGTTGAGGTGGTGGACAGTCAGCGGCGGTTCCCTTCCTTGGCCCGCGCGCCGGGGCGCGGGCTCACGTACACAAGATCCGGGGCTGCGGCGCACCGCACCCAAGTACTTCGTTACCTTACCTAAGTCTTGACGCTTTCTTGACGCTCGCCGGGGCAAGATCGAACGCTCGTACGCGCTGGTTCCCGACTCCGCGTCCAGCGGGACTGGGCCCTGCGCCTATGGTTGCTCCAGCGCTCATTCAAAGTCACAGCCCGACCTGCCGCTCGCGTTAGGACAGCAAGGACAGCGATGCCCCCCAACACCACCGCCACAACGGGTGACACCGCCACCACCGGTGCCGCGCCCGCAAAGTCCGGCAGGAAGAAGGGGCGCAAAGCCCGACTGATGGTGCTGGTCCTGGTACTGGCCATCATCGGAGGCATCGCCTACGGCGCGTACTGGTCGATCAGTACCGTCCGCGCCTCCTTCCCGCAGACCAAGGGCACGATCACGCTCCAGGGCCTTTCCGGGCCGGTCGACGTCAAGCGGGACGGCAACGGCATCCCGCAGATCTACGCGTCCTCCGACGAGGACCTGTTCATGGCGCAGGGCTACGTCCAGGCGCAGGACCGGTTCTGGGAGATGGACGTGCGCCGGCACATGACCTCCGGGCGCCTGTCCGAGATGTTCGGCAAGAGCCAGGTCAAGAACGACGAGTTCCTGCGCACCCTCGGCTGGGACCGGATCGCCAGGCAGGAGTACGACACCAAGCTGTCGGCCGCCACGAAGAAGTACCTCCAGGCGTACGCGAAGGGCGTCAACGCCTACCTCCAGGGCAAGGACGGCAAGGACATCTCCCTGGAGTACGCCGCCCTGGGCCTCACCAACGACTACAAGCCGGAGCAGTGGAGCCCGGTCGACTCCGTCTCCTGGCTGAAGGCGATGGCCTGGGACCTGCGCGGCAACATGCAGGACGAGATCGACCGCGCCCTGATGACCAGCCGGCTCGGCCCGCAGCAGATCCAGGACCTGTACCCGGAGTACCCCTACACCCGCAACAAGCCGATCGTGCAGGAGGGTCAGTACAACGCGCTGACCAAGTCCTTCCAGCAGAGCGGCGCCACGGGCGCCTCCACGACCGCCGGCACGACGGGCACGTCCGGCACGACCGGGGGCATCACGGGCGCCTCTGCGGGCACGAGGGGCACGACCGGCTCCTCCGCCTCGGCCGCGAGCGGTTCGTCGCTCACAAGCCAGCTGGGGGGCCTCTACAACGTCCTGGACAACGTCCCGACCGCCGTCGGCGTGAACGGTCAGGGCATCGGCTCCAACTCCTGGGTCGTCTCCGGGAAGTACACCATCACCGGCAAGCCGCTGCTCGCCAACGACCCGCACCTGTCGGCCTCGCTGCCGTCCGTCTGGTACCAGATGGGCCTGCACTGCCGCACCGTCTCCAGCACGTGCCAGTTCGACGTGACCGGCTACACCTTTGCCGGCATGCCCGGTGTGATCATCGGCCACAACGCCGACATCGCCTGGGGCATGACCAACTCCGGGGTCGACGTCACCGACCTCTACCTGGAGAAGGTCAGCGCCAACGGCTACCTGTACGACGGCAAGATCCGGCCCTTCAAGACCCGCGAGGAGACCATCAAGGTCGCCGGCGGCTCCGCCAAGACGATCGTCGTGCGCCAGACCCAGGACGGGATGCCGCTGCTGTCCGACCGTGACGACGAACTCGTCCAGGTCGGCAAGCGGGCCACGGTCAACACCTCCGCCCCCGACCGCGGCGACGGCTACGGCATCGCCCTGAGGTGGACCGCGCTCGACCCGGGCACCTCCATGGACGCCGTGTTCGCCCTCGACAAGGCGGCGGACTGGAGCGGGTTCCGCCAGGCGGCCGCCCTGTTCGACGTGCCCTCGCAGAACCTCGTCTACGCCGACACCGCCGGCCACATCGGCTACACGCTGCCCGGGAAGATCCCCACGCGCTCCTCGGTGGACGACGGCTCCATCCCGGCCCCGGGCTGGGACTCGAAGTACCGCTGGACCGGCTTCATCAAGCAGAGCGAGCTGCCCTACGAGTACAACCCCAAGCGCGGCTACATCGTCACCGCCAACCAGGCCGTGGTCGACAAGGCCAAGTACCCGTACACCCTCACCACCGACTGGGGCTACGGCACCCGCAGCCAGCGCATCACCGACCTGATCGAGTCGAAGATCAAGGACGGCGGCAAGATCTCGACCGACGACATGCGGCAGATGCAGCTGGACAACAGCAGCGAGATCGCCAAGCTCCTGGTGCCCAGGCTGCTGAAGATCAACCTCGACGACAAGAACGTGCGCGACGCGCAGAAGCTGCTGGAGGGCTGGGACTACACCCAGGAGTCCGACTCCGCGGCGGCCGCCTACTTCAACGCGGTCTGGCGCAACATCCTCAAGCTCGCCTTCGGCAACAAGCTGCCCAAGGAACTGCGCGTCCAGGGACAGTGCCTGTGGGTCGACAAGATCGACAGCACCGGCCCCGTCGACGACAACACCAAGGTACGCGAGTGCGGCGAGCGCGACACCGACCAGGCGCAGCCGGACGGCGGCGACCGCTGGTTCGAGGTCGTGCGCACCCTGATGGACAAGCCGGACAGCGACTGGTGGAAGACCCCCAGGTCGGGCACCCGCCCCGCGGCGAACAACATGGACCAGCTCTTCGCCCGGGCCATGATCGACGCCCGCTGGGAGCTGACCGCCAAGCTCGGCAAGGACATCGACACCTGGAACTGGGGCCGGCTGCACCGCCTGTTCCTGAAGAACCAGACGCTCGGCACCGACGGCCCCAAGGTGCTGCAGTACATCCTCAACCGCGGCCCCTGGAGGCTCAGCGGCGGCGAGGCCACGGTGAACGCGACCGGCTGGAACGCCGCCGGCGGCTACGGCGTGGTCTGGGTGCCGTCCATGCGGATGGTCGTCAACCTCGCCGACTTCGACAAGTCCAGGTGGATCAACCTGACCGGGGCCTCCGGGCACGCCTTCAGCGCGCACTACACGGACCAGACGAGCCTGTGGGCCAAGGGCGAGCTGCTGCCCTGGTCGTTCTCGTCCGGCGCGGTCGACAAGAGCACGAGCGACACACTCGTGCTCAAGCCCTGACCGGCCGACGGCACGGCCATGTCGGCGACCGGCGGTTTGTCGACGGTGAGGAAGTTCCCGGCGTCGAGTGAGCCGAAGAACCACGCCTTCCAGTTCTGCGTGCCGCTGTAG